>NZ_CP028906.1:405467-418636 GCF_001639105.2 Azospirillum humicireducens
CGTCGTGATCGGGTAATAAGCCGTTGATCAATTGCTGTATGAAATAATCCATCAGGCGCTCTTCTCCCACTCTCCCAGATCACCGAATAGGCAGGCACGCGAAAAAAACTGGATTGAGCCGTGTGCGGCGGCGGAGTTCCGATCCGGATGAACGGGGGAGAACATCCAGGACCGAGGCAGGGGACGCTTGGAACCCCGCCGCCGCACCCGGTTCTTGCCGAAGCCCCGCCGGATGCGGGATCCGGCGGGGCTTCGGTCAAAGGCGGATCGGGGGACCGCTGCGGGTCTGCATGTGGAGGGCCGGAACGGTCCGGCGGCCCGGAACCGGGCCGGCGACCATCGGGACAAGCGGCGACGTCATCCGGACGCGCGACACTGTCGCGGGGGCGCGGTCCCGCACCCGGGCGGCATTCCGTCGTTCGACCATGGTCAACAGCTCCCACTTGCGCGGCACGGCTTGCGGCCGTGGCGTCCCCACCGGCATCGCTGCCGGGCAAACCTGTGGTGAAGCGGCCGGATCGGACGGAACGGCCATCCGGCCCAGCCCAGTCGGCGAAAGGCGCCGAGCCTTACCCTGTTCTATTCTGTTCTTGGCCTCTCACCCCGGCACTTTGGTGCCGGTGGCGGATGCTACCCTTTTTCTTGTGACAGACAGGTAAAGCAACTTGATCCGTAGGCGCAACACTCTCTTTTCTACGGCGAAAAAAAACAACATTCCTCGCGCTGTCGCTGCCGATTTCAGAACGAAGTTTCCACAACTCCCGCTTTCGCAGAATTTCGTTCAGTTCTTTGTCAACAGCTGTTCACATGTTCAGCGGACGATGCCGTGGGGGTCGGTGAAGGGCTGTCCCAGGGCGTCGGCGACCGCCTCGTAGGTCAAATGTCCGGCATGGACGTTCAGTCCGGCCAGCAGATGCGGATCCTCGGCTAGCGCCCGCTTCCAGCCCTTGCCGGCCAGCGCCTGGACGAAGGGCAGGGTGGCATGGTTCAGCGCCTCGGTGGAGGTGCGGGCTACGGCGCCCGGCATGTTGGCGACGCAGTAATGGACGACCCCGTCCACCACATAGGTCGGGTCGGAATGGGTGGTGGCGTGGCTGGTCTCGAAACAGCCGCCCTGGTCGATGGCGACATCCACCAGAACCGAACCCCGGCGCATGCCGGCCAACTGGTCGCGGCGCACCAGTTTCGGGGCTGCGGCCCCCGGCACCAGCACGGCGCCGACCACCAGATCGCTGTCGGCGACCAGCCTGTCGAGCGTGTCGGCCGAGGCGTAGACGGTCTTCAGCCGCGGCCCGAACAATTCGTCGAGCTGGGCCAGCCGCGGCATGGAACGGTCGGCGATGGTGACGTCGGCGCCCAGCCCCATCGCCATGCGGGCCGCATTGGTGCCGACCACGCCGCCGCCGATCACCAGAACCTTGCCGGGCAGCACGCCGGGCACGCCGCCCAGCAGGAGTCCGGAGCCGCCGTTGCTCTTCTGCAAGGCTACGGCGCCGACCTGGATCGCCATGCGGCCGGCGATCTCCGACATCGGCGCCAGCAGAGGCAGCCGGCCGGCGCGGTCGGTGACGGTCTCATAGGCGATGGCGGTGCAGCCGCTCTCCATCAGCAGCCGGGCCTGTTCCGGATCGGGGGCGAGGTGCAGATAGGTGAACAGGACCTGATCCGGCCGCAGCCTGCGACATTCCGCCGGCTGCGGTTCCTTGACCTTCACGATAAGGTCGGCCTTCGCGAACACCTCTTCGGCGGTGCCGGCGATCTCGGCCCCCGCCGCGCGGTAGGCCTCGTCGGAAAAGCCGATCTCGGCCCCGGCGCCGCTCTGGATCAGCAGGGCGTGGCCCTCCGCCGCCAGTTCGCGGACCGATGCCGGCGTCAGCCCGACACGGTACTCGTGGTTCTTGATTTCCTTGGGCACGCCGATGCGCGCGGCCATGCGAGAAGTGACCATGAGAGTTCTCCCCGATGCGAACCCCCGTCGAACCCGATCTGGTGTCACCGGAAACCATCGGTCAGGCGGATTGTCTCGGATGGGTCACTATACGTCCGTCCGAGCGGGTGAATCTCTGCAAAGCCTTGCATGAATCCCCCATAGTGTGGTGGAGCTTCCGCATGATCCACCACGTCTTCGAATAAAATTGCATGCACGCCCTGGACGCCCTGGACCACAAGATCCTGCGCCTTCTCCGCAAGGACGGCCGGATGAGCAACGCCAAGCTGGCGGCGGAGGTCGGACTGTCGCCGTCGGCCTGCCTGCGCCGCCTGCACATGCTGGAGCATTCCGGCGTGATCCGCGGCTATACCGCCATCATCGAGACGGCGGACGAGGAAAAGTCGGTGACCGTCATCGTCCAGATCACGCTGGAGCGCCAGACCGACGAGTATCTGCGCCGTTTCGACGCCGCGGTGCGCCGCTGTCCGGAGGTGCGGGAATGCTACCTGCTGTCGGGCAGTTCGGATTACCTGCTGCGGGTGGTGGCGCGGGATCCCGCCGATTACGACCGCATCTACAAGGATTCGCTGTCGCGCCTGCCCGGCGTCCAGCGCATCCAGTCCAGCTTCGCCATCCGCAGCGTGGTGCGGCCCGGCAGCCTGCCGGCGCTGGAGGAACAGGCCGACTGACCGTTGCGGGAATGCCTTCCTCTCGCCCAAGGGGGCATGTTCGCTCCGGAAGGGCTTGCTTCAGGGAGCGGGGGCCGCGTGCCCCCGTCGTGATCGGGTAATCCTTGAATTCCGGAGCGAACCTGTCCAAGTTCGGGGAACCATGACACTGCCGCCCCGCCATATCCGTAATCTCCTGCGTGCAGGCCGCGTTCACGCAGGCTCGCTCGCCCCGGATCTGGTCGCCTGAGGCAAGGCTCCCGGACCGTCCGGGGCCAACATAGTCTCCGAATCCAAGAGAGCCGCTCGAACCGCATCCATGCAGTCGCGGGTTTATCATGTGCAACCGCTGCATGACCGATGGGGCGTCCACCGGGGGGCGCCGCCTGGCAGTCGGTTGTGCAATGCCGAGAAAAGCGAAGGAAGACCTTGATGCGTCCCGCAGACCAGTTTCCGCCCATCGTGCTGACCGCCACCGACCATGACCGCCTCTCGGCTCTGGTCGAAGCCGTTTCCGAGAGGTTGCCCGATGTATACGAGTACCTCACGGGCGAACTGGAGCGCGCTGCGGTGATCGATGCCAGCGAACTCGTGACGACGGTGGTCACGATGGGCTCGCGCGTGGCGTTCCGGGACGAGGCAACCGGACAGGAGCGGACTGTCACCCTGGTTTATCCGGGTGATGCCGACCTCGCGGCCGGTCGGGTGTCGGTGCTGACCCCGATTGGCGCGGCCCTCATCGGCGTCGCGGAAGGACAGTCGATCACATGGTACACGCGCGACGGCGAGGCGAAGACCCTCACCGTCTTGGCCGTCGAGCCTCCCATTTCGGACGGGGGCGCCGTCGCCGCGTGATCCGCGGCCGGAAGAGCGACTGCACGCAAGACGCTCCACAACCGCTTCGTCCGCCGGGGGGCCAAGGGCGTGCAGCCCACCGGCTCGGGCGATGATCGAATCCACCGCGGTGCGGGCCCATGATCATTCATGCCCGCTCATCACCCGAACAGGTCCAGCTCCGGGTCCGGCGCGGTTTCCGGGTGGGTCAGGTCGGTGCAGCCGATGCCGATCAGGCGGAAGGCGCGGCCGTCCACCTCACGTTCCAGAAGGGCGATGCCGGCGGCGAGGATCGTCTCGGCCGAGCGGGTCGGCTCCACCCGGCGGGAGCGGGTCAGCTGCTGGAAATCCTTGGTCTTCAGCTTCAGCACCACGCTGCGGCCCAGCAGCCCCTCGCGCTCCAGCCGGCGGGCGACCTTGTCGGCCAGCGGGCGCAGCTCCTGCGCCAGGGCGGGCAGGGTGGTGACATCCCAGTCGAAGGTTTCCTCCGACGAGATGCTCTTGCTCGGCGATTCGGGATGCACCCGGCGGGAATCCTCGCCGCGGGCATAGTTGAACAGCACCCGGCCCATGGCGCCGTAGCGCTTGACCAGCCAATGCTCGTCCTTGTCCTGCAAATCGCCGACGCGGGTGATGCCGTCGGCGAACAGCTTGCGCTCCAGCGCCGGGCCGACGCCCCACAGGATGGTGACCCGCTTGGGCGCCAGGAAGCCCGCCGCCTCCGCCCGGCCCAGCGCGGAGAAACCGCGCGGCTTGTCGAGGTCGGACGCGATCTTCGCCAGCAGCTTGTTGTGGCTGAGGCCGATGGAGGCGGTGATGCGCAGCTCCTGCTCGAAGCGGCGGACGATCTCCACCAGCGCCTGGGCCGGGCTGATGCTGAGCCGCTCCTCGACGCCGGTGAGGTCGAGATAGGCCTCGTCGATGCTGATCGGCTCCACCAGGGGGGTGAAGGCCTCCATGATCGCACGGGCCTGATGGCCGACTTCTTTGTATTTGGCGATGTTCGGGCGGATGATGGTGGCGTCGGGGCAGCGGTCCAGCGCCTCGCGGATCGTCATGGCGGAGCGGACGCCGGACATGCGGGCGACATAGCAGCAGGCGGCCACCACCCCGCGATGGTCGTCGCCGCCGACGATCACCGGCCGGCTCGCCAGTTCCGGCCGGTCGCGCTTCTCCACCGTGGCATAGAAGCTGTCGCAGTCGATGTGGCCGATGGACAGGCTGTGCAGCTCCGCATGGCGGAACAGCCGCCGGCTGCCGCATTTCGGGCAGCGCGTCACGTCACCCGGCAGGGCGGCGGCGCAGTCGCGGCAGACGCTGTGCAGGGGCGCTATCATGATGGCGGCAGCTTAGCAAAGGCGCGCGCTAACTGCCAGCTTATGCGTACAAAGGAAGAACGAGGTGTTCCGTCAGAAGGGCAATACGCATTTGTGTCATAAAGCGTTGACCATCAGAGCGAGCAGAAGAAGCACTCGTTTTGGCGGAGTGCTATTTCTTTTGCTTTCTTGAATACGATAATGATGTAAAATCAAATCTCAAAAGGTCTTCCGTTGTAGGATCCGCGCTCATTTGGATGCATAATCATAAGTCTGAGGTTTCTATCTTTTAACCACTTTGAAAAATCTTCAAAATAAATCTTGTTTGGTTCCATAGGGACTACCCTCCGGAGTTCGGTGCCTGCTTGGGTAAGCGATGGGCCCTTCAGTTGTAGCTTCTCTTCTGCTTCTGCGGATTCCTCAATGGAAACCAAGGCGACATCGCGTCCTGCAAAATTGCATGACCAAAACATTTTTGCTGTTGGCTTGGCAATAGTTGTGTATTCTGAAAACTCTGCTCGAACAAGCCCAGCATCAACAAGATCGCTGAGGTTGTTATAGCTAAGCCCATACGAAGCTAACCCATTTTCGCTGGCATGTTTCCCAAGATCAATAATTCGGACTCTCCCGAAATCGGTAGATGAATTGCAGAAGTCCTGAAAAATCTTGGCCGTTCTTTGCTCCAAAGTCGAAACAACTTGCAGAGTCTTTAACGAGAAGGCGCCGGGAGATTTCACTTCGCCAGCAAGTATCCTTCCGTAAAGTTCCTGTACTTCAGTGATTGATTTTAGAGAAGCGTCTTTTAAGAAGGTGTTCATCCAGTCATCAGAGATTTCATTATCAACTTCTTTATCGATGCTAGGCTGAGCATTCTCAGCATCTGTGGTTTCCCGAAGAGCTTTCGCAGCGATCAATGCAATGTTTTCTCGATTTTTTTGCCCTCTAACGATGTCGGCGGCATGATATTCCAAAGCTCGTTGAGTCAAAGCGGGATCGGCGAATTGACTAGCTGCGGCATCTCCGCTGTGCCGTATAATATTCGAGCGCGCTTCATGCTTCGCCCTTATCTCTGCGGCTTCACTCTCGTACTTAGCTTTGATTACAGCTGCCTTTCCCTCAAAATACGAAGCAGGCACTTCGGCCATACCGGTAAAAATTCGGCCTGCTGCTTTCCAAAACGTTTTCTGAACCGCAGGCGGAACGCCGGTTGTCAGTGCGCCCATGGCCTCGCTAATCTCGGTAAGAGCATTGCCGGAAGGCTGATCAAGATTGTCGGTCATAACTAACTTGTCAATTGGGGAAACACCGCTTGAAGTCTATAGCGCAGCCTTTCATGCCACTCAACGAACTTATTTTTGGTCAGGTATTTGCTCTTATAGGTTGCTCTGTGCATCTGTTAACGATGGATCGTCACTTTCATTGCAAAGCACCATCAATTTTCCCGTGCATAGATTGAAGTATCTCCTGTAATAATATAATTAGGCTAAGCAAATACGAGCAGGCGCAGTTCTAATCTGTGCTTTTACATTTAGGGTTTTCTGGGCTCCTGCCTTCACGAATATGATGGTCAATTGACCTTACCGAAGAGAGGCTTGTCTTCAGCGCGACGGCGACTTCGCCCGATCTCCGGCGGCGATGCGGGACGCGATGGCCTGCAACCCGCCCAGCAACAGCTTCGCCATCGCCCAATGATAGAGCGCCGAGCCGGCGAGGACCGCCGGCAGGGCGCTCCACCCGGCGATCCAGCCGGCGAGCAGGGCCACGGGGAGGGAGGCGGCGGCCGAGACGACCAGCGCCACCAGGATGGTCAACCCGTTGGCCCCGTTGATCCGGCCGAGGATCGCCGCCCGCTCCATCGCCGCGGCGCCGAGCAGGACGATCAGCGACAGGGCAAGCGAAAGGCTCAGAAGAAGGGCCATGGATGCACCGCAGGGTCGGTCACGGGAAAGGGGCTCGTCCTCACCGCAGCACGTCGCCGCCCACCGCCAGCCGGCCGGCGACGACGGCGGCCTGGGTGCGGCTGACCACGTTCAGCTTGCGCAGGATGCTGGAGACGTGGACCTTCACCGTCTGTTCCGACACGTTCAGCTCTCCCGCGATCTGCTTGTTCAGCTTGCCGTCGACGATCATCGTCAGGATGCGCAGCTGCTGCGGCGAGAGGGAGGCGAAGCGGCGGGCGGATTCTGCCTCGTCGGCTTCCGATGACACCGCCGACAGCGGCGGCGCCCAGGTCTCGCCGGACAGGATGGCGCGGATGGCGTCGGCCATCGCCGGCATCGACAGCGATTTGGGGATGTAGCCCGACGCGCCATAGGCCAGCGCCCGGCGGATGGTGTCGGAGTCCTGGAGCGCCGACAGGATGGCGACCGGCACGGTCGGGTGGTGGGCCAGCATCATGAACAGGCCGGCGAAGCCGTGGGTGCCGGGCATGTTGAGGTCGAGCAGCACGAGGTCGATGTCGGCCGGCCGCTGCCCCACCGTGGCCATCACCGAGTCGAGGTCCGGGCATTCGATCACCCGCACCTCCGGCATCGCCTTGCCCAGCGCGTCGCGCAACGCCGCCTGCACCAGCGGGTGGTCGTCGCCGATGACGATCGTCGTTCCGTCTTCGCCCGCTATGTTGTCCTCGCCCATGGCTTGCGCACTCCCCCCATTCGCGGCCGCCCGGCTTTTGTCCGGTTCCGGCCCTAACGTTCGGCCACAGCGGAGCTTTGCAGCGCCGCCCCATTCAGGAAGCGGCGCAGCGACGCCGGCTTCACCGGCTTGTAGAGCACGCCGCAGCCGCAACGCTCCGCCTCGGCCCGCACCGCTTCGGACCGGTCCGCGGTCAGCAGCAGCCCCTTGACCGGACGGCCCCACAATTCCCGCAACCGCTCCAGAACCGCAAGCCCCGTCTGCCCGCTGCCGACGTGATAATCCACGCAGACCACATCCGGAAGCGCGCCGTCGAAGGGGACGAGCGCCGCCAGTGCGCCGGCCACGTCCGACGCCGTCGCCACCCGGCAGCCCCATTGGCCGAGCAGGGCGCGCAGGCCGGCCAGGATCGGCTCCTCATTGTCGATGCACAGCACCAGCAGCCCGGCCGACAGGGCGGTGGGAACGGTGACGGGGCGGTCCACCGGGGCGGCGCGTGCCCGCTCCATCGGCACCTCCACCGCGAAGCCGGTGCCACGCCCCACGGTGGAGTGCATGCTGACGGGATGGCCGAGCAGCCGGGCGATGCGGTCGACGATGGCAAGCCCCAGCCCCAGCCCCTTGTCGGTCGGGTCGCCGTTGCCGTCTTCGCCGCCCAGCCGGCGGAACTCCTCGAACACCTCGTGGTGCCTGGACTCGGGAATGCCGGGGCCGGTGTCCCACACCTCGATGCGCAGGCGGTCGCCCCCCAGAGAATTGTTGTGGGTCGGATCGCGGCGCCGCCGGCAGCCCAGCAGCACCCGGCCCTTGGGCGTGTAGCGGATGGCGTTGGACAGGAAATTCTGCAGCACCCGGCGCAGCAGCTGCGGGTCCGACCGCACCACGGCGCCGCAGCCGACCACCTTCAGCGTCAGCCCGCGTTCCTGTGCCAGGGCGGAGAACTCCACCCCCAGCCCGCCCAGCAGCTCGTCGATGGCGAAGCTGCGCAGCTGCACCCGGACATTGCCGGCATCCAGCGAGGAGATGTCGAGCAGCCCGCCCAGCAGCATCTCGGTGGAGCGCAGGGCGGCGGCGGCATTGTCGATCATGCCGCATTCGGACAGCCGCTGCTCCACCGTCGGCAGGGGAACGCGGATGCTCTCCTCCAGCGCCGAGACGAACAGGCGGGCGGCGTTCAGCGGCTGCAGNAGAAAGCGGGTCTTGCTGGCGTTGGCCGCCTCGGCCTCCGCCTTGGCCTGCTGCAGGGCGTCGGTGCGCTCCTGCACGCGGTGTTCCAGGCTTTCGTTGGCCTCGCGCAGGGCCTCGGCGGCGCGGTAGCGCTCGGTCACGTCGGTGTAGGTGGAGACGTAGCCCCCCTCCGGCAGCGGGTTGGCGACGATCTCCAGCACCGTGCCGTCGGGCCGGCGCCGCTCGTAGCGGTAGGGCCATCGCAGGGTGGCGGTGTCGCGGTTGATCAGCAGCGCCTTCATGTCGTGGGCGCTGTATTCGCCGCGCCGCTCGTTGAAGCGGATCAGGTCGGCGAAGGGCACGCCCACCCGCACCATGTCCGCCGGCAGGTCGAGCAGCTCCAGGTAACGGTGGTTCCAGGCGGCGATGCGGTGGTCGGCGTCGATCACGCAGATGCCCTGGCCGATGTTCTCCAGCGTCGCCTGCAGCAGCTTGCGGTTGAAGCGCAGCGCCTCCGACGCCTCGTCCAGCATCGCCATGGCGTCGCCGCGCGACAGCGAGCGGCCCTGGAGCGAGGCGGCCATCACCACCCGCGCCGACGCCGCGCCGATGGCGCCGGCGATCAGCGTCTCGGTGAAGCGGACGGCGTCGAGGTCGGCCGGCCCCGCCTCGCCCTTGCGGCCGGCGGCATAAGCGTCGAAGGCGGCGTTGCCGCGCTCCGCCCCGACGAAGCGGATGGCCAGCGCCCGCAGGTCGGCCAGCTTGGCGAGCGCCTGGGGGGTGTCGTCGTCGTCCTGGTCGGCGGTGGCGGTGGTGTAGAAGACGGCCTGGGTGCGCTCCACCGCGCTGGGCCGGGCCAGCAGGGAGCCGGCGACGAAGGCGATCAGGTTGGCGAGCAGGCTCCACAGGCTGGCGTGGGAGATCGGGTCCAGCCCTTCGATGCCGAACAGCGCCTGCGGCCGCAGCCAGCCGATGCCCCAGGGACCGACATCGAACAACGCGTCGGGCACCGGGACGATGCGGGCCATCGACGGCACCAGCAGGGTGTAGACCCACAGCAGGAAGCCGGCGCCCAGCCCCGCCAGCGCCCCCACCCGGTTGGCCCGCGGCCAGTAGAGGCCGCCGAAAAAGGCCGGTCCGAACTGCGCCACCGCGACGAAGGAGAGGAGGCCGATGACGGTCAGCGGGTAATCGCGGTCGACCAGCCGGTGCATCACATAGGCCAGCAGCAGGATGCCCAGCACCGACAGCCGGCGCACCAGCAGCAGCGTGCCGACCATGTCGCGCCGGCCGACGCGGGCGGCGAAGCGCGGGCGGCTGAGCAGCAGCGGCATCACCACGTCATTGCACATCATGGTGCTGAGCGACACCGCGGCGACGATGACCATGCCGGTTGCCGCCGACAGGCCGCCGATGAAGGACAGCAGGCTGAAGCCGCTCGCCCCCGCTGCGATCGGCAGGGTGATCATGAAGGTGTCGGGGTTGATGCCGTCACCGAAGGTGACCAGACCGGCCACCGCGATGGGGATCATCAGCGCGCTCAAGGCCACCAGATAGGTCGGATACATCCAGGCGGCCGCGCGCAGATGGCGGGGATTGTCGTTCTCCACCGTCATCACATGGTACATCTGCGGCAGGCAGAGGAAGGCGACGATCGAAATCGCCGTGTTCGACCACCATGTCGGGTCGGAGAAGTTTGGCGACAGCAGCGGCTCCGCCTGCGGCCGGGCGATCAGGTCGATGTAGCCGTCGAACATCCCCCAGACGATGAAGGCCGCCACCGCCAGGAAGACGGTCAGCTTCACCAGGCTTTCGAAGGCGATGGCCAGCATCAGGCCGCGGTGATGCTCGCTGGCGTTGATGTGGCGGACGCCGAACAGGATGGTGAAGACCGCCATCGACAGCGCCACCGCGAAGGCGGTGTCGCCCCAGATCGGCGGCGGCAGGGCCGCCGGGGCGGCCAGCGAGGGCGCCGTCAACACGTCGAAGCTGGCGGCCACCGCCTTCAGCTGGAGCGCGATGTAGGGAAGCACGCCGACCAGCGCCGTCAGCGTCACCAGCGCCGCCACCGCCTGGCTCTTGCCATAGCGTGCGCCGATGAAGTCGGCGATGGAGGTGACGTTCTGCGCCTTGGTGATGGCGATGATCTTGGTCAGGACGGGGCGTGCCGCCAGCAGCAGGATCATCGGCGCCAGATAGATCGGCAGGAAATCGAAACCGCTGGCCGAGGCCCGGCCGACCGATCCGTAGAAGCTCCAGCTCGTGTTGTAGATGCAGAGCGTCAGCGCATAGAGGATGCCGGCCGCGCGCGGGGAGGACAGCACCAGCGTTCCGCCGGCGGTGCGCCGGTCGCCCCACCAGGCGATGGCGAACAGCCCCCCCAGATAGGCCGCCGACACGGCCAGAACCAGCCAACTCTGCACGACCGACGGACCTCTCTGGACGGATGGGAAGGGGAACGGGACGGGGGATGGAAAGCCGGCAGACCCTATCCCAACCGGCCCGCCGGCAACAATGTCCGGCCGTCCGCGGCTGGAACGATCGGGGGTCTCCGTCGGTTTACTGCGTCGCCGCCGCTGGGAAAGCGTCGCGAAAAGCCCAATCTGTGGCAAGATGGCTTATCGTGAACGAGCCCGGCCCTCGGTGCCGGACCCGGTGCGTGGCCTGAAACGGAAGACGGACACCCAACAGAATGCTGATAGACGCCTATTTGGGGTTCCGGGTCGGGGACATGGTCCTGGATCGCGCGGAGCTTGCCGCCGGTACCGCCACCATCAAGGAGATCCACGTCGTCCCGTGCGACTGGGCGCATGGCCTGACCGGCATCGCCGTCATGGAGAATGGCGCCGAGCGCTTCATCGTTCAGCTGAAGAAGGTGCGCCCGACCGAAGAGGTCGAGACCGAAAGCAACGTCCGCCCCCTGCGCCACCGCGCACGGTGAGCGCGAACGTCATGCGACGAAAGCGGCGCTGAAAGCAGCAAGGCCCGCCGCCCCGGATCGGAGCGGCGGGCCTTCGTCTTTGCGGCTGGGGAAGCCCGTCGGCCCTTCGGTGACGAAGTCAGTGGCGCAGCTGGACGCGTCCCCCGCCCATGCCCCCGCCCATGCGCGCATCGTCGACGCGGGCGATGGCGGGCAGGCCGCGCAGGAAGGCGGCGCCGGTGTCGGTCGCCTCGAACAGGACATGGCCCTGGCGGTCCTGGCCGCGGAAGCGGGCCTCGGTGGCCATGCCGGCATTGCGGACGGCGGCCGACAGCTCGGACACGGCCTTCCAGATGCGGGCACGATGTTCGGCGGCGCTGGAACAGCCGGAGGAATCCGCGACGGCCAGCGTTACGGTAAAGGAATGAAGCTCGATCGCCATGGTGGCACCACGGAACATGAATTTCGGGAATGAAGCACCCGGATCGTTCCGGCCATCGGCCGGATACGGCGCCGGCCCTTGGGATCGAGAAACTCAGTCGTAACGGGGAAGTTTCGACAGAACGATGTCGCTGATGAGGCCGCGGAGCTGGCTGACCGGCAGCTGTTCGACCGGTATGCGGACGGCGCGGGCATAGGTCTCGCAAACGTGCCAGGCGTGGTCGGGTTCGACCAGGATGTGCCGGGCGAGATCATGGTCGTCGGCGTTCGCCCGACCGGGGAGCGCCTTTTCACAGGCCAGAGCGGTTTTCACCATGTCGCTGGCCAGACTGTTCAGATTCATGGATGGCACCTTCCCATGTTCGGGAATTGGTTGGGGACACGAACAGATTAAACCTTCGGACCGGTTCCCACAACGATGCCTATGACGTTCGGCTGTGACAATTGAACGTTGACATGTGAACATTCGTGCCACAGCGGGCGCGTCGGCAAAGATGACGGTGGCCGGCCTTTAACCTGCATCAACATAGGTCGGTGCGGTTTATTCCGCCTGTGACCGTTTCGCGGGTCAGACGCGGCAAATTCCGGCGAACTCCACAGGCAATCCCCACTTGCGCCGGCCGCGCTTTTCCCCATCCGGGCAAGGCGCTGCCGGCCGCTCCCGGTTCCGGCGGGCCGGGACCGGGAGCGGCCTTCACCTGGCCGTCAGGCGTCCAGCACGGTCCGGCTGTTCTTCGCCGCCAGCGCCTGGAAATAGGGTTGCAGCCTGGCGTCGTCGAAACCGAACGCTTGCTGGAAGCGGATGATCAGGTCGCGTTCGCCCTGCTCCGCCTCGCCGTCGGCCATCGCGCTGTCGATCATGTTCAGCAGGATGCACAGGCGCTGCTGCTCGTTCAGCTTCGGCGCCACCTCTCCCAGGAACGTGTCGGGCGGGGTGCTGCGCGCGAACTTGAAGCAGCGGTCCAGCTCCTCCCGCGTGGCATTGCGGCCGAGGACGGAGAGCAGATGGCCGACCTCCTCCGGATCGATCTCGCCGTCCGACCCCATGCAGTAGATCAGCGAGACGACCAGCGCACGGCGCGGGTTCAGCTCCAGCGGAGCGTTGCCCTTGAACATATCGAACAGACCCATGTTCCTACCTCCCCAATGGTCCAAACGTCCGCGCATTTGGGTCCGTGGGGTATCCCGTGCAAGATGGGGGTGGCGCCGATTTTTCCCGTGCGGCCGGCCCCAGGGGAATCGCATTTGAGAAAAGAGGG
>NZ_CP028906.1:419140-630433 GCF_001639105.2 Azospirillum humicireducens
GATGTCGCCGCCCCTCCATCCTTGGGCAAATGCGATAACCCTGCGGCCGGCCCCTGCCGCCCTTGACGCTTGCCATCGGGGCAAACCCTGACAGGACCTGCCGCCGAATACCGCGCCGGGCCGGCGGGTTTCGTGATAGTTTGCAGCTGAAGCATCGGTTTGGCCGAATCGGCTTGGCCGCATCGGTCGGGCTGCATCGCGCGGCGGGTCGGGTGAATTCCGGGAGGATCTGTGGGACGCTTCGTCAGGGGCGCTCTGGTGGTGGTCGTCGTTCTGGCCGCATTGGCCGGCAACGCGGCGCACAGGATCTACTACGATTACCAGGACACGCAGCAGCGCCACTTCGTCATGGTCCGCGACATGGCCCGGCTGGTGGATGACCATGTCCACCGGACGGTGCGCACGGCCGACATCGCGCTCGACCAGACCGCGGCGATGGTGGCGGAGGCCGGCGGGCCGCAGAGGGTCCGCGACCTGAAGCACTGGTCCCGCCTGCGCGAATACGCCGCCCACATCGAGGGCGCGGACGCGATCTGGATCTATGATGCCGATGGGCGGGCCGTCCTGGAATCGGCCAGTTTCCCCAACCGCATCGCCAGCTTCGCCGATCCGGCCGGTCTGGAGGCCCTGCGGAGCGGCCTGCGTCTGCATATCGGTGCCGGGCAGCCGGGGCGCACCGGCAGCCAGCCGCTGGTCTTCCCGGTGTCCCGCCCCCTGCATGACGACGAGGGGCGCTTCGTCGGCGTGGCGTCCGCGTCGATCCGGGTCGATACCCTCACCGATTTCTACAATATGCTGGGTTTCGAGTTCGACCCGCTGATCGGCGTCTACCGTCCGAACGGCGAGGTCGTCGCCCGCCGCCCGGCGACGGAAGCGTCGGTGGGCCGCTCGGTCGCCGGAGGGCTGCTGTTCCAGACCAAGCTGAGCGAGGCGCCGGAGGGGCAGTTTCTGCTGCCGTCGGTGCTGGACGGCGTGCTGCGCCTCGCCGCCTACCGCACCATGCGCGATTACGGGCTGGTGGTGCTGACCGGCATCGACCGGACCGAGGCGATGGCCTCGTGGCGCATCCGCACCCTATACACGGTGGCGGAGACCGTCGTCGGGCTGCTGGCGATCCTCGCGGCGCTGGCCTGGGGCCTGCGGTATCTGGACCGCGAGCGCAAGGCGCAGGTGGCGCTGGCCGAGGCGCGCACTGCGGTGGAGCGGACCAGCGCCGAGCGCGACGAGAGCGCCCGGCTGGCCGCGGCGCTCGACCATGCCCGCGACATGGCGGAGACCGCGCGGCAGGCTGCCGAGGCCGCCAACCGTGCCAAGGGCGAATTCCTTGCCGGTCTCAGCCACGAGCTGCGCACCCCGCTGAACGCGGTGATCGGCTTCGCCGACCTGATCGCGCGTGAGGCGGAAGGGCCGGTCGGCACCCCGATCTACCGGCAATATGCCGCCAATGTCCGCGATTCCGGCCAGCATGTGCTGGAACTGATCAACGAGATCCTCGACCATGCGCGGGCGGAAGCCGGTGTGCTTCCCATCGAGGAGGGGCGCTGCGATCTGGAGGCGGCGGCCGACTTCGCCGTCCGCATGCTGACCCCGCGGGCCGAGCGCGCCGGCGTGCTGCTGTCGGCGGCGGTGGCGCCGGCGGCGCGGCACCTGCGCGGCGACGACCGGCGCATCCGCCAGATCCTGCTGAACCTGATCGCCAACGGGGTGAAATACACGCCGTCGGGCGGATCCGTGACCCTGTCGGCAGCGCTGGACGATGGCGTTCCGGTGATCCGCGTCACCGACACCGGTCTCGGCATTCCCGCCGAGGATGTCGAGCGTGTCCTGCAGCCCTTCGTCCGCGTCGACAGCGCCGCCAACCGCGGCATCGACGGCGCCGGGCTGGGGCTGCCGCTGACCAAGCGGTTGGTGGAGCTGCATGGCGGCACCCTGGCGCTGCGCAGCACGCTGGGCGTCGGAACCACGGTGACGGTGTGCCTGCCCGCCGCCCGCCTGTTGCCTCCGGAACCGCGGCCGGCGCCGCAGCCGACGCCTGCGCCTGCCCCCGCCGCCGCTCTGCCCCCCATCGCTCCGGCCCCTGCCGTGCAGCCGCTGTCGGTCCTGCTGGTGGACGACGACCCGACCGTTCGCGACATGGTGGCCGGGCTGCTGCGCGGCTGGGGGCATCGCGTGATCGCGGCAGCCAATGCCAACGAGGCGCTGGTGATCCTGGATGGTCCGGAACCGTTGGATCTGATGTTGAGCGATGTGGTCATGCCGCCGGGCATGGACGGCACGGAGCTGGCGCGGCAGGCCGCCCGCATGCGCCCCGGTCTGCCGGTGCTGCTGGCCTCCGGTTTCGCCGCGCATGCCGTCGGCAACCCCGCCGCCTTCGGACCCGAGGTGGCGATGATCGCCAAGCCCTTCTCCATCGACGAACTGCGCCAGCAGCTGGCCCGCACCGCCGGCGGACGCGGAGGGGCGGCCGTGACTGCGCCTTCCTCCCTCCCGGCCCCTCCCCTGGTTTCCGTCCCGGCTCCTGCCGCACCCCGGCCGGCCGGGCCGCCGCGCCTGCTGATCGCCGAGGATCTGTCGATCAACCGCGAACTGCTGGCGGCCCTGTTCCGCGACAGCGGCTATGGCATCGATCTGGTTGCGGACGGTGCCGAGGCGGTGCAGGCGGTGAAGGCCGGCGACTATGATCTGGTGCTGATGGACGTGCAGATNGCCCCGTGGCGATGTGCCGATCCTGGCGCTGACCGCCGGCTCATCCGAAGAGGAACGGCGGCAATGCCGCGAGGCCGGCATGAACGGGCACATCGGCAAGCCCTATGACCGCGAGATCCTGCTGCGTCAGGTCGCCCGCACCCTGGCATCCGGCCGCAGCCGCACAGGTGTCGCGTAAACGGTCGTGGACAGCCCTCAGGGGGTTTCGAACACCTGCGGGAAATGGGCGAGGCGGCGGCCGAACAGGCTTTGCGCCGTGGCCTCTCCCGAGGTCGAGGTCTGGACCTGGGTCATCGCGGCCGGCATCACTGCGGGCATCGCCGGGGTGGAGGGCATCGCGCGCGAGGAGGTCGGGCGGGACCGGCGTTCGGACTTGTCGGGCGGGGCGTAGAAATGAAGGGTCAATTGGCCGTCGGCTTCCGCCGCATAGGGCAAGCCGGGGACCGTCCGGCGTTCGGTGCCGGGAAGCACATACTGCTCGCCTTGGTCGGTGCGTTCGATATGCGGCATGACCGGTATCCTGTCTCCACCGCACCGATCCTGCCGTTCCCGCCCTTCCGGGTCAAGGCCGCGCTGCTGCACGAAGGGTTTATCCGTTCGCGCCGTGTTCCCGCCCCCGATTTCCTGCCCGGCCGCGCGGGCCGGCGGCCCGTTTACGGGGTCAGCAGGCCCGCCACCAGCAGGTAGGACAGGGCGGCGACGGTGCCGGAGGCGGGAATCGTCAGCACCCAGGCCCAGACGATTCGACCGGCCAGACCCCAGCGCACCGCCGAGGTGCGGCGGGCGGAGCCGACGCCGACGATGGCGCCGGTGATGGTGTGGGTGGTCGACACCGGGATGCCCAGCCAGGTTGCGCCGAACAGCGTGATGGCGCCCGCGGTCTCGGCGCAGAAGCCCTGATAGGGCTTCAGGTCGGTGATGCGCGAGCCCATGGTGCGGACGATGCGCCAGCCGCCCATCATGGTGCCCAGCCCCATCGCCGCCTGACAGGTGATGATGACCCAGAAGGGCACGTAGAAGGTATCGCCCAGCATGCCCTGGCTGAACAGCAGCACGGCGATGATGCCCATCGTCTTCTGGGCGTCGTTGCCGCCATGGCCCAGGCTGTAGAGGGCGGCGGAGACGAGCTGGAGATGGCGGAACTGCCGGTCGACGGTGAAGGGGACGGCGCGGCGCAACACCCAGGACGCCACCAGCATCAGCAGCAGGGCCAGCAGCAGGCCGATGCCCGGCGACAGCACGATGGCGACCGCCGTCTTGGTGAAGCCGCTGGCGATGATGGCACCGAATCCGGCCTTGGCGATGCCGGCCCCGGCGATGCCGCCGACCAGCGCGTGCGAGGATGATGACGGCAGCCCGAGATACCAGGTGATCAGGTTCCAGCCGATGGCGCCGATCAGCGCCGCCAGGATCACCGCCGGGTCCATCACCAGCGGATCGACCAGACCGGTGCCGACGGTGGTGGCGACATGCAGGCCGAAGAACAGGAAGGCGATGAAGTTGAAGAAGGCCGCCCACAGTACGGCCAGCTTCGGCGACAGCACGCGGGTCGACACCACCGTCGCGATGGAATTCGCCGCGTCGTGCAGGCCGTTGATGAAGTCGAAGGCGAGCGCCACGAAGACGATGAGGACGATCGCCGGCAGAGCGAGCTGGAGGGCCTCCATTGCCGCCGCCTCAGACCTGATCGAGCGTGATGCCCGCGACCAGGTCGCCGACGTCGTCGCAGCGGTCGGTCACCGCCTCCAGCATCTCATACAGCTCGCGCCGGCCGAGGAAGGCGATCATGTCCGGCTTTTCGGCGATCAGCGACTGCAGGGCGCTGCGCAGCACGTCGTCGGCCTCGTCCTCCAGGTCGGACATGCGGCCGCAGAGATGGTCGATCCGTTCCGCGTTGCGGGCGATGGCGCCCAGCAGCGGCATCAGCTCCACCATCACGTCGGCCTGCTGGCGGATGAGGACGACGAAGCGGCGCATCGGCTCGTCGAAGGTCTCGATGCCGTACAGGCCGGCATGGCGTGGAACCTCGTCCATCAGGTCGATGGCGTCGTCCAGCGCGTTGATCAGCGACAGGATGTCCGAGCGGTCGAAGGGGGTGATGAAGGCGCGGTGCAGGTCGCGCCCGGCATCCTTGGCGATGCGGTCGGCGTCCTTCTCCACCCGCTTCAGCGCCGCGATCTTCTGCGCCCGCTCCTCCGGACCCGCGTCCATCACCGCTTCCAGGGCGGCGGCGGCGGCCACGATGTGGCGGGCCTGCTCGACGAACTGGTCGACGAAGCGTTCCTCCTTCGGCATCAGCGAACGGAAAGCGCGCAGCAGCATGGGACGGTGACTCGCGATGACTGGAGTGATTTGGCGCCGCTCTTAGCACGCTTCGCCGCGCAGTGCAGCGGCGCTGTGTCATGTAACAGTCATGAAACGGTCATCCGGTAGCAAAATCGCCACAGGTTGCGGCCACTGCGCACTTTCCAGACACTTGACGGAATGATCCGGGTCGGCTGTGCGGGGCCATGGAAAGGCGCGTGCCGCCTCCCCAAATGACCGTCAGGCCCCCTCAAGACCGCAGGTTTGCCCGCATGACGTGCCCATCCAGCCCCATCCGCCGCCTTGCCGTGCCGGCCCTGGCGGTCCTGCTGCTCTCCGCCGCCCCGCTGCAGGCGCAGACGGCAGCACCGGCGGATCCCGCCGGGCGCTGCAGCCCGACCGTCTCGGCCGCGCTCAGCACCTGGGACGCCGGTTTGGCGACGGCGGAGCGATTCGGCGACAGGGCGGTGGCGCTGGCTCGCGAGAAGGGGCGGGAGTATCTGCTGCCCCTGTTGGGCATCGACCCGAAGACGGCGCCGCCCGACGCCAAGAACGGCGGGACGGCCGACGATGTCGGCCGCGCGCTGCAGGAAAGCCGCGACGATCCCAAGCGGCGCGCCGAACTCTGCGCCGCCATCACCCGCGCCGCCGACGAGGCCAAATCCTCCGCCGGGGCCGGGCTGGACGCGCTGAAACGCGCGCTCGACGGCTGGCAGCTGTCACCGGGCCCGGTCAATCCGCCGGCCGAGCCGTCCAGGACGGATGGGCTGATCCGCACCTGAGGGGATGGTGGGAAGAGGCCGGAGAGCCTTTTCCCACCATGAACGAGCCCTTGAAGCCAGCACTCCTTACAGCCAGTCGGGCACGCGCTCGGCCGCCAGCATCTCCTCAACCGTCGGGCGGGGGCGGATGACGGAGAAGCGGTCGCCGTTGACCAGCACCTCCGGCACCAGCGGCCGGCTGTTGTAGGTCGAGGCCATCACCGCGCCATAGGCGCCGGCCGACAGGAAGGCGACGAGGTCGTCGTCGGCCAGCGGCGGCAGCGGGCGCTGGACGGCGAAGGTGTCGCCGCTCTCGCACACCGGGCCGACCACATCGTAGGGCTCCGCCGCGACGCCGTGGGCCGGCTCCGCGACGGGCACGATGCCGTGATAGGCGTCGTAGAGCGACGGGCGGATCAGGTCGTTCATCGCCGCGTCGACGATGGCGAAGCGGCGGTGCAGCCCCTGCTTCACATAGATGACGCGGCTGACCAGGATGCCGGCGTTGCCGACCAGCGAACGGCCCGGCTCCAGCGTGATGCGGCAGCCGAGATTGCCGGTGATGGAGCGCACCATCGCGGCATAGTCGGCCAGATCGGGCGGCGCCTCGTTCTTGTAGGTGATGCCGAGTCCGCCGCCGAGGTCAAGGCGCTGGATGTCGTGCCCATCCTCGCGCAGCTGGTGCAGCAGGGCCGCCACCCGCTCGTAAGCCGCCCGGAAGGGGGCGAGGTCGGTCAGCTGCGAGCCGATATGGACGGCGATGGCGACCGGCTTGATGCCCGGCAGGGCCGCCGCGCGCCGGTAAATCTCGCGCGCATGGTCGTAGTCGATGCCGAACTTGTTCTCTTTCTTGCCGGTGGCGATCTTGGCGTGGGTCTTGGCGTCGACATCCGGGTTGACGCGGAAGGCGATGGGGGCCTCCACGCCCATGGACGAGGCCACCTCGCTCAGCGCCTCCAGCTCCGGCACCGACTCGACGTTGATCTGGTGGATGCCGGCCTCCAGCGCGGCGCGCAGATCCTCGCGGGTCTTGCCGACGCCGGAGAAGACGATGCGCTCCGCCGGGATGCCGCCGGCCAGCGCGCGCTTCATCTCGCCGACCGACACCACGTCGCCGCCGGCGCCGAGCCTGGACAGGGTGCGGATGACGGCGAGGTTGGAGTTGGCCTTCAGCGCATAGCAGACGCCGGCATCCTGCCCGGCGAAGGCGCCGGCATAGGCGTTGTAGTGCGATTCCAGCGCCGCGGTCGAATAGAGGTAGAAGGGAGTCCCCACCTCGCGCGCCACATCCTCCAGCGACACGGATTCGGCGTGCAGCACGCCGTTGCGGTAAGCGAAGACGCTCATCGGGGAACCATTCGGCGAACTCTTGGGCGAACTCTTGGGCGAACCGGTGCGGGCGGTCATGGGAACTGGACTCCGGAACCGGCCGGCTTACCGGGCTTCGGGTCCAGCGAGGGGTTGGGATAGGGGCGCGGGAAGGGATCGGCCTGACCTTCCGGACGCGGGCTGTCGACCGTGCTGGGCTTCTTGCCGCAGCCGGCGAGCGCCAGCACGCCGGCCAGGGCGAGGACGGTCAGGGTGACGGGCCGGGGAAGATGGCGGTTCACAGGAAACGCTCCCGGGCGGCCTTCACCGCCTCCTGCACGCGGACGGGGGCCGGGCCGCCGAAGCTGGTGCGGCTGTTCAGCGACGCCTCGATGCTCAGCGCCGGATAGACGGCTTCGGTGATGCGCGGCTCGATGGCCTGGAGTTCGGCCAGCGTCAGGTCGGTCAGGCCGACGCGGCGGTCCTCCGCCGCCTTCACGGCGCGGCCGGTGACGTGGTGCGCCTCGCGGAAGGGCATGTCCAGCTCGCGCACCAGCCAGTCGGCGAGGTCGGTGGCGTTCAGGAAGCCGCGGTCGGCGGCCTCGCGCATCGCCGGGACGTTGGGCTGCATGTCGCGCACCATGCCTTCCATGGCGGCGATGCACAGCGCCAGCGTGTCGTCGGCCTCGAACACCGGCTCCTTGTCCTCCTGCATGTCCTTGGAATAGGCCAGCGGCAGGCCCTTCATGGCGATCAGCAGGCTGTTCAGGCTGCCGATCACCCGGCCGGCCTTGGCGCGCACCAGCTCCGCCGCGTCCGGGTTCTTCTTCTGCGGCATGATCGACGAGCCGGTGGTGAAGGCGTCCGACAGCTTGATGAAGCGGAACTGGGCCGAGCACCAGATCACGATCTCCTCGGCGAAGCGCGACAGGTGCATGGCGCAGATCGACGCCGCCGACAGATATTCCAGCGCGAAGTCGCGGTCGGACACCGCGTCCAGCGAATTGGCGGTCGGCCGGTTGAAGCCCAGCGCCTCCGCAGTCATGAAGCGGTCGATGGGGTAGGGGGTGCCGGCCAGCGCCGCCGAGCCGAGCGGGCATTCGTTCAGCCGGCAGCGCGCGTCGCGGAAGCGGCCGCGGTCGCGCCCGAACATCTCGACATAGGCCAGCAGATGGTGGGCGAAGCTGATGGGCTGCGCCGCCTGCAGGTGGGTGAAGCCGGGCATCACCGTGCCGGTGTGCTGCTCCGCCAGGTCGATCAGCGCGGCCTGCAGCGCGGTCAGTCCGGCGATGGTCCGGTCGATGGCGTCGCGCACCCACAGCTTGAAATCGGTCGCAACCTGGTCGTTGCGCGAGCGGCCGGTGTGCAGGCGCTTGGCCGGCTCGCCGATCAGCTCGGCCAGCCGGGCCTCCACATTCATGTGGATGTCCTCCAGCTCCACCTTGAAGGTGAAGTCGCCGGCATCAATTTCTGCCTTCACGCGGTCGAGGCCGGCGATGATGGCGTCGGCGTCGGCCTGGGTTATGATGCCCTGCTTGGCGAGCATCGCGGCATGGGCCTTCGACCCGGCGATGTCCTGGTCGGCGAGCCGCTTGTCGAAGCCGATGGAGGCGTTGATCTTCTCCATGATGGCGGCGGGACCGCGCGCGAATCGCCCGCCCCACATCTGGCTGGCGGCGGGTGCGGCAGAGCCGGTGGAGGCGCCGGTTGCGGCGGCGGAAGTCGGCGTGGTCTGATCGGCGCTCATGGGGACGGATACCGGGGCATTCGGGTGAAGGGGAGCGAGGAAGCGTGAGTATGCGGACTTTGGCGGCTGTCGCAACGGTTTGTGTGTGCATGGCCGGGGCCGGCCTGTGGTGGAGCGCCGGTGCTGCGCCCACTCCACCGGAGGTGCTGCGGCTGGGCGCGCCGGACTCCCCGTCAGGGGCCACGCCTGTCGCCTCCACCGGCGTCGAAAAGCTGGAGAAGTTCAAGGGGGGGGAGCCCAAGCCGATGCCGCCGCTGTCCTTCATCGACGCCGAGGGGCGGCGGGTCGATCTGGCCGACTTCAGGGACCGGGTGATCCTGCTGAACCTGTGGGCGACCTGGTGCGGCCCTTGCGTGAAGGAGATGCCGTCGCTCGACCGGCTGCAGGCCCAGCTGGGTGGCGACGCCTTCCAGGTGGTGGCGCTGTCGCTCGACCGTGGCGGGCGGGCGGCGGTCGAGCCCTTCTACAAGAAGACGGGCGTGCAGAATCTGACCGTGTTCCTCGACCCGGCGTCGGACTCGATGAAGGCGCTGTCGCTGCGCGGACTGCCCACCACCATCCTGGTCGATCCCGAAGGCCGCGAGCTTGGCCGCGTCGAGGGGGCGGTGGAGTGGGATGCGCCGGAGGTCGTCGCCTTCCTGCGCCAGCATCTGGGCCGCGGCGGCGGGCCGGCGCGAGACCGCGGGGTGATGAAGACGGGCGGCTGACGGTTTGGCGGCCATGGAGTAGAGTGCGGCGATAACCTTTTGCCTCTCCCGAGCCGCCCCATGACGCAATCCGCCGCTTCCGGTCCCAAGCGCTATACCATCGGCCCCGGCATCGTGATGATGCGGCAGGGCGAACGCGCCGACCGGGCGTGGCTGATCGAATCCGGCGAGCTTGAGGTGCTGCTGACCACGCCGGAGGGCGGCAACCGGCGCCTGGGGGTGGTCGGCAAAGGGGCCGTGGTCGGCGAGATGGCGCTGATCGACGATGGCGAGCGCAGCGCCACCGTGCGTTCGCTGACCGAGGTGTCTTGCGTCGAGGTGACGAGGGACGCCTTCCGCGGCCTGCTGAAGCGCAGTCCGCCGCTGGCGTCATACCTGCTGCAGAGCCTGATCGCCGCCATCCGCCGAGACTATGGCCTGCCGCCGACCGCAAGGTTCGGCAATCCGGTCGATTTCCGGTCGACCAACTCCTTCCAGAAGGTGGTCGACCGCCGCATGATCCGCGAGGGGCATGTCTTCTTCAGTCCCAACGAGCCGGTCAACACCGCCTATCTGATCCAGTCCGGCCGCGTGGCGCTCCGCCCCGGCCGCGGCACGCTGGGGGAGGAGATCGCGGCGCTCGGTCCCGGCAGCCTGTTCGGCGAGATCTATCTGCTGACCGGCCGTCTGCCCGACGTCACCGCGGTGGCGGTCGCCGGGGGCATCTGCGAGGTGATCGACAAGCGCAGCTTCGAGGACGCGGTGATGGCGATGCCGCCGATCCTGAAGTCGCTGACGCGGATCTACATCTCGCAACTCATGAAGCCGAAGGCGGCGGAGCCTGCGTCATCCTCCGGCGGGAAATCTGTGTGAAGGGCGCGCATCCTGCCAAATGGCCGTAAATCGGCCATTTGTAGATTTTATGACCGTGTTCCGGTCAGATCGGACCACCTGGAATCGATGGATCGAGGCGGACTGCCGGTTTCCGCGGGATGCGCAAGATGCTGTGCTGTGCGGCCCTTCCCGAATTCAAGAACGCTGCTGAAAATCCATCGATCCGGCTGATGCTGTGGATTCCAATCCGCAGGATCGGCTTTGTTGAAAGTGCTTGTATTGGCTTCCATGGACGTTTTTCGTGTTGTCCGGAATTCATCCGGAAAAATTAGTCTCATATAATATAGCTTGATTATTATGTTTCACTGTTAAAAGTAAAATTTCATAAATAAATTTCCCAAAAATTATAAATATGTTTTGTTTTTTGACACAAAAAGTTTCTTGAAAGCACTTTGTTGCTCGCGGGATTCTAAGGATTGGCGGGCAGGCGGTGCAGGAGGACGGCTAAAATGAAAGTTCTCAATAATTTATCAATTTCCATCAAGATCGTTGGGCTTCTGCTGTTTCTATCGGCATTGACGGTTGGAACGAACCTGTTCTCCGTCTCGCGTATGATGCAGATCGACTCCCTTTACTCCAGCATGATCGACAATCAGGTGAAGGGGGCGGTTTCTGCGTTACGGGCCAGCCGTGCGATCAATGCCATCGGGGGTTTGGCCTATGCGCTTATTGTCGATCGCGATCCGCAGCATTTGAAAAACACGACGAAGGAACTCGATGCCCGGCTGCCACGCTTTCGGCAGTTCCTGGCCGATGCCAAGGGCGCGATGCCCGAATCGGCCGCCAAAGTCGATGAATTCCTTAAGGATTTCAGCGTTCTTGAGCGTGCTTTGCAGGACGTCAAAGCGGCGGTTCTGGCCAACGACCATGACAAGGCGCTTCGTATCATGAAGCAGGATTTCGATCCTGGCATGGTCAAATTGCGCGATGCCTTGAACAAATACAGCGATGCCGCGACCGCGGTCGTCGGCGAGGCATCCCGCAGCGCCACTGAGAAAAGCAACCATTCCTTCGTCCTCGCCTTGTCGATTGCCGGAGGCGGGTGCGTGCTTTGCCTTCTGATCGCCTACGGCATGTCACGCCACGGCATCAGCCTGCCGATCCGCCGCATCGTCGCGGTCATGGAGCGGCTGGCGGCCGGTGAGACCTCGGTCGAGGTAACGGGCGACGAGCGCCGGGACGAGGTGGGCGCCATCGCCCGCACGGCCAGGGTTTTCAGGGAGAACGCCGTCGCCAAGCTGGCTCTTGAGGCGGAACAGGCCGAACAGAAGGCGCGCGCCGAAGCGGAGCGCCGGACCGTGATGAACCGCATGGCCGAGCGGTTCGAGAGTTCGGTCAAGAACGTCGTCACCCAGGTTTCCGACGCGGTGGCGCAGATGCAGGGCAACGCGCAGCAGCTTTCTGCGATGGCCGGACAAAGCAAAGCCCAGGCGTCCGCCGTCTCGGGAGCGACCCGTGAGGCGTCGTCCAACGTGCAGACCGTGGCGGCCGCCACCGAGGAGATTTCCGGCTCCATCGCGGAGATCGGCCGTCAGGTCGCCCGCTCGTCGGAGGTTGCCCGGCTTGCCGTGGGCACGGCCGAGGGGGCCAGCGCCTCGATCCAGACGCTGGCCACCCAGGCCAGCAGCGTGGGGGAGGTGATCAAGCTCATCACCAACATCGCCAGCCAGACCAATCTCCTGGCGCTCAACGCGACCNAGGCCACCGAGCAGATCGCCGGGCAGATCGGCGGCATGCAGCAGGCCACCGGCCAAGCGGTGAACGCGATCAGCGAGGTTGCCCGGATCATCGATGAACTGAGCGAGATCTCGACCAGCGTCGCCGCGGCCATGGAAGAACAGGATGCGGCCACCAAGGAGATCGCCCGCAACGTGCAGGCGGCGGCTCAGGGAACGCAGAATGTAACGACGAACATTGCCGGGGTCGAACAGGCGGCCGGCGTAACCGGGCAGGCGGCGGCGGATCTGCTCGGTGCCGCCCAGGGATTGTCCCGGCAGGCGCACAGCTTGTCGACCGAGGTCGAACGCTTCCTTTCCGAGGTGCGGGCGGCCTGACGTTGGATCGGTTCGCGTTGCAAGCGGACTCGACTGGAGGCGTGATTCCGTTCGCCGGCCAAGGCCATTGCCTCGTGCGTGTCAGATCGACCGCAAGAGGCAATGGCAATCGATGCAGGTTCCGGCGATGCAGGTTCCGGCGTCATGCCGGCGCGATGCGTTCGACAGGGAAAGCGGCTTTGCCCGTCAGCCGCTTTCTTGCCGAAGGTCAGGCCGGCTCGACCACGATCACCCGGAAATCGTTGACGTTGGTGCGGGTCGGGCCGGTGACGACCAGATCGCCCAGCGCCTTGAAGAAGCTGTAGCCGTCGTTGTCGGCGAGGAAGGCCTTGGCATCCAGGCCCATCGCCTCGGCCCGTTTCAGCGTGTCGGGGCGCAGGATGGCGCCGGCATTGTCCTCCGTCCCGTCGATGCCGTCGGTGTCGAAGGCGGCGGCCCAGATGCCGGGATGGCCGTCGAGCGCCACCGCCAGCGCCAGCAGGAATTCGACGTTGCGGCCGCCGCGGCCCTGGCCGCGCACCGTCACCGTGGTCTCGCCGCCGGACAGGATGACGGCGGGCACCGGAGCGGGCTGGCCGTGGCGGGCGGTCTGCCGGGCGATGCCGGCATGGACCTTGGCGACCTCGCGCGCTTCGCCCTCGATGGCGTCGCCCAGGATGACGGGATTGTAGCCACGGTCGCGGGCCAGTGCCGCCGCGGCCTCCAGCGCATCCTGCGGGGTTGCGATGATGGTGGTCTCGGCACCGCCGAGGCGCGGGTCGCCGGGCTTCGGCGTCTCGTCCGCCGCCGCTTCCAGGAAGCCGGCCACGGCCGGCGGCGGGGTGATGTTGTACTTGGCCAGGATGGCGCGGGCGTCGGCGAAGCTGGTCGGGTCGGGCACGGTCGGGCCGCTGGCGATCACCGAGGGGTCGTCGCCCGGCACGTCGGAGACCAGCAGCGAGACGACGCGCGCCGGATGGGCCATGGCCGCCAGCCGCCCGCCCTTCACCGCCGACAGATGCTTGCGCACGCAGTTCATCTCGCCGATGTCGGCCCCGCTCTTCAGCAACGCCTTGGCGACGGCGCGCTTGTCCTCCAGCGTGATGCCGGGCGCCGGCAGCGCCAGCAGGGCGGAGCCGCCGCCGGAGATCAGGCAGAGCACGAGGTCGTCGGCGGTCAGTCCCTGCACCATCTCGACGATGCGTCGTGCCGCTTCCTGTCCGGCGGCGTCGGGCACCGGATGGCTGGCCTGCACCACCTCGATCCGCTCTGTCGGCAGATCGTGGCCGTAGCGGGTGACGACGAGGCCGGTCAGCGGTCCCGGCCAATGGTCCTCCACCGTCTTCGCCATGGCCGCCGCCGCCTTGCCGGCGCCGATGACCACCGTGCGGCCCTTCGGCGGCTGCGGCAGAGCCGCCGGCAGCCTAGTCTCGGCGGTCACCGCGGTGAGCGCCGCCTGGAACAGGTCGTGGAGCAGGGCGTCTGTGGTCATGGCGGTGGTCATGGGGCGGTGCTCATGGTCGCGTCGGGAGCGGGGCGGATAGGATGCACGGGAATGGGGGGTGGGGGAATGGTGCGGGTGGGGTGGTGTTTGGTGTCGCCGATTGCCCCCTCCCTAACCCTCCCCCGCTTAAAGTCGATGAATTCCTTAANGGAGGGGGCAACCCGGCGCCGAATCTCACCTCACTTCGCCCCCACCTCGTGCCCGGCCAGCAGTTCCAGCGCGCGCAGCATGCCGGAATGGTCCCAGGCCGCCCCGCCCTGCGCGGCGCAGGCGTTGAACAGCTGCTGGCAGCTGGCGGTGTGCGGCAGCGACAGGTTCAGCGCCTTGGCACCGCTCAGCGCCAGGTTCAGGTCCTTCTGGTGCAGCTCGATGCGGAAGCCGGGGGTGAAGTTGCGGTTGATCATCCGCTCGCCATGGACCTCCAGGATGCGCGAGGAGGCGAAGCCGCCCATCAGCGCCTGACGGACCTTGGCCGGATCGGCGCCGGCCTTGGAGGCGAACAGCAGGGCCTCGGCCACCGCCTCGATGGTGAGCGCGACGATGATCTGGTTGGCGACCTTGGTGGTCTGGCCGTCGCCGTTGCCGCCGACCAGCGTGACGTTCTTGCCCATCTTGTCGAACAGCGGCTTGACCGTGTCGAAGGCCTCCTGCGGGCCGCCGACCATGATGGTCAGCGAGGCGGCCTTGGCCCCGACCTCGCCGCCCGACACCGGCGCGTCGAGGTAGGCGCAGCCGAGATCGTTGATGCGCTTGGCGTATTCCTTGGTCTCGATGGGGGAGATCGAGGACATGTCCACCACGATCTTGCCCGCCGACAGGCCGGCGGCGACGCCGTTCTCGCCGAACAGGGCGGCACCGACATGGGGCGTGTCGGGAACCATGGTGATGACGACCTCGGCCGCCGCCGCGACCTCCTGGCCGCTCGGGCAGGGGATGGCGCCCTTGGACGTCAGCTCGGCCGGGACCGGCTTGATGTCGTGGACGTAGAGGGTGTGACCGGCGTCCAGCAGATGCCCCGCCATCGGGGTGCCCATGATGCCGAGACCGATGAATCCGACCTTCATGACTGTGGTCCTTCTCTTTGAATGGGTGGGCATGCTGCGGCGGGTGCCCCCTCCCTAACCCTCCCCCCCCTTCGGTGGGNTGTGCCGGTTCGGTCTTGTAGGGGGCGAACCAGCCGAGCCCCTCGTCCGTCGTCGTCTTCGGCTTGTATTCGCAGCCGACCCAGCCGCCGTAGCCGATGGCGTCCAGATGCTTGAACAGGAAGGGATAGTTGATCTCGCCGGTGCCCGGTTCGAAGCGGCCGGGGTTGTCGGCCAGCTGGACATGGGCGATGCGGGCGAGGTTGGCCTCGATGGTGCGGGCCAGATCGCCTTCCATGATCTGCATGTGGTAGATGTCATACTGCACGTACAGATTGCCGGAGCCGACCTTGGCGATCAGGTCCAGCGCCTGTTTCGTGCGGTTCAGGTAGAAGCCGGGGATGTCACGGGTGTTGATCGGCTCGATCAGCAGCCGGATCCCGGCGCCGGCCAGCGCATCGGCGGCATAGGCGAGGTTGCCGGTCAGCGTGCTTTCCGCGGCGGCGGCGTCGCCGTCCTGCGGCAGGATGCCGACGAGGCAGTTGACCTGTTTGCAGCCCAGCGTGCCGGCATAGTCGATGGCGCGGGCGACGCCGTCGCGGAACTCCTGCACGCGGTCGGGCATGATGGCGATGCCGCGCTCGCCGCCGCCCCAGTTGCCGGCCGGCAGATTGTGCAGGACCTGGGTCAAGCCATTTTGGCGCAGCTTCTCGGCCAGCGCGTCGGCGGGGAAGTCGTAGGGGGACAGATACTCCACGCCACGAAAGCCGGCATCGGCCGCCGCGGCGAATCGGTCGAGGAAAGGATGCTCGTTGTAGAGCATCGTCAGGTTGGCGGCGAACTGCACCATGGCCGAACTCCCGGTTGCGCGAATTGGCCGCCGCGGATGGAGGGGCGGCCCTTGGGTCGGGAGCTTGACCGCCGCGCAGGGCCTTGAGCCAGTTCGGCAGACGCCTTTTTCATCCAGCGGAAAGCGGGGTTGGCGGACAATGCGGACGGGGGAGTGCGGATCGTCGCGGAACCATGTTGACGCATACGTCACCCTGAACTAGGCTCCGCAGCACGGATCATCCGTATCCCCAGCGCCACCAGAAGCGCCGTCTTCACAAGCCGGAGGAACCACCCAGTGAGCCAGCCCGTGACCATGCCCGGCTCCCAACCCTATCCGCATCTGCTGGCCCCGCTCGACCTCGGCTTCACGGTACTGAAGAACCGGGTGCTGATGGGGTCGATGCACACCGGGCTGGAGGACCGCCGCCGCCATTTCCCGCGTCTGGCCGCCTATTTCGCCGAGCGGGCGCGCGGCGGGGTCGGGCTGATGGTGACCGGCGGCTTCTCGCCCAATGTGGAGGGGTGGCTGTCGCCCTTCGGCTCCACCCTGGCGCGGCATGGCGCGGCGCGGGCGCACCGGGTCATCACCGACGCGGTGCATGCTGAAGGCGGCAAGATCGCGCTGCAGATCCTGCATGCCGGGCGCTATGCCCACAGCCCGCTGTCGGTGGCGCCGTCGCGCATCAAGTCGCCGATCACCCCCTTCACCCCGCGCGCCCTGACCGCGCGGGGGGTGGAGCGCCAGATCCGGGCCTATGTCCGCTGCGCCGAACTGGCGCGCGAGGCCGGCTATGACGGGGTGGAGGTGATGGGGTCGGAAGGCTACCTGATCAACCAGTTCCTGGTGACCCACACCAACCAGCGCACCGACGAATGGGGCGGCGCTTATGAGAACCGCATGCGCTTCCCGGTGGAGATCGTGTCGCGCATGCGCGAGGCGGTCGGGCGCGACTTCATCATCATCTATCGCCTGTCCATGCTGGACCTGATCCCCGATGGCAGCACATGGGAGGAGGTGGTGCAGCTTGCCCAGGCCATCGAGGGGGCCGGGGCCACCATCATCAACACCGGCATCGGCTGGCACGAGGCGCGGGTGCCGACCATCGCCACCAGCGTGCCGCGCGCCAACTTCGCCTGGGTGACGGGAAAGCTTAAAGAGGCGGTGTCGATCCCGCTCTGCACCACCAACCGCATCAACACGCCCGAGGTCGGCGACGCGGTGATCGGCGAGGGGCTGGCCGACATGGTGTCGATGGCGCGGCCCTTCCTGGCCGATCCGGCCTTCGTCGCCAAGGCGGCGGCGGGCAGACCGGAGGCGATCAACACCTGCATCGCCTGCAACCAGGCCTGCCTGGACCATATCTTCTCCGGCAGGACGGCGAGCTGTCTGGTCAACCCGCGCGCCTGCCACGAGACGGAACTGGTGATCGCGCCGGCCACCAAGCGCAAGCGCGTCGCCGTGGTCGGCGCCGGCCCGGCCGGGCTCGCCTGCGCCACGACGGCGGCGGAGCGTGGGCACGAGGTCCATCTGTTCGACGCGGCCGACGAGATCGGCGGCCAGTTCAACATGGCCAAGCTGATCCCCGGCAAGGAGGAGTTCCACGAGACGCTGCGCTATTTCCGCAACCGGCTGGCGGAAACCGGGGTGGCGCTGCATCTGGGCCGGCGGGTGAGCGCCGACGACCTGACGGGCGCCGGGTTCGATGCGGTGGTGCTGGCGACCGGGGTGGTGCCGCGCGACCCGAAGATCCCCGGCCAGGACCATCCGAAGGTGCTGACCTACATCGATGTGCTGCGCGGCGCCAAGCCGGTCGGCCGGCGCGTCGCGGTGGTGGGTGCCGGCGGCATCGGCTTCGACGTCAGCGAATTCCTGGCGCATGAGGGGCCGTCGCCCAGCCTGGAGCCGGCGCTGTGGCGCGCCGAGTGGGGGGTTGCCGATCCGGCCGAGGCGCGCGGCGGCGTCGCCGGCATCCGCCCCCACCTGACGCCGCCGGCGCGGGAGATCGTGCTGCTCCAGCGCAAAGCGAGCAAGCCCGGCGCCGGGCTGGGCAAGACCACCGGCTGGATCCACCGCGCCCAGTTGAAGATGAAGAACATCCAGGCGCTGTCCGGGGTGAATTACGAGCGCATCGACGACGAGGGGCTGACCGTCAGCTTCGGTGAGACGCGCGAGCGGGTGCAGACCTTGGCAGTCGACAGCATCGTTCTCTGCACCGGGCAGGAGCCGCTGCGCGAGCTGCAGGCCCCGCTGGAGGCTGCCGGCCTCGCCGTCCACCTGATCGGCGGCGCCGACATCGCGGCCGAACTGGACGCCAAGCGCGCCATCGCCCAGGGAACCAAGCTGGCGGCCGCCCTTTAAGGACGCGCCGCCCACCGCACCACAGCCATGGCGGGTATGCGGGCGCCTTTGTCACACCCGTTGGCGACGGGGGACGAGCGAAATTGCTTGCCGCCCTAGCTGATATATTAGTATTCTGGTGACAGTCGCTCCTGAGGAGGCTGGACGCCATGCCATCGGGCAACCCGCCGGCCAAAACCGGTTCCACCGCAGCCACCCGTCCGACCAAACCGGGCAAGGCCGCCCCGCTGCAGGTCCGCCCGCCGGCCCGGCGCGACGTGCGGCGCGGCCCGACGGCGGCCGACGCCATCCACCGCGATCTGCGGGCGGAGATCGTGTCGCTGAGGCGCAAGCCGGGCGACCCAATCGTCGAGAAGCAGATCGCCGAGGCCTATGGCGTCAGCCGCACGCCGGTGCGCGAGGCGGTGCTGAGGCTGGCGGACGAGGGGCTGATCGAGATCTTCCCGCAATCCGGCACTTTCGTCGCCCGCATCCCGCTGGAGGCGCTGCCGGAAGCCGGCGTGATCCGCAAGGTTCTGGAGCGCGCCACGGTGCGCTTCGCGGCGGAGCGGGCCAGCCGCAGCCAGATCGCAGCATTGCGCGCCTGCCTGGAGCAGCAGCGCGAGGTCGATGCGGTCGGCGATGCCAACGGCTTCCATCAGGCCGACGAGACTTTCCATGCCCTGATCACCGAAATGGCGGGCTATCCCGGATTCTGGACGATCATCCAGCAGGCCAAGGTCCAGCTCGACCGCTGCCGGCGGCTGACCCTGCCGGTTCCCGGCCGCATGCGCACGGTGATCGCCGAACATGAGGCCATCGTCGAGGCCATCGCCGCCCGCGATCCAGACCGGGCCGAACGGAGCCTGACCCTGCATCTGGACAACCTGCAGATCACGGTGGACGACGTGCGCAACGCCGCCCCGCTCTATTTCTCCGGCAGCCTGAGCGACGCAGGACTGACAGGCGCAGCCATGGAAGGAACGCCCTGATGGCCGCCCCGCTAGAATCTTCGGTTGCATCCGGCCGCCGCCGCATCGGCGTGATCGGCCTGGGCATGGCCTCTGCCCCCCATGCGCAGAGCCTGATCGACCTTCGGGACCGGGTGGAGGTGGCGGGCTGCTTCAGCCCCTCGGCCGAGCGCCGCGCCGCCTTCGCCGCCCGCCACGGACTGCCGGTGGTCGACCGGATCGAGACCCTGCTGGAGGATCCGGCGCTGTCCGCCGTCCTGCTGCTCACCCCGCCCGACAGCCATGCCGGACTGGTCGCCCGCTGTGCCGCCGCCGGCAAGCATGTGCTGCTGGAAAAGCCGCTGGACGCCACGCCGGAGGGCGCGCGCGCCGTGGTTTCGGCAATGGAGGCGGCCGGGCTGACGCTGGGCGTCGTGCTGCAGCACCGCTTCCGCGCCTCGGTGGAGCGGCTGGCCGGGGTGATGCGCGACGGCACGCTGGGCCGGCCGCTGTCGGCGGCGGTGTCGGTGCGCTGGTGGCGCGATGCCGCCTATTACGCCCAGCCCGGCCGCGGCATGAAGTCGCGGGACGGCGGCGGCGTGCTGCTGACCCAGGCGATCCACACGCTGGACGCCTTCGTCGGGCTGGTCGGCCTGCCGCAGCAGGTCGCCGGCTTCGCCGCCACCAGCGTGCTGCGCAGCCCGGCCACGGGCATGGGTAAATGCATGGATACGGAAGACGTGGTCGCCGCGGCGCTCAGCTACGGCAACGGCATGATGGCCACCATCGACGCCACCACCGCCGCCTATCCCGGCTATCCCGAGCGGATCGAGATCGCCGGAACCGGCGGGTCCGCCCTGCTGTCCGGCGACCGGCTGGAGGTGCAGCTGGTCGGCGGCGGGCGCATCGTCGCGGGCGAGGACGGTGCCACGCTGGGCGGCGGGGCCGACCCGATGGCCTTCTCGCACCAGCATCACCGGGCCGTGCTGTCCGATTTCCTCGACGCGCTCGACCAGGGGCGCCGGCCGCGGGTGGACGGGCGGGAGGCGCTGAAAGTGCACCGGCTGATCGAGGCCATCCTGCAGGCCGCTGCCGGACATTCAACCGTGGAGGTCGCCGACCGCTGATCTTGCAACTGCAGAACCGTCCGCCGGTCCGCGCGGTGTGCGGCCTTGCGGAAACCACCGCTTTGGCGTAAAGCGCCAGCACCAGGCCGGGCCCCTCTGGCAACCTCACCGGTTGCGATGTCGGACTGGGAACACCAGGAGCGGCCCGCGCCCCGTGCCCCCGACCGACGCCGCCCGTCGATGCTTCGGCATGACCCGGCCGGTCCGAACAGCCCTCGCGCGGTCGCTCCGACCGACTTTTTCGTGATGCGAGGACATCCGCTCAAATGATGGAGCTATTCACAACTGAGGCGCTTCTCGCGCTGCTTCAGGTCATCATGATCGACCTGGTGCTGGCCGGCGACAACGCCATCGTCATCGGTCTGGCCGCCGCCGGGCTGCCGCGGGAACAGCGCGGCAAGGCCATCCTGATCGGCATCCTGGCCGCCACCGTGCTGCGCATCGGCTTCGCGGCGGTGACCACCCAGCTTCTCCAGATCATCGGGCTTCTGCTGGCCGGCGGCGTGCTTCTGCTGTGGGTCTGCTGGAAGATGTGGCGCGAACTGCGCCAGCCCCAGGACGAGGACGAGGCGGTCGAGGTGCTGGAGGACGACGGCGGAACCCAAATGGCCGGCCCGCGCAAGACGCTGGCGCAAGCGGTCTGGCAGATCGTTGTGGCCGATGTCTCGATGTCGCTCGACAACGTCCTGGCCGTGGCCGGCGCCGCGCGCGAGCATCTGGGGGTCCTGGTCATCGGCCTGACCCTGTCCATCGCCCTGATGGGGCTTGCCGCCAGCCTGATCGCCCGCATTCTCCACAAGCACCGCTGGCTGGCCTATGTCGGCCTCGCCGTCATCCTGTATGTCGCCCTGCACATGATCTACCGCGGCGCCCTGGAAGTGTGGCCGCTGGTCAACGGTCACGGCTGAACGGCCGGAGAGCAATCGGCGCCGCGTTTGAGCGAAATGGGGGGAGGGCCGCGGCGAGTGCTGGGGCCGAATGTCGCACCCTCCCCCCTGCGGCGATGCGTGTACTGGCTGAACCCCGCATCCGCCGTCACTTTGCCTCTCTCCCCCGCCAATCGAAATCGGTTTAAAGTCCAAACGGTAGTTGCCGCCTTGAACTTTCAGACTTGCACGCAGAGTGATATACTAATATCCTAAGCGACGTGAACAGGGAGCCGCCGGGGGGCGGCACCGTTGGCAAGCGGGGCGGAATGAGGATGGGGGCAAGGGCGGGGCCTGTGTCGGCCATGCGCAATCTCCGGCCGCGCGCGGCGCGGTCGCAGCGCTGCGAAAGCCAGCGGCCGCACCGGGTTCCCACCCACGCACCGCCTGCAACCGGTCCATAGTTCATCCAGTCACTCACAGGCGGCCCACCGGCCACCAGGCAATCCGGAAACACCAGAACAAGAGAGGCCGGCCCGCTCAGGCTCCGGCCCCGCACTCAGGAGGAGAACCTATGAAGTTTGCTCTGACTTCGGTCCGCACCGCGCTGCTGGCCGCCTGTGCCGTCTGCAGCATGATGGCCGCGCCGATGCTGTCGGCTCCGGCCGCCGCGCGCGACTTCCGGTCCGCCGACATCCACCCGACCGATTATCCGACCGTCGAGGCCGCGCGCTATGTCGGCAAGCTGCTGGCGGAACGCACCAACGGCCGTCTCGGCATCAAGGTGTTCCCGAACGGCGCCCTCGGCAACGAGAAGGACACCATCGAGCAGCTGAAGATCGGCGCGCTCGAGATGATGCGCATCAACGTCGCGCCGCTGAACAACGTGGTGCCGGAGACGATGGTCACCGCGCTGCCCTTCATCTTCCGCGACACCGGCCACATGCGCCGCGTGCTGGACGGCCCGATCGGCGACGAGATCCTGGCGGCGATGGAAAGCCAGGGCATGGTCGGCCTCGCCTTCTACGACAGCGGCTCGCGCAACATGTATTCGGCCGCCAAGCCCTACAAGACGCTGGCCGACATGAAGGGCGCCAAGATCCGCGTCCAGCAGTCCGACCTGTTCGTCGCCATGATCCAGGCGCTGGGCGCCAACGCCACGCCGATGCCCTTCGGCGAGGTCTACACCGCGCTGAAGACCGGCATCGTCGACGCCGCCGAGAACAACTACCCGTCCTATGAGTCCTCGCGCCACTTCGAGGCGGCCAAGTACTACACGCTGACCGAGCACGCGATGGCGCCGGAAGTGCTGGTCTTCTCCAAGGTCGCCTGGGACCGCCTGTCGAAGGACGACCAGGCCCTGGTCCGCCAGGCCGCCAAGGAGTCGGTGCCCTACATGCGCAAGCTGTGGGAAGAGCGCGAGCAGAAGTCGAAGGACGTCGTCGTGAAGGCCGGCGCCCAGATCGTCGAAGTCGCCAACAAGCAGGAATTCATCGATGCGATGAAGCCCGTCTACGACAAGTTCGCCAACACGCCGAAGCTCCAGAGCCTCGTGCAGCGCGTCCAGGAAACCAAGTAAGCAAGGGGTGAGGCGCGGCGCCGTCCCGGCGGGACGGTGCCGCCACCCAAGGGGAGCCGCAGCATGGATATCGAGCTGCAAGCAATGGATGTCAGCCCGCCGCATTCCGACGGCTGGCTGACGCGGATGAACGCGGCGCTGGCCAGAACCGGCATGTATGTCGCCATCATCGGTCTGATGGCGATCGTCGCGGTCGTCTTTTATCAGGTGTTCGGCCGCTACGTGCTGAACAACTCGCCGACCTGGGCGGAAAGCCTGGCCATCGTGCTGGTGCTGTACGTCACCCTGATCGGTGCCGCCGTCGGCGTCCGCGACGCCGGCCACATCGGGCTCGAATCCCTGCTGGTGATGCTGTCTGACAGTGCGCGGCGCAAGATGGACATCTTCATCTACGCGCTGGTCGGACTCTTCGGCGGCTGCATGGCCTACAACGGCTGGGTTCTCGGCAGTTCGGTCATGTCCTACACGATCCCTAACCTTCACATCTCCGAAGCCGTGCGCTACGTGCCGCTGGTCCTGTCGGGTGTGCTGATCGTCCTGTTCTCCATCGAGCATATCGTCGCCATCCTGCGCGGCGAGGAGGTAAAGCCGTCATGGAACTGATGATCCTCAGCATCACCTTCTTCGGCTTCCTCATCCTCGGCATTCCGGTCGCCTTCGCCATCGGCCTGTCGGCGCTCTGCACCATCCTCTATGAAGGCCTGCCGGTCGCGGTGGTCTTCCAGCAGATGATGTCGGGCATGAACGTCTTCTCGTTCCTGGCCATTCCCTTCTTCGTCTTCTCTGGCGAGCTGATGCTGCATGGCGGCGTCGCCGACAAGATCGTCGCCGCGGCCAAGAGCATGGTCGGCCACATCCGCGGCGGGCTGGGCATGTCCAACGTGGTGGCCTGCACCCTGTTCGGCGGCGTCGCCGGCTCCCCCGTCGCCGACGTGTCGGCCATGGGCGCGGTGATGATCCCGATGATGAAGCGGGAGGGCTACCACGCCGACTATGCGGTCAACGTCACCACCCACGCCGCGCTGGTCGGCGCGCTGATGCCGACCAGCCACAACATGATCATCTACGCGCTGGCCGCCGGCGGAAAGGCGTCCATCGGCGCGCTGATCGCCGCAGGCCTGATGCCGGCGCTGCTGCTGATGGTCTGCAACCTGGGCGCCGCCTATTACGTCGCGGTGAAGCGCGGCTATCCCAAGGGATCCTTCCCCGGCTGGGACATCCTGCTTCATACCTTCGCCGCCGCCCTGCCGGGCATGCTGATTGTCGTCATCATCCTGGCCGGCATCACCAGCGGCGTGTTCACCGCGACCGAATCGGCCTCCGTCGCCGTGATCTACGCGCTGCTGCTGACCACGCTGGTCTACCGCACGCTGACCCTGGAGAAGTTCCTGGCCGCCGCCGCCAAGACGGTGAAGACCACCGGTGTGGTGCTGCTGCTGATCGGCGTGTCGACGATGTTCCAGTACCTCATGGGACTCTATGAGGTGGCGGACATGACCGGCGAACTGCTGGCCGGCATTTCGTCCAACCCGATCGTCATCTTCCTGCTGATCAACATCATCCTGTTCCTGCTGGGCACCTTCATGGACATGGCCAGCACGATCCTGATCTGCACGCCGATCTTCCTGCCGATCGCCATGACCTACGGCATGGACCCGGTGCAGTTCGGCATCGTGATGCTGATCAACTGCGCGCTCGGCCTGAACACCCCGCCGGTCGGCACCACCCAGTTCATCGGCTGCGCCATCGGCGGCGTGTCGGTGGGCGAAGTGATGCGCTCCATCACGCCCTTCTACGGGGCGCTGTTCGTGGCGCTGCTGCTGGTCACCTATGTTCCGGCCTTCTCGCTGTGGCTGCCGCGTCTGTTGATGAACTGAACCGGGGCGGGCCGCGGTTCTCCTGAACAAACACTCTCCTGAACGATTTCTCTCCTGGACTGGGCCACCGGCTTTCCGCCGATGGCCCATTTTTTGCGCCGGCTTCAGGCCGCGGGTTTCTGGCTGGAGCGGCGGCGGGCGCCATCCCTGTGCGGGGCTGGCGCCCCGTCCTTCATTCGCCCTGCCAGCGGTCGCGGAACACCAGATCCTCCAGCGGCAGGCGCTTGCGCCAGCCCTTGGTTTCCAGTTCCGGCGTCGCCTCGAAATGGGTGACATGGCCGAGGCAGAGATAGGCGATCGGTACGATCCGTTCCGGGATGCCCAGCGCGTCCCGCAGCGCGTCCTCGTGCAGGATGCTGACCCAGCCGACCCCCAGCCCTTCCGCCCGCGCCGCCAGCCACAGGTTCTGAACGGCGCAGACGCAGCTGTAGAGGTCCATCGCCGGCATGTGGGTGCGGCCCAGCACCACCGGGCCGGAGCGCTCGCGGTCGCAGGTGATGCAGAGATTGATCGGTGCCTCGCGGATGCCCTCCAGCTTCAGGCGGCTGTAGAGGCTGCGCCGCTCGCCCTCGAACATCGCCGCCGCTTCCTCGGTGGCGCGGGTGAAGTCGGCATGGATGCGCGACTTCACATCCTTGTCGGTGACGACGATGAAGTTCCAGGGCTGCATGAAGCCCACCGACGGCGCATGGTGTGCGGCCAGCAGGATGCGCGCCAGCACCTCGTCCGGCACCGGATCGGGGCGGAACTGCCCGCGCACGTCGCGGCGGGAGAAGATCGCCTTGTAGAGCGCATCGCGCTCCGCCGCGGTGAAAGCCTCGTCCTTCTCTTTGGCCATCCGTTATCCCCGCGCGATCAGGTGGACGAAGGATCCCAGCGCGCGCCCGCGGCTGCTGCCCAGCGCGCCCAGGTCGCTGCCGTCCGCCGCCGTCGCATGCAGCAGCGGGGCGTCGTCGCCGCGGGACAGGGTCGAGGCATAGTGGAACTCGTGCCCCATCAGCGGCGATCCCGCCGGACCCAGCGGCCCGTCGGCCAGCAGGGACGCCCGGCGGTAGCCCAGATGCAGCCGCCGCTTGGCGAAGGAGGTGCGCACCCCCAGCAGCCCGGTCATCGGGTGGGTGACGCCATCGGCGTCCTCCAGCGTCTCCCCCATCACCATGTAGCCGCCGCACTCGCCATAGACCGGCCCCCGCTCCGCCGCGGCACGCAGGCCGTCGCGGAAGACGGCATTGGCGGCAAGGCGGCCGGCATGCAGTTCCGGATAGCCGCCGGGCAGATAGATGGCGTCCGCATCCGGCGGCGGTGCCTCGTCGGCCAGGGGGGAGAAGAAGCGCAGCTCAGCGCCGGCCGCTTGCCAGCCGGAGGTCAGGTGCGGATAGACGAAGGTGAAGGCGGCATCCCGCGCGATGGCGATGCGCTGGCCCAGCGGCGGCAGGGCGGGGGCGTCGCTGCCGGGACCGGACTTCGAGGGTTTGGCTAGGGCGGCGATGCGGTCGAGATCGACATGCTCGGCGACGAAGCGGCCAAGTGCGGCCAGCCGGTCGGCCAGCCCCTCAGTCTCGTCGGCCTGGACGAGGCCGAGATGGCGTTCGGGCAGGCTGAGATCCGGCGCGCGGGGCAGGGAACCGTGAACCGGAATTCCGAGCGCCTCGATGGCGCCGCCGGCCAGCGCGGTGTGGCGCGGGCTGCCGACATTGTTCAGCACGACGCCGCCGATGGTCACGTCATCGCGGTAGGTGGCGAAGCCCTTCACCAGCGCTGCGGCCGATTGCGACTGGCCCTTGGCGTTCACCACCAGCAGGACCGGCCAGCCGGTGCGCGCCGCGATCTCCGCCGTCGATCCGGTGCCGGTGGCCCCGACCCCGGCGACACCGTCGAACAGGCCCATCAGCGCTTCGCAGACCAGCAGGTCGGCGCCCTCGGCGGCGCGGGCGGCCAGCCCGTCCAGCAGGTCCGGCCCCATCGCCCAAGTGTCGAGATTGACGCTCGGCCGGCCGGTGGCGGCGCGGTGGAAGGCCGGGTCGATGTAGTCCGGCCCCGACTTTACCGCCCCCACCGCCATGCCGCGGGCGCGCAGTGCCGCCAGCAGGCCCAGCGTCAGGGTGGTCTTGCCGGTGCCCGAGGCCGGGGCGGCGATGATGAGGCCCTTAGCCATTGTTCCCTCTGGCATTTTGCAGCACCGCCTGGGCCGGTAGCCAGTCCAGCGCCGGGCGCAGCCGCACCATTTCGCCGATCACGATGATGGCCGGCGGTTCCAGCCCGCTCGCCGCCAGATCGGCGACGCAGGTACCGAGGCTGGTGACGAGGCTCTTCTGGTTGGCGGTGGTCGCCTCCGTCACCACACCGACGGGGGTATCGGCGGACAGGCCGCCGGCCATCAGCTCCGCCGCGATGGTCGGCAGCGCCTTCCAGCCCATATAGAGGATCAGCGGTGCCTTGGTGGCGGCCAGCGCCCGCCAGTCCGGCCCGCCGCCCAGCGAGTGGCCGGTCGCCAGGATCACCGCCTGGTTGGTGTCGCGGTGGGTCGCCGGGATGCCGGCATAGGCCGGGCCGGCGATGCCGGACGTGATGCCCGGCACGATGCGGAAGGGAATGCCGTGGGCGGCCAGCGCCTGCGCCTCCTCCCCGCCGCGGCCGAAGACGAAGGGGTCGCCGCCCTTCAGGCGAAGCACGCGGTGCCCCTCCTTCGCCAGTTCGATCAGGCGGTTGGTGATGTCGTCCTGATGGGCGGAGGGACGGCCGCCGCGTTTTCCGGCGAACTCCAGCCTTGCCGACGGGCTGGCGAGCGCCATGATCCGTTCGGCGACCAGCGCGTCATGGACGATGACGTCGGCTTGCCTTAGACCTTGCAGCGCCAGCAGGGTCAGCAGGCCGGGATCGCCGGGGCCGGAGCCGGCCAGCCAGACGCTGCCGGGGGCGAAGGGGACCAGGACGCTTTCGGGAATGGACGACTCAAACGACATGAACGCGGACTCAGGGTCGGAGAAGACGGAAGGCGGTGCCGGGGAGGATGCTACACCCTTGCGCCGCGGCTGGACGACGGGAACCTGCGCAACCGCGGCGGCACGGGCGGCGGCAGAGGCCCTGTTCGGAGGTGAGTTTCCCGACCCGGTGACCGTGACCCTGCCCGGTGGTCAGACCCCGGCCTTCGCGCTGGCGGTGACGGGGCAGGGGGAGGGGGCGGATGGACCCTGGACCGCGGCCGGCGTGGTCAAGGATGCCGGCGACGATCCCGACGTGACCCATGGCGCGCTGGTGCGGGCGCGTGTCTGGCGCGGCGCGCCCGGCAGCGGCGTGAGTTTCCGCGCCGGTCCCGGCGTCGGCACCGTGACCCTGCCCGGATTGCCGCTGCCCGTCGGCGAGCCCGCCATCAACCCGGTGCCGCGCAGCATGATCGCGCAGGCGGTGGGAGAGGCGGCGCGTGAGGCCGGCCAGCCGGCCGATCTGGTGGTGGAGGTCGGGGTTGAGAAGGGGGAGCAGCTCGCCAAGCGCACCATGAACGGCCGGCTCGGCATCCTGGGCGGGCTGTCGATCCTGGGGACGACGGGGATCGTCGTGCCCTATTCCTGTGCGGCCTGGATCGCCTCGATCCAGCGCGGCATCGACGTGGCGCGGGCGGCCGGGCTGAGCCATGTCGCGGCCTGCACCGGCGATCTGTCGGAAAAGGCGGTGGTGGCGCGCTATGGCCTGTCGGAGCAGGCGCTGCTCGACATGGGCGATTTCGTCGGCGGCACGCTGAAATACCTGCGCCGCCATCCCGTTCCGCGCCTGACCCTGTGCGGCGGCTTCGCCAAGTTCGGCAAGCTGGCGCGTGGGCTGATGGATTTGCACAGCAAGCGCAACAGTGTCGATTTCGACTGGCTGGCCGACCGGCTGGCGGAACTGGGCGCCGGGCCGGAGCTTGTCGCAGAGGCGCGCGGCGCCAACACGGCGGCGCAGGTGCTGGGCATGGCGGACGCCGCCGGCTTGGCCCTGGCCGATCATGTGGCCGAGCTGGCCCGCCGCGCCGCTCAGGACGTGCTGGAGGATGCGCCGGTCGCCGTCGAGGTGCTCGTCACCGACCGCCAGGGGCGCATCGTCGGAGAGGCTCACTCCCCCATCTCCTGGCCCAACCCCCGATAGCGGCGCACATGGCTGCCGTCATACAGCGCGCTGCAGCGGAACTCCTCATGGCCCAGCGCCGGGCCGACCAGGATCAGCGCGGTGCGCTCCATCGGTGAGGCCGCCACCTGCGCCGCGATGTCGGCCAGCGTGCCGCGCAGAACCCGCTCCTCCGGCCATGTCGCGCGGTAGACCACCGCCGCCGGGCAGTCGGCGCCGTAGAGCGGGGTCAGCCGCTCCACCACCCGGTCGATGACGTGGATCGACAGGTGGATCGCCAGCGTGGCGCCCGATGCGCCCAGCACCTCCAGCGTCTCGTTCGCCGGCATTGCCGAGGCGCGCCCTTCGGTGCGGGTCAGGATCAGGGTCTGGCTGACCTCCGGCAAAGTCAGCTCCCGCCCAAGCGCAGCCGACGCGGCGGCGAAGGCCGGCACGCCGGGGGTGATGCTGTAGGGGATGCCGAGTTCCCGCAGCGCGCGGGTCTGTTCGCCGAGCGCGCTGTAGACCGACAGGTCGCCGGAATGCAGTCGCGCCACGTCCTGGCCGGCGGCATGGGCGGCCCGGAATTCGGCGACGATCTCCTCCAGCGTCAAGGGCGCGGTGTCGATGATCCGGGCGTCGGCGGGGGCGTGGGCGATTATCTCCTTCGGGACAAGGGAGCCGGCATAGAGGCAGACCGGACAGCGGGCGATCAGGTCGCGGCCGCGCAGGGTCAGCAGGTCGGGAGCGCCCGGTCCGGCACCGATGAAATGGACGGTCATGAACGGGACTCCGAGAGAGCGACGGCAGGCAGGGCGAGCGCCACGGTGGCGCGGGGGGTGGAGCGGCGCGGCAGCAGCAGGCGCGATCCCGGCCCGGCGGCGGCCAGCGCCGCGGCCTCCGCGACCGAGGCCAGCCCGACCGCCGCCAGCACGGTGGCGGAGCGGGTGTGGACGCGGTCCTGCGCCGCCAGCATCGCCTCCTCCTCGATGAAGCGCAGAGGCAGGCCGAGCGCGCGGGCCGCTTCCGCCAGTCCCGCCTCGTCGGCCTTCATTGCCGGGACGGCCAGCGCCGCCAGCTGGCGCGCGGCGTCGGGCAGCGCAGCCTCGTCGAAGGCAACGGCGACCAGATTGGCGATCTCCTCCCAGCCGCAGCCGCGGCGGCAGCCGAGACCGACGAAGACGGGGCCGAGCAGCAGGGAGTCAGGCGTCAGACGGTCCATGCGCCCTCCGCATACGGCTTCTCGGAAGATGGCTTTTCCGCTCGCCACAGCGTGACCGGCATGGCGGCGCGCCAGCCGCGGAAGCCGCCGACCGCCGTGGCGCGCGCAACGGTGATCTGGGTCAGCTCGCCGCCCAGCCGCTTGTGCGCGTCGAACAGCACCGCCTCGCTTTCCAGCGTCACCGCATTGGCGGCGATCCGGCCGCCGGGGGGCAGGGCGTCCCAGCAGGCCGCCAGCACGCCATCGGCCGTCAGCCCGCCGCCGATGAAGATGGCGTCCGGCTGCTCCAGCCCGTCCAGCGCCGCGGGAGCCTTGCCGCGCGCCAGCGTCAGGCCGGGCACGCCGAAGGCCGCGGCATTGGCGAGGATGCGGGCGATGCGCTCCGGATGATGTTCGACGGCGATGGCGCGGTTGGCGGGATCGCGCAGCATCCATTCGATGCCGATGGAGCCCGACCCGGCGCCGACGTCCCACAGCAGCTCGCCCCGGCGCGGCGCCAGGAAGGACAGGGTGACGGCGCGCACCTCGCGCTTGGTGATCTGGCCGTCATGCTCGAACCAGTCGTCGGGCAGGCCGGGCGCCAGCGGCAGGATGCGGGCATCGGGGGCGGCGACGCAGTCCAGCGCGATGGTGTTGAGGTCGGCGACCTGTCCGGCGCTCCAGGCGTCGGCGGTGGCCTCCAGCCGGGCCTCGCGCGGGCCGCCCATCGCCTCCAGCACCGTCAGGCGCGAGGCGCCGAAACCGCGGGCGCGCAGCAGGGCGGCGAGCTTGGCCGGTGTCGTTCCGTCCCAGGAAAGAAGCAGCAATCTGCAATTCGGTTGCAGATGCGGAACAATCTGCTCCAGCGGACGGCCATGGACGGTCAGACAACGGCAGTCCTGCAGGGGCCAGCCGAGCCGTGATGCTGCCAAGCTGAAGGCAGACGGGGCTGGAATCACCGTCGTTTCCGAAACCGGAACGAGCCGCGACAGGGTGGCGCCCACCCCGTACCAGGACGGATCGCCGCTCGCCAGCACGCAAACCCGCTGCCCGCGCATGCTGAGCAGGCCGGGGAAGGCGTCGGTCATCGGCGACGGCCAGGGCAGCCGTTGCTGTCCCGCAACGACCGGTGTGAGGCCGAGATGGCGGCTGCCGCCATAGAGGATTGTGGCGCTTTCCACCGCTGCGCGGGCGGCGGGCGGCAAACCGTCCCAGCCATCCTCGCCGATGCCGACGATGGTGAGCCAGCGGGCCGTTCCCATGCTATCCATGGCGCCGATCCTGACGGGTGGGGAGGGGGAGTTGGTCAAGGCGCTGATTTTGGGCGGCACGACGGAGGCGACGGCGCTGGCGAAAAGGCTGGCCGGTCATCCGCGCATCGACGCCCGTGTGTCGCTGGCCGGCCGGACGAAGAACCCTGTGCTGCCGCCGCTGCCCACCCGCATCGGCGGTTTCGGCGGGGTGGAGGGCTTGGCCGACTACCTGCGCGTCGAGGGGATCGGGGCGGTGATCGACGCGACGCATCCCTTCGCCGCGCAGATCTCCGCCAATGCCGCCGCGGCCTGTGCGCAGGTCGGCGTGCCGTTGCGGCTGCTGACCAGGCCGGCTTGGGTGGAGGGGTCGGGCGACCGCTGGATCGGCGTGCCGGACATGGATGCGGCGGCGCTGGCGCTGCGCGGTCTGGGCGACACCGTGTTCCTGACCATCGGTCGGCAGGAGGTCGCCGCCTTCGAGGCGGTGCCGGACAAGCGCTACCTGATTCGCGCGGTCGATCCGCCGGAACCGATGCCGGCCCTGCCGCGCATGAGCCTTATCCTCGACCGCGGGCCGTTCACCGTTGAAAGCGAACTGGCGCTGATGCGCGGGGAGGGGGTGGAGGTGGTCGTCAGCAAGAACAGCGGCGGACGCGCCACCGACGCGAAGCTGGAGGCCGCGCGCAAGCTGGGTCTGCCGGTGGTGATGGTGGAGCGGCCGGCCGGCAACGGTGTGACGGAGCTGCACGACGTGGAGGATGCGGTGCGGTGGCTGGAGGGGGTGTGAGGCTTTTGCGTCCTCAACCTTTGCCCCCTCCCTAACCCTCCCATGNTCCTCACCCCCGGTAATGCCGGGGCGTGTACACCCAGCGCCCGCCATCGGCCTTGGGCAAGAAGCGGGTGTGCGAGGCGCCGATGATGACCAGCGTGCGCATGTCGGCCTGCTCCGCCCGTACTTCGCCGAGCGTCGTCACCATCAACTGCTCGTCGGGTCGGCCGACGGCGCGGCCCAGCACGATGGGCGTTTCCGGGGCGCGGATGTCGCGCAGGGCGTCGAAGGCGGCGCCGAGTTGCCAGGGGCGGGCCTTGGAAATCGGGTTGTAGAGCGCGATGACGAAATCCGCCTCCGCCGCCAGACGCAAGCGCCGCAGCACCACCTCCCACGGCTTCAGATTGTCGGACAGCGAGATGGCGCAGAAATCATGCCCCAGCGGCGCGCCGGCCCGCGCCGCGGCGGCCTGCATGGCGGAAACGCCGGGATCGACCGAGAGATGCACCGCATGCCACGCCTCGGGCACGTCGGGATCGTCCAGCGCCTCGAAGATGGCGGCGGCCATGGCGAAAATGCCGGGATCGCCGCCCGAGACCACCGCCACCCGCCGGCCCTGCGCCGCCAGATCGAGCGCGAAGCGGGCACGGTCCAGCTCCACCCGGTTGTCGGAGGCGTGACGCACCTGATTGCCCGGCGGCACCCGCTCGACATAGGGGAAATAGCCGACGAGATCGGTCGCCTCGGCCAGATCGCGCCGGGCTTCCGGCGTCAGCCAATCCTCGGGGCCGGGGCCAAGGCCGACGACTTTGAGCCAGCCGTTGTTTTCAGGGCCGCTCATCCGCGCTTTCCCTCGCCCGGAATGACGATCTGCGAAAAGTAGGGGGCGACGTCCGGCGCCTCCAGGAAGGGCATGAAGCGCTGCTCGTCCATGCTGGCGCGCTCGACGTACCACGCACGCTCGGCCAGCCCGGCGGTGGCGATGGCGCGGCGGACCTTGGGCAAATTCTGGCCCAGCTTCATCACCACGCAGGCGTCGGCGGCGGTCAGGGCACGGACCAGCGATTCCTCGTCCAGCGTGCCGGGGATCACCGACAGCACGTCGTCGCGCAGCATCAGCGGCCGCGGCAGCAGCGAGGCGCTGCACACCATGCTGGTGACGCCGGGAATCACCTCCGCCCTGAAACGGCCGGACAGCCGCAGGAACAGATGCATGAAGGAGCCGTAGAAGAACGGATCCCCCTCGTTCAGCGCCGCCACCGAGCGGCCGGCGGCGAGATGCTCGGCGATGCGCTCGGCGGACTCGTCGAAGAAGGCCTCGATCTGACGGCCGTATTCCGGGTGGGTCGGCGGCAGCTCCACCGTCACCGGATAGACCATCGGCAGCTCGATCTGGTCGGGCGCGATGGCTTGATCGGCGATGCGACGGGCTTGGCCCCGGGTGCCGCGCTTGCAGAAATAGGCGACGACCGGGCAGGCGCCGATGGTGCGCACCGCTTTCAGCGTCATCAACTCCGGGTCGCCGGGGCCGACGCCGACGCCGAACAGGGTGCCCAGGGTGGACGGATTTGGGGGAGGGATTTCGCCGTTCATTCGACGTCGCTCGCCAGCGCGTTGACGGCGGCGGCGGCCATGGCGCTGCCGCCGCGCCGGCCGCGGATCGCCAGATAGGGGACGCCGAAGGGGTTTTCCGCCAGGGCGTCCTTGCTTTCCATCGCGCCGACGAAGCCGACGGGGAAACCGAGGATCGCCGCCGGTCTGGGCGCGCCGGCCGCCAGCATCTCCAGCAGGTAGAACAGGGCGGTCGGCGCGTTGCCGATGGCGACCACCGATCCGCCCAGCCGGTCGCCCCACAGGTCGAGCGCGGCGGCGGAGCGGGTGTTGCCGATGCTCCTGGCCAGATCGGGCACGGCGGGATCGCGGAGCGTGCAGACCACCGCGTTGTCGGCCGGCAGGCGGGCACGGGTCACGCCATGGGCGACCATTTCGCTGTCGCAGAGGATGGGGGCGCCGGACCGCAGAGCGGCACGGGCGGCGGTGCCGACATCGGTGGAGAACAGCATGTCCTGGGCGGCATCGACCATGCCGCAGGCGTGGATGACGCGGACCGCCACCGGCTTCAGATCGTCGGGAATGGCGGACAGGTCGGCCTCCGCCCGGATGGTGGCGAAGGACTGGCGGTAGATGGCCGCTCCGTCGCGGATATAGTCGTAGAGCGGCTCAGGCACCGGTGGACTCCTCGGTCAACAGATCCGCGACGCGGGCCACGGCGTCGGCGGGAGACAGGCCGGTGTGCTCCTGCTTCTGGCGGGCGGCATCACCGGGTTTGGCGTTCAGGGCGACGTCATACACCCCGTCGCGGGCGGTCAGGGTGACATCGGCGATGGCGGGATGGGCGCAGCCCTTGGCGCAGCCCGACACATGCACCATTCGCACATGGTCCAGCAAGGGGCCTGCGCGCTCGGCGATGGCGAGCGCCGTCGCATGGGTGTCGGTGGTGCCGACATCGCAGCCGCCCGCCCCGCTGCAGGCGGTCAGCTTCAGCCGGCGGTCGGTGTGGGAGAGGATGGCGCCGTGGGCACGGGCGACGGTTTCGGCGTCGGCGGAGGGGGAGACGAGGATCAGGGCGCGCCAGGGGGTGATGCGGATCTCGACGCAGGCGGACGCGAGGACGGAGAGGGCGTTGGCGGTCAGGCGGCCGAAGGGGAAGGCGACCACTTTCCCGGCTATAAGTCCCTTCTCCCCCCCGCTCTCGCGCAAACAAAGTTTGCGCTGCCGCGACAGGCGGACCNCCGATCACCGCGACCAGACCGGCCATGCGGCGCGGCGGCTCCGGCAGCGATGCGCGCAAGTCCAGAAAGGCGCGGCCCAGCGCGGAGGCCACATCCGCCACATCCTCCGCCCGGCACAGCCCCAGCGGCGCAGCCTTCGCCAGCGTCCCGCCCAGCGACACCCGGAACCGGGCCGCGTCCACCGCGTCGAAGCGTACGTCGGTGCTGCTGCCGGCCAGATGGCCGATGCCGCCGCCGCAGACCAGCCAGCCGAATTTCGGCGGCAGGCGGTGCAGGGCCGTGTCCTCCGCCAGACGCGCGTCGAGCGTACGTGCCACCTCCCGTACGTCCATCGCCGCGGCGGGATCCAGCCCGGCGGTGGGGGAGCACAGGACGTTGCGCACCGCTTCGCCCGTTGCATCGTCGGAGACATAGCCCATCTCGCGCAGGGCGTCGGTCACCGGTTCCAGCGCGTCGGCGGGAATGCCGCGCAGCTGCAGATTGCCGCGGTGGCTGAGGTCGATCAGGCCGTTGCCGAAACGATCGCCCAGTTCCGCGATACGGCGGGCGTGCTCGGCCGGCAGAACGCCGGCGGGGACGCGGATGCGCAGCAGGAACCCGTCGCCGACCTGCATCGGCGCCAGCACGCCGGGGCAGGTGCCACGCCGTCTCGGCTGGTTGGCGACAGGGCTGGTCATGCGGCGATCTCCCGGAGGCGCCGCTGCTCCTCGGCCAAATCCTCCGCGGTGGAGTTGCGGCGGGGATGCCACAGGCCGCGGTCGAGCGCCTCGCTCATGCGCGCCAGAATGTGCCGGGCGGCGGCGGGATTGGCATGCGACAGGAAGTCCCACACCTCCGCATCCTCGACATACGCGTCGAACAGCAGGTCGAAATGGGCGGGACGTACGGCGTCGGTGGTGGCGGCGAAGGCGAACAGCGTGTCGACGCCGGCCGCCAGCTCCGCCGCCCCGCGATAGCCGTGGCGCATCATGCCCTGGATCCAGCGCGGGTTGGCCGCCCGGCCGCGCAGGGTGCGGGCAATCTCCTCCGCCAGCGTGCGGACGGTGAGCTTTTCCGGATCGGCGCTGTCGAGGTGGTAGAGCGCCGGTTCGGACTCCTCCAGCGCCGCCGCCGCGGCGAATCCTCCCTCGAACTGCATGAAGCCGTCGGTGGACAGCACGTCATGCTCGCGCTGGTCCTGGTGGTGGACCAGCGCGTCGGCGCCACCGACCCGGCGTCGGAACAATGCCGGCAGCGGCACGCCCTCCAGCCCGGCGCCATAGGCGTGGCAGCCGCCTTCCAGATAGGCGGCGCCGAAATCGGCCCGCGACGTCCAGTCGCCGCGCGCGATCATGCCGGACAGCGCGGTGCCGTAGATGCCGGGGGCGGCGCCGAAGATGCGGGCGGTGGCCCAGCGGCGGGCGTCCGCAGCAGCGGTGCCCGATGCCGCAAGGCGCAGCTCCTCGGCCCGCGCGGTGGCGGCCAGCGGGTTGGTGTCGTCCGGTTCGTCCAGCCCGGCGACGGCGCGCACCGCCTGATCGAACAGGGCGATCTGCTGCGGGAAGACATCGCGGAACAGGCCGGAGATGCGCAGCGTGACATCCACCCGCGGACGGCCGAGCACGCCGGCCGGCATGATCTCGTACCCCGTGACGCGGCCGGAGCCGTTCTCCCAGATCGGGCGGACGCCGAGCAGGGCCAGCGCCTGCGCCAGCTCGTCGCCGCCGGTGCGCATGGCGGGGGTGCCCCAGCAATCCACCACCAGCCGCTGCGGCCAGTCGCCATGGTCCTGGAGATAGCGGGTGATCAGCGCGTCCGCCGCCTGCCAGCCGAGAGTCCAGGCGGTCGGCGTCGGCACGCCGCGCGGGTCGAGCGCATAGAGGTTGCGGCCGGTCGGCAGCGTGTCCGCCCGCCCGCGCGCGGGCGATCCGCCGGGGCCGGGGCGAACGAAGCGGCCGTCCAACCCATCGAGCAGCGCCCGCATCTCCGCCTCGCCGCAGGCGTCTATGTTTTCGGCGGCGGAAGCCACCATGGCCGGATCGGCGGAGCGCGCGACGGCGGCGGTCAGTCGGTCGCGGCGCTCGCCGGCCGGGCTGTGGCCGAAGACATGCAGCCCGTCGCGGATCTGCAGCTCCTTGATGTCGCAGAGATGGGCGTCCAGCCGCGACAGGATGGCGTCGGGATCGTCGTCCGGGCGCAGATTGCAGTCGGCGGCGACGCCGGATTTCCAGGCGAGGTCGAGGATCGTTTCGCGCAGCATGCCCAGCCGCCGCGGGTCGAGTCCGGTCGCCTGCGAATATTCGTCGATGGCGGTTTCGAGTGCCGCGAGGTCGCCGTAGAGGCCGGAGTCGACCGGCGGCGGGGTCAGATGGCCGATCAGCACGGCGCCCAGCCGCCGGCGGGCCTGCACCCCCTCGCCGGGGTTGTTGACGATGAAGGGATAGAGGGTCGGCAGGGCGCCGCCGACGATCTCCGGCCAGCACTCTGCCGACAGCGCCACCGCCTTGCCCGGCAGCCATTCCAGCGTGCCGTGGGCGCCGATCTGCACCAGGGCATGGATGCCGGCGACATGGCGCAGCCACAGGTAGAAGGCGAGATAGCCGTGGCTGGGGGGCGTGTCGGGGTCGTGATGCTGGGCGGTGGTCAAGGGGCCATGGCCGCGGCTGGGCTGCACCGCAACCACGGCAGTGCCGCAGGGCAGGACGCGGAAGGCGAAAGCGTTCTCGCGGCAGGCGGGATCGGCCTCGGGCTCGCCCCAGGTCTCGGCGATGCGGGCGCGCAAGCTCGGCGGGGCGAGGCGCCGGTAATCGGCCAGCGACAGGGTCGGGGTGGGCGTTGCGGTGAGTGCCGCCATCAGGTCGGCACCGCTGTCCGGAATGGCGGACAGGCCGTAACCTTCGCCGGACAGGCGGTTCAGCATCGCCACGGTGCTGGCCGGGCTGTCGAGGCCCACCGCATGGCCGATGCCGCCGCCGGGACCGGGATAGTCCGACAGCACCAGCGCCAGCCGCCGTTCTGCCCGTGGGATGCGGGACAGCCGGACCCAGCTTGCCGCGAGGTCGGCGGTGAAGGCCACCCGGTCGGGAATCGGACGCAGGAGCGGGGCGGCGAATTGCAGGTCGGGGTCGGGCTCTCCCGCCGTCTTGAAGGCGATGGCGCGGGCGATGATGCGGCCGTCCATTTCCGGCAGCACGACATTCATCGCGAGGTCGGACGGCGCCAGCCCGCGCGTGGACGCCTGCCAGCCGGCTTCGGGCGTGGTGGAGAGGATGGCCTGCAGCACCGGGCTGCCGTTGGCCTCCAGGGGGGAACCGTCGTCGCGGGCGGCGGAGAAGGCGGTTGTGTTGATGACGACGGCGGCGTTCTGGGCGGTCAGGCTGGCGCGCGTCCAGGCGGCGCAGTCCGGCTCCTTCAGGCTGGCGACGAACAGCGGGCGGGGGGTGAGGCCGCGGGCGCTGAGCGCGTCGCACAGCGCATGGATCGGGGCCAGATCGCCGGCCAGCAGGTGGGAGCGGTAGAAGACCACCGCGGCGACCGGAGCGTTTGCGGTGACGGGTCCGCTCCAGCCCTCATAGGCGCCGAAGCGCGGGACCGGGGCGGGGTCGTCATGGGGCAGGGGCGTGCCGGCCAGCGTCGCGGCGCAGGCCAGCAGATGGGCCATGTTGGCCGGGCCGCCCTCGGTGAAATAGCGCCACAGCCGGTCGGCGGCCTCGGGGGCGATGGTGCCGTAGGCGGTGAGGTTCGGGTCGGGCTGCGCCTCGCCGGACAGGACGGCCAGCGGGATGCCACGCCCGCGGCACAGGGCGGAGAGGCGGTCGAGGCCGTAGCGCCAATAGCCGCTGCCGCCGAGCAGGCGCAGGACCACCAGCTTCGCCTTGGCGACGATGGCGTCGGCGTAGAGATCGACCGACAGCGGATGGCCGAGGCGGTTGAGGTTGGCAAGGCGGAGGCTGGGCAAGTGCCCGCGCCCCGCCCGCCACGCGGCGGCGAGCGCGGTCAGGTCGCTGTCGGAGAAGGACAGCATGACGAGGTCGGCCGGCGTCTGCCCCAGATCTTCCGCCTGGGGGCCGGCGTCCAGTTCGTCCTGGCGGGCGGCGAGCAGGTGCATGGTTCGATGTCCAGGGGCGGCGGTGCCCCCTCCCTCCCCCTCTTCGAGGGAGAGGGTAGATTTGCGAAGCGGCGGCAGTCCCCTCTCCCGCGATCGGCTGNCTAACTAATACCCAACAACCGCAACTCTTACCCAACAACCGCCCGCGTCACCGCATCACGGTCCAGCCCGGTCTCGCCGATCACCACCAGACGGCTGCGGCGTTCCTCGCCGGGCTTCCACAGGCGGTCGTAATGGGTCTGGATGCGGGTGCCGACGCCCTGGACCAGCAGGCGCATCGGCTTGCCGGGCACGTCGATGAAGCCCTTCAGGCGCAGAACGCCATGCAGGCCGGCGACCTGCTCCAGCGTCATCGCCAGACGGGCGGGGTCGGGCTGCGGCGGCAGCTCCACGACGAAGCTGGTGAAGTCGTCGTGGTCGTGACCGTCCTCGTCGTCATGGTGGCTGGGACGGTTGGCGAGGTCGTCCTCCACCGCCGCCCCGACGCCGAGCAGGACCAGCGGATCGACGGCCCCTTGCGAGGCACGCACCAGTTTGGCGTCGCGGCCGACCGCGTGGGACAGGGCGCCGCGGATCAGATCCTCGACGCGGGCGAGGTCGCCGGATGCCACCAGATCGGTCTTGTTGACGACGATCAGGTCGGCGCAGAGCAGCTGGTCCTCGAACACCTCTTCGATCGGCGTTTCGTGGTCGACGGTGCCGGCGGCGTCGCGCTGGGCCTCCAGCGCCGCGGGGTCGGGGGCGAAACGGCCCTCGGCGGCGGCGGCGGCGTCGACCACGGCGATGACGCCGTCCACGGTCACGCGGGTCTTGATCGCCGGCCAGTGGAAGGCCTGGACCAGCGGCTTCGGCAGGGCAAGGCCGCTGGTCTCGATGATGATATGCTCGGGCGGCTCCGGCCGGGCCAGCAGCTTCTCGATGGCCGGGACGAAATCGTCGGCGACGGTGCAGCACAGGCAGCCGTTCGCCAGCTCGATCACGTCGTCCTCGGTGCAGGTCGGGTTGCCGCAGGCGCGCAGGATGTCGCCGTCGATCCCGACATCGCCGAACTCGTTGATGATCAGGGCCAGCCGGCGACCGTCTGCCTTTTCCAGAAGGCCGCGGATCAGCGTGGTCTTGCCGGCGCCGAGGAAGCCGGTGATGACGGTCGCCGGAACCTTGCCGGCGGCCGCTTTCTCAAGAGCGGACATGGTTTGCGCCTCCTTAACGCGCGCCGGGCTGGGCCCGCAGGGCAGGGCGATGGTCGGTCTCGCGGACCAGACCACTCATCAGCCAGCCGCAGGCCGCGCCCAGAATCGCCCAGAACAGCGCGGCGCTGCCCAGCGAGGCGGTGACGAAATGGGCGGCCAGTTCCGGCGGCACGGCACCCTCGGCGCTTTCCGGATGGGGGGCGCCGATCAGATGGGGCAAGGCGGCGGCCAGGACGGCGGCGGCGATGACCAGGCGGTTGCGGGCGAAGGCGAGTGCCGCCACGCCGGCCCCGGCCCCGGCCGCGGCTGACAGCCACCAGAGCTGTCGCAGCTCCAGCTCGGCTCCAGCCATGCCCGGCAATTCCGGGGCCAAGCCGAAGGAGGGCGCCAGCGACACGGCGATGAATCCGCCGGCCCCCCACACCAGCCCGCGCCGCGCATCGACCGGCCGGCCGGCCAGCAGCATCGCCGCCGACAGCAGCAGCGCATAGGCGACGCCGGTCAGCAGGTTGGAGGCGATGGTCAGGCCGATGCGCTGCATCGCCTCGTCCAGCGTCGTGGGCACGCCTTCGCCGACCTCGCGCACGGGGCCGTGCTGGTGCGACTCGCCAGCGGCAGCAGCGCCGGGGGCGGCCACGGCCGGAGCGGGCGGCGGAGTCACCACCTCGTATTTCTCGGCTTCAAGGATCAGCGGGACGGTCGTCGCCTGCTGAACGACGGAAGCGGCCGTGCCGGAGAGCACGCCCGCGACCAAAGCGGCTGTGAACAGCCGCCGGATCAGATCCATGACCCGCTGCTTAGTGGCAGGGGAAGGCGAAGGAGTGACGGGCGTCGTGTGCCGCGTCGTGGATCTGCTGCGGCTGGGCGAAGCCGACGCCATACAGCAGGAAGCTGCCGAGCAGGATCGCGGCGAAGGCGGCGACCGCGGTCTGGGTGGCGCTGCGGCTCGCGGAGCCGGCGGCCGTGTGGAGCGAATGGGTGGTCATTGACTGAATCCTCGCTGTCCCGCCACACCCGGCGGGGTTGGGAAGGGTCGATACATCCGCCGGCAGGTTTCCTGGCTCGCGGGTCGTCGCATCGCCGTCCGCCTTCCCGGCGCCAAGGCCAGTGGCATGATGGACGGGACGCTCGCCGCACACAGTTGCGGGGGCAGCCACGGCTTTGGACTCCATGCAATGGAGGTCCGCACCGCATTCCCTATTATCCCCGCCGTCCGTCAGGACGGGCAGGGCACCGTCGGAGGGGCACCATCGCAGTGCGGTGCCGATTTGGCAAGCCCGCAATATGGTGTCGGTCGCACGGATGGTCTTGCGTGCCGACATTTTGGATGGTGTCATGTTCGATGGACAGAGTGTCCGCGATTCCGACACTTTTCGGCGCGAAGCTCCGGAGCGGAGAGGGAGAAAGCGAAACGGAACCGGCGGAGAAACAACGGGTCCGCTGGTCCGGACGACGTGACCCCCACCGTGGCACGCTTCGTGCGTACGACAGCCGGTGAAACGTCCCGCCGCATGGCGGCCCCGGTGTTCGGCGCCGGGACAAGCTAAGGGCTCGAAGCCCGATATAAGGACGAACGGGAGGAGAATTCGCGACCGATGAACGCCGCACCGAACGACGACATCATCCTGGAAGCGCGTGGCCTGACGAAGGAGTTCAAAGGCTTCGTGGCGGTTCGGGATGTGAACCTGCAAGTGAAGCGGGGCACCATCCATGCGCTGATCGGCCCGAACGGCGCGGGCAAGAGCACGGTGTTCAACCTGCTGACCAAGTTCCTCACCCCCACCCGCGGCCAGATCCTCTACAAGGGCCGCGACATCACCCGCACCAAGCCGGCGGACATCGCGCTGATGGGGCTGGTCCGCTCCTTCCAGATATCCGCCGTCTTCCCGCACCTCAGCGTGCTGGAGAATGTCCGCGTGGCCCTGCAACGGCCGCTCGGCACCAGCTTCCACTTCTGGAAGTCCGAATCGTCGCTCTACGACCTGCATGACCGGGCGCTGGAGCTGATCGAGGCGGTCAACCTCTCCCCCTGGGCCAACCATCTGGCGGCCGAGCTGCCCTATGGCCGCAAGCGCGCGCTGGAGATCGCCACCACCCTGGCGCTCGACCCGGAGGTGATGCTGCTCGACGAGCCGCTGGCCGGCATGGGCCATGAGGACATCGAGGGCACCGCCGCCCTGATCAAGCGCGTCGCCGCCGACCGCACCGTGCTGATGGTGGAGCACAATCTGTCGGTCGTCGCCCACCTGTCGGACACCATCACCGTCCTGCGCCGCGGTGAGATCCTGGCGGAGGGGCCGTACGAGGTCGTCTCGAAGAACCCGCAGGTGATGGAAGCATATATGGGGACCGGACATGCCTGACGGGATGCAGACCAAAACGGCGATGCTGGAGATCGCCGACCTCCACGGCTTCTACGGCGAGAGCCATGTGCTGCACGGCGTCAGCCTGGAGGTGCGCCAGGGTGAGGTGGTGACGCTGCTGGGCCGCAACGGCGCCGGCAAGACCTCCACCATGCGAGCCATCATGGGGATCATGGGCAAGCGCACCGGCTCCATCCGCTTCCAGGGGCAGGAGCTGATCGGCATGGCCCAGCACCGGATCCCGCGGCTCGGCATCGGCTATGTGCCGGAGGAGCGCGGCATCTTCTCCAGCCTCAGCGTGGACGAGAACCTGACGCTGCCGCCGGTGGTGAAGGACGGCGGGATGACGATCCCGCAGATCTACGACCTGTTCCCCAACCTGAAGGGCCGTGGGAGCACCCAGGGCACGCGGCTGTCGGGCGGCGAGCAGCAGATGCTGGCCATTGCCCGCATCCTGCGCACCGGCGCCACCCTGATCCTGCTGGACGAACCGACCGAGGGGCTGGCCCCGGTCATCATCGAGCAGATCGGCGTGGCGGTGCGGGCGCTGAAGGCGCGCGGCTTCACCATCGTGCTGGTGGAGCAGAATTTCCGCTTCGCCGCCACCATCGCCGACCGCCATTACGTGATGGAGGAGGGGCATGTGGTGGACATGATCCCCAACGACCAGCTCAACGCCAACATGGACAAGCTCCACACCTATCTCGGCGTGTAGCCCGTCCAGCCTTCCGATCCTTCCCGGCCTCGACGCCGCCCCGTCCGCTCCTGGGCCCGCTCCTGGGGCCGGGTCGGCGAACCGCCGGGGATTTGCCCGATTATGGCTCCGGGTTCCCGCGACGGGGACCGGCCGACAACAAATCCAAAGAGGGAGAGACCTTCCGATGCGCACGCTTCTTCTCGCCGGCACCGCCCTGCTGACGCTGGCCGGGACTGCGGTTCCGGCCGCCGCCCAGGTGTCGGACAACGTCATCCGCATCGGCGTGATGAACGACCGCTCCGGCATCTACGCCGATCTGGCCGGCGAGGGGTCCGCCATCGCCGCGCGGATGGCGGCTGAGGAGTTCGGCAACAAGGCCGCCGGCGCCGCCATCGAGATCGTCGTCGCCGACCACCAGAACAAGGCCGACATCGCCGCGTCGAAGGCGCGCGAGTGGGTGGACACCGGCGGCGTCGACGTGATCGCCGACGTGCCGAACTCCGCCGCCGCGCTGGCGGTGCAGGGCATCACCAAGGACAAGAAGCGCATCTTCCTGATGTCCGGTCCGGGTGCGACGGCGCTGAGCGGCGCGCAGTGCAGCCCCTACGGCTTCCACTGGACCTACGACAACTACGCCATGGCCGCCGGCACCGGCCGCGCCCTGTACGAGCAGGGCAAGAAGAAGTGGTTCTTCGTCACCGCCGACTACGCCTTCGGCCAGTCGCTGGAGGAGGAGACCTCCAAGATGGTCAAGTCGCTGGGCGGCTCAGTCGCCGGTGCGGTCCGCCATCCGCTGGGCACCGCCGACTTCTCCTCCTTCCTGCTGCAGGCGCAGGGGTCGGGGGCCGACGTGATCGGGCTGGCGAATGCCGGCGGCGATACCATCAACGCGGTCAAGCAGGCGGCGGAGTTCGGCATCACCCAGTCGGGCCAGAGCCTGGCCGGCCTGCTGCTGTTCATCACCGACGTGAATGCGCTGGGGCTGCAGTCGGCGCAGGGGCTGATGCTGACCACCGGCTTCTATTGGGACATGGACGACCAGACCCGCGAATGGTCGAAAAAGTTCGAGGCCAAGGCCGGCAAGAAGCCGACCATGGTGCAGGCCGGCGTCTATTCGGCGGTGAGGCACTATCTGAAGGCGGTCGAGGCGGCCAAGACCGACGACGCCGACAAGGTCGCCGCCAAGATGCGCGAGACGCCGGTCGAGGACATGTTCGCCAGGAAGGGCAGGATTGCCGCCAACGGCCGCATGGTCCACGACATGTATCTGGTCCAGGTGAAGACTCCGGCCGAGTCGAAGGCGCCCTGGGACTATTACAAGGTTGTCAAGACCATCCCGGCCGACACCGCCTTCATGGACCCGAAGCAGAGCGGATGTGCGCTGGTGAAGTGAGGGGGCGTCGGAGTTAGACCCCCTCCCTAACCCTCCCCCGCTGGGNCAGGATCGTCCTGTGAGGTGTTGCGGGAGGATTGTGTCATGCGCAGGCGGGAAGAGGCTCTGGTCGCCGACGATCTGGCGGAGGACGAGAAGGACCCGCGCTTCGTCACGGCGCTGGCCCGCGGGCTGGAACTGCTGCGCGCCTTCCGCCGCAACGAATCGATGCTGGGAAATCTGGAGCTGGCCCAGCGCACCGGCCTGCCCAAGCCGACGGTGTCGCGGCTGACCTACACGCTGGCCAAGTTGGGCTATCTCGCCTATGACCAGAACACCGGCAAATACCGGCTCGGCACCTCGGTGCTGGCGCTGGGCTATGCCAGCCTGTCCGGCATGGGCATCCGGCAGGTCGCCCGCCCGCTGATGCAGGAACTGGCCGACCAGACCGGGCTTGCCGTGGCATTGGGCGGGCGCGACCGGCTGAGCATGATCTATCTGGAATGCTGCAAGGCGACCGGGCCGATCACCCTGTCGCTCGACGTCGGCTCCCACATCAAGCTGTCGACCACCGGCATGGGCCGCGCCTATCTGGCCGCCCTGCCGGAGGCGGAGCGGGCACCCTTGATGGCGAAGCTGGAGGAGCATGAGGGGGAGCGCTGGCCCGAGATCCGCGACGGCATCCTCCAGGCCATCGAGGATTACCGGACGCGCGGCTATTGCCGCTCCATCGGGGCCTGGAAGTCGGAGGTGCACGCCGTCGGCGTTCCCTTCGTGCCGCGTGACGGATCGCAGGTGCTGGCCTTCAACTGCGGCGGGCCGGCCTTCATGGTCGATCTGCAGAAGCTGGAGGAGGAGTTCGCCCCGCGGCTGGTGGCGATGGTCCGGCGGATCGACGCCACGCTGTTCAACGGATGAGCGGGGTGAAGGGATGAACCGGGTGAAGCCGGAGACGGCAACGCCGCCCTTGCCAGCATTGTCCCGTCCCAGCTAACTGTTCGGACAGCCGACCGACTCCCCGGATCCTGGTGATCGGCTGCATCTTCGTCGTCTGCGTCCTGGTCTTCCGACGCGGCATCGTCGGCGAGATTCTGCATCGGCTGCCCAAGCGCGGGCACTGAGACCGCCTCCCATTTCCGCGAACTCCCCCAGGGGGGACCGAGAGGTCCCCCTCCTTTTTCCGCCCAATTGCTCGTTTGGGTTGAAAATCGCGAATAATAGAATGGATATGGCGGAGGATGTAGAGAACAGGTCCGGGTTGCATTTTTAAAAAAGCGCCACGGTGCGCGTGCCGTCAAGCTCTGGTCTGTTGAACGGGTGCGGATCGACCCCGCGCACCCGCCCGATCCTGTGCGCCTTCCCTTTAATCCGACGGATGGGCTACTATGTTGACCTCTGATATTGTTGGCAAATTGCGTTGCAATGCAGCAGGCACCAAGGCCGGCGCCGCAATGGGCCTCGACACCGGGACGACGAAGATCGGTCCCGTCTGGGAGGGTGACGTGGGCGACACCGTCGATTTCGAAGCGTTGCGCCAGCGAGCGGTGCACTCCTTGTTCGAACATCTGGAATCCATGTGCGTCGGTGCCGTCGCGGTCGACCACACTGGCCGCATCGCCTGGATGGACGAGAAGTACAAGGCGCTGCTGGGGGTTCCCGGCGACCCGCGCGGCCGTCAGGTCGAGGACGTCATCCCCAACAGCCAGCTGCGCCGGGTGATCGAGAGCGGCCAGCCCCAGCCGCTGGACATCATGGAGTTCGACGACCGGTCCTTCGTGGTGACGCGGATGCCGCTGTTCGGCATCGACGGCTCGATCATCGGCGCCATCGGCTTCGTGCTGTTCGACCGCGCCGAGTATCTGCGCCCGCTGGTCCGCAAATACGAGAAGATGCAGGAGGAGCTGGCCCGCGCCCAGCAGGAGCTGGCGCATGAGCGCCGGGCCAAATACTCCTTCTCGCAGTTCCTGGGCGCCAGCGAATCGATCCGCGAGATCAAGCGTCTGGGCCGCCGCGCCGCGCAGATGGACAGCACCGTCCTGCTGCTGGGGGAGACGGGGACGGGCAAGGAGCTGCTGGCCCAGGCCATCCATTCGGCCAGCCCGCGGGCGTCCAAGCCCTTCGTCGGCGTCAATGTCGCCGCCATTCCGGACACCCTGCTGGAGGCTGAGTTCTTCGGCGTCGCCCCCGGCGCCTACACCGGCGCCGACCGCCGCCACCGCGAGGGCAAGTTCCAGCTCGCCAACGGCGGCACCCTGTTCCTGGACGAGATCNATCGAGCCGCTCGGCTCCAACAAGGTGGTGCGGGTCGATGTGCGCATCATCGCCGCCACCAGCCGCGACCTGCACGCACTGGTGCGCGACAAGCAGTTCCGTGCCGACCTCTATTACCGGCTGAACGTGGTGCCGATCACCCTGCCGCCGCTGCGCGACCGGCCGGAGGACATCGAGAGCATCGCCGACCGCATCCTGGAGCAGCTGGCGATCCAGCAGGGCACGCCGCCGCGCGAGCTTCTGGAGTCGGCGGTGCAGGTGCTGCGCGACTATGACTGGCCCGGCAATGTGCGCGAACTCTACAACACGCTGGAGCGGGTGGTGGCGCTGACCGACGCGCCGATCCTGACCGCGCCGCACATCCGCAGCGTTCTGCCCGGCATGCAGCACCCGGCCGGCGCCTCGGCCCTGCCGCTGGCGGCGGGGGCGAGGCCGTTGCAGGAGGTGCTGCACGCCGCCGAGCGCCACGCCATCGCCGCCGCGCTGGAAGAGGCCAACGGCGTCAAGGCGCGGGCGGCGAAGCTGCTGGGCATATCGCGCGCGTCGCTGTACGAACGCATGATGACGCTGGGGCTGGGGGCGACGCAGTAGACGCGGGCACCGGCCGCCGGCCGCAAATTTCGTACTACGAAATGCTGTTTCGTTGACGCGCCGGCCGACCGCTGGCAGGATCGTCCTGTGAGGTGTTGCGGGAGGATTGTGTCATGCGCAGGCGGGAAGAGGCTCTGGTCGCCGACGATCTGGCGGAGGACGAGAAGGACCCGCGCTTCGTCACGGCGCTGGCCCGCGGGCTGGAACTGCTGCGCGCCTTCCGCCGCAACGAATCGATGCTGGGAAATCTGGAGCTGGCCCAGCGCACCGGCCTGCCCAAGCCGACGGTGTCGCGGCTGACCTACACGCTGGCCAAGTTGGGCTATCTCGCCTATGACCAGAACACCGGCAAATACCGGCTCGGCACCTCGGTGCTGGCGCTGGGCTATGCCAGCCTGTCCGGCATGGGCATCCGGCAGGTCGCCCGCCCGCTGATGCAGGAACTGGCCGACCAGACCGGGCTTGCCGTGGCATTGGGCGGGCGCGACCGGCTGAGCATGATCTATCTGGAATGCTGCAAGGCGACCGGGCCGATCACCCTGTCGCTCGACGTCGGCTCCCACATCAAGCTGTCGACCACCGGCATGGGCCGCGCCTATCTGGCCGCCCTGCCGGAGGCGGAGCGGGCACCCTTGATGGCGAAGCTGGAGGAGCATGAGGGGGAGCGCTGGCCCGAGATCCGCGACGGCATCCTCCAGGCCATCGAGGATTACCGGACGCGCGGCTATTGCCGCTCCATCGGGGCCTGGAAGTCGGAGGTGCACGCCGTCGGCGTTCCCTTCGTGCCGCGTGACGGATCGCAGGTGCTGGCCTTCAACTGCGGCGGGCCGGCCTTCATGGTCGATCTGCAGAAGCTGGAGGAGGAGTTCGCCCCGCGGCTGGTGGCGATGGTCCGGCGGATCGACGCCACGCTGTTCAACGGATGAGCGGGGTGAAGGGATGAACCGGGTGAAGCCGGAGACGGCAACGCCGCCCTTGCCAGCATTGTCCCGTCCCAGCTAACTGTTCGGACAGCCGACCGACTCCCCGGATCCCATGCTCGACAGCTTCCTGCTCGCCTTCACCGCCTTGTTCTCCATCGTCAACCCGCTGGCGATGGCGCTGATCTTCAGTCAGGTGACGGCCGACAGCAGTCCACGCGACCGGGCGCGGCTGGCCGGGCTGGTCAGCCTCTATTCGGCCATCGTCATGCTGACCGCGCTGTGGGCCGGCGCCTATGTGCTGAACTTCTTCGGCGTGTCGATGGCGGCACTGCGGATCGCGGGCGGCTTCGTCGTGGCCGAACGGGCCTGGGCGCTGCTGACCGCGCCGGAACGGCACGAGGCACGCAAGCAGGAACAGGCGGCCGGCGACGGCGACGGGCTGGCGGAATCGGCCTTCTTCCCGATGACGATTCCCTTCACCACCGGGCCGGGCACCATCTCGGTCGCCATCGCGCTGGGATCCACCCGCCCGACGCGGGGTGACGGGCTGATCGAGTTCTTCCTGGGCATGTCGGGCGCGGCGCTGGCGATCGCCGCGCTGATCTGGCTGTCCTACCGTTCCGCCGACCGCATCGTCGCCTTCCTCGGCCCGACGCGGGTGCGGGTGCTGACGCGGCTGTTCGCCTTCCTGCTGTTCTGCGTCGGCGTCCAGATCCTGCTGACCGGTGTTCTGGACGCCTTCCCGCTGCTGTCGCAGAAGGGCTGAGATCTCTCCCTCTCCCGCCCCGGGAGAGGGAAGGAGCTGGCGCATGAGCGCCGGGCCAAATACTCCTTCTCGCAGTTCCTGGGCGCCAGCGAATCGATCCNTGGCCTTGCCGATGGAGCGCGCGATGCCGCCGGGCTCGACCACCTCGACGCGGGTGCTGATGCCGATCAGCGATTTGATCGAGTGCTGCAGGTGCCGGGCGTGGCCGTCCCATTCCGACGGATGGATGCCGTCATGCATCTCCACCCGGACGGCGAGGTTGTCCATGTGGCCGTCGCGGCTGACCACCAGCTCATAATGGGGGGCCAGCGCCGGGATCTTGCAGATCAGCTCCTCGACCTGGGTCGGGAAGACGTTCACGCCGCGGATGATGAGCATGTCGTCGGAGCGGCCGGTGATCTTGTCCATCCGCCGCATGCCGCGCGCGGTCGGCGGCAGCAGCCGGGTCAGGTCGCGGGTGCGGTAGCGGATGACCGGCATGCCCTGCTTGGTCAGCGTGGTGAAGACAAGCTCGCCGTAGGAGCCGTCGGGCAGCACCTCGCCTGAGTCGGGGTCGATGATCTCGGGATAGAAATGGTCCTCCCAGATCACCGGGCCGTCCTTGGTCTCCACGCATTCCGATGCCACGCCCGGCCCCATCACCTCCGACAGGCCGTAGATGTCCACCGCATGGATGTTGAAGGTGCGCTCGATCTCCTCGCGCAGCGCGCCGGTCCAGGGCTCGGCGCCGAAGATGCCGACGCGCAGGCTGGTGCTGCGCGGGTCGATGCCCTGGCGGCGCATCTCGTCGGCGATATTCAGCATGTAGGACGGCGTGACCATGATGATGGTCGGCTTGAAGTCCTGGATCAGCTGGACCTGCTTCTCGGTCTGGCCGCCCGACATCGGCACCACGGCGCAGCCCAGCCGCTCCGCCCCGTAATGGGCGCCGAGGCCGCCGGTGAACAGGCCGTAGCCATAGGCGATGTGCACGATGTCGTTGCGCGTGCCGCCCGCCGCCCGGATGGAGCGGGCGACGACCTCCGACCACACGTCGATGTCGCCCTTGGTGTAGCCGACCACCGTCGGCCGCCCGGTGGTGCCGCTGGAGGCATGGACGCGGACGATGTCCTCCATCGGCACGGCGAACATGCCGTAGGGATAGGCGCGGCGCAGATCGTCCTTCACGGTGAAGGGGAACAGCGCCAGATCCTTGAGATCCTTGAAGTCGTCGGGATGGACGCCCTTCGCCTCGCACTTGGCGCGGAAGGAGTCGACGTTGGCGTATGAATGGCGGAGCGACCATGCCAGCCGCTCCGTCTGCATCGCCGTGATCTCGTCGCGGCTGGCGAACTCGTAGCGGTCCATGCCGGGCTTGGTCTGGTTCACGCCGCTGTCGGTCACGATGGACATGGTGCGTTTCTCCCCTTCGTACTGATGCCCGGCGCTTGGCGGCCGGTGAAGCCCAATACCCTTCAGACCCGCTCCACCATCATGGCGATGCCCTGGCCGACGCCGATGCACATGGTGCAGAGCGCGCGGGTCGCCTTGCGGTCCTCCAGCTCCATCACCGCGCTGGCGACCAGACGGGTGCCGCTGGCGCCCAGCGGGTGGCCCAGCGCGATGGCGCCGCCATTGGGGTTCACATGCTCGGCATCGTCGGGCAGGCCCAGCATGCGCAGCACGGCGAGGCCCTGGGCGGCGAAGGCCTCGTTCAGCTCGATCACGTCGATATCGCCGATGGAGAGGCCGAGGCGGGCCAGCAGCTTCTGCGTTGCAGGCGCCGGGCCGATGCCCATCACGCGCGGCGCCACGCCGGCCACCGCGGTGCCGACGACGCGGGCGCGCGGGGTCAGGCCGTAGCGCTTCACGGCGTCCGCGGACGCCACGATCACCGCGGCGGCGCCGTCATTGACGCCCGAGGCGTTGCCGGCGGTGACGCTGCCGCCCTCCTTGCGGAAGGGGGTGGAGAGCTTGGCCAGCGCCTCCAGCGTGGTGTCGGGGCGCAGATGCTCGTCGGTGGCGACGATGGTCGGCTCGCCCTTGCGGCGCGGGATGCTGACCGGGACGATCTCGCGGGCGAGGCGGCCGGACTCCTGGGCGCGGCCGGCGCGCTGCTGGCTGCGGACGGCGAAGGCGTCCTGGTCGGCGCGGGAGATGCCGTAGTCGGCGGCGACGTTCTCCGCCGTCTCCGGCATGCTGTCGATGCCGAACTTCGCCTTCATAGCTGAGTTGACGAAGCGCCAGCCGATGGTGGTGTCGAAGATCTCGGCCTGACGGGAGAAGGCGCTGTCGGACTTTCCCATGACGAAGGGGGCGCGGGTCATGCTCTCCACGCCGCCGGCGACGATCAACTCGGCCTCGCCCGCCTTGATGGCGCGGGCGGCCATGCCGATGCTGTCCATCCCGGAGCCGCAGAGGCGGTTGACCGTGGTGCCGGGCACTGCGTCGGGCAATCCCGCCAGCAGCGCCGCCATGCGGGCGACGTTGCGGTTGTCCTCGCCGGCCTGATTGGCGCAGCCGAGGATCACGTCATCGACGGCGGACCATTCGACGCCGGGGTTGCGCTCCATCAGGGCGCGGAGCGGCACCGCGGCGAGGTCGTCCGGGCGCACCGGGGCCAGCCCGCCGCCGTAACGGCCGAAGGGGGTGCGGACGGCGTCGCAGAGGAAGGCTTCACGCATGGGAGGCTCCGGGAACGGGGATCACGCTGCCGGCGAGGCGCGCCGACTGGCCGCGGAACAGGCCGACCACCGTGCCGTCCTGGGTGGTGACGGTGACGTCGTAGACGCCGGAGCGGCCGCGCTTGTGCACCTCGCGGCATTCGGCGGTCAGCAAATCGCCCAGCTTAGCCGGAGCCGGGAAGGTGATGGAGCAGCCCGCCGCCACCGTCACCTCGTTCGCCGCGTTGCAGGCATAGGCGAAGGCGGTGTCGGCCAGCGTGAAGGTCATGCCGCCATGGCCGATGTCGTGGCCGTTCACCATGTCCTTGCGCACGGTCATGCTCATGCGGGCATAGCCGGGGGCGATCTCCAGCAGCTCGATGCCATGGGCCTGGGCGCAATGGTCGCGCTCGTACATGCCGCGGCCGACCGCTTCTGCGAGGGATTGGGGGGTGTCGGGGGCGGTGGTCATAGGAGCGGCTCCTTGCTTCTTGAATCCCTCTCCCGTCTCGGGAGAGGGGGGCGCCGCAGGCGCCGGGTGAGGGGTGATCCAAGGATCAGGTGCGTTCGTCTTGGATCACCCCTCACCCTTCCCAAGCTCCGCTTGGGCCCCCTCCCCCTCCCCGNGCTTGCGGAGATCCTTCGCCGCAGCAGGGCCGAGGCGCGGTAGCGGTCCTCGCCGTAGGTGCGGGCCAATGCGTCGAGCACGCCCAGCACATGGGACAGGCCGATGCGCTCGGCCCAGGCCAGCGGACCCAGCGGGTAGTTCACGCCCTTGGTCATCGCGATGTCGATGTCGGCGGCGCTGGCGACGCCCTGCATCGCCGCGTCCGCCGCCTCGTTGGCGAGCATGGCGACGGTGCGCATCACCACCAGACCGGGGGCGTCGTCGATCACCGACACCGCCTTGCCCAGCGCCTGGAACAGCCCGGCGGATACGGCGAGCGCCTCGGCTGGCGTGCCATCGGCGGGGGCCAGAGCCACGCGGGTGGCCTTGGCGTAATCCAGCGCCAGATCGAACAGCACCAGCGGGGCGATGCCGTCCTCCGCCGCTCGCGCAGTGGCGGTGCGGCCGTCGGTCAGGGCCAGCGTGATACCGTCCACCAGCAGCACCCCGCTGCCGGCGGTTTCCTCCACCGCGATGCCGGCCTCGCGCAGCAGCCCGGCCAGGGACGCGGCGGGGCCGAGGTCGCCCTGCACGGTCACGCGCTCTGGCTTGGCGGCCGGCTCGGCGCTGCGCGGCATCGGCTTGGCGGCACCGGGGCTGTGGTCGTAGAAGCCGCGGCCGGTCTTGCGGCCGAGACGCCCGGCCTCGACCAGCTCCTGCTGGATCAGCGAGGGCTGGAAGCGCGGGTCGCCGAAATAGGCGGCATGGACCGAGCGGGTGACGGCAAAGTTCACGTCGTGGCCGATCAAATCCATCAGCTCGAACGGCCCCATGCGGAAGCCGCCGGCCTCGCGGACGACGGCGTCGATGGTGGCGGGATCGGCCGCCTGCTCCTGCACCAGACGCAGCCCTTCGGCGTAGAAGGGGCGGGCGACGCGGTTGACGATGAAGCCGGGGGTCGAGCGGCAGCGAACCGGGCTCTTGCCCCACGCCTTCGCCGTGTCGAATAGCGTGTCGAGCACCGCCGGATCGGTGGCGAGGCCGCTGACGATCTCGACCAGCGCCATCAGCGGCGCCGGGTTGAAGAAATGCAGCCCGGCCAGACGCTCCGGCCGCCGCACCCCGGCGCCGATGGCGGTGACCGACAGCGACGAGGTGTTGGTGGCGAGGATGGCGTCAGGCCCGACGATGCCTTCCAGCTCGGCGAACAGGCGGCGCTTGACGTCGGGATCCTCGACGATGGCCTCCACCACCAGACCGGCGGGGGCGAGGTCGGACAGGCCGTCCACCGCGCGCAGGCGGTCCACCGTGGCGTCACGCTCCGCCGCCGTGCGCTTGCCCTTCTCGACCAGCGCGGTCAGCGCCCTGGCGATGGACTCGACGGCGGCCTGGGCGCCGCCGGGGCGGCTGTCGACCAGCAGGACCGGGTGGCCGGCCTGCGCCGCGACCTGGGCGATGCCCTGGCCCATGGCGCCGGCCCCGACCACCGCGACGGTGACGGAGGGATCGAGCGCCGCCATCACCGTCCCTCGAACTTCGGGGCGCGCTTGGCCACGAAGGCGGCCACGCCCTCGCGGTAATCCTGGGTGCGGCCGGCCTCGCGCTGGAGGTCGCGCTCCAGATCGAGCTGGGTGTTCAGGTCGTTGTCCAGCGAGACGTTCAGCGCCCGCTTGATCAGCGCGAGACCGTGCGTCGGCTGGGTGGCGAGCTGGCGGGCCAGCGCCCCGGCCTCCGCCGCCAGCTTGTCGTCATCGACCGCCTTCCAGATCATGCCCCAGGCTTCCGCCTGCTCGGCCGACAGCTTGTCGCCCAGCATGGCGAGGCCCATGGCGCGGGCATGGCCGACCAGACGCGGCAGGGTCCAGGTGCCGCCGCTGTCGGGGATCAGCCCGATCTTGCAGAAGGCCTGGATGAAGCTGGCCGAGCGCGCCGCCAGAACGATGTCGCAGGCGAGCGCGATGTTGGCCCCGGCCCCGGCGGCGACGCCGTTCACCGCGCAGACCACCGGCATCGGCAGGCCGCGCAGGCTGCGGACCAGCGGGTTGTAGTTGGTCTCGATCGAGGCGCCGAGATCCGGCCCCTGGGCACCCGGCGCGACGGCGCGGTCGGACAAATCCTGCCCGGCGCAGAAGCCGCGCCCGGCCCCGGTCAGCAGCAGGCAGCGCACCGCCTTGTCGTCGCGCAGTTCGGCGATGGCCTCGCGCAGCTCCTCATGCATCGCCGCGGTGAAGCTGTTCAGCCGGTCCGGCCGGTTCAGCGTGACGGTGGCGACGCCGTCGGCGATGTCGAGGAGGATCGTCTTGTCGCTCATTGCGCGGCCTCCAGCACCGGAACGCGGCTCTGCACCACGCGGAAGCGGTTGGCGACGAAGGCGAGGTCGCACAGCGCGGCATTCGCCGCCGGGTTGGCGCCGGTGCCGTGGAAGTCGCTGAAGGCCGCCGACTGGTTGACGAAGACGCCGCCGGTGAGGTTCACCGACAGGGCGACGCCGGCCTCGACGAACAGGTCGGTCGCCTGCTCGATCAACTGCGGGTCGGTGCTGTAGAGGCCGGTGGTGAGCGCGCCCTTGGTCCGCGTCAGGCGGGCGGCGCGTTCCAGGCTGTCGGCGGTGCTGTCGGTCTTCACGATGATGGAGATCGGGCCGAACAGCTCATGGCCGTACTTGTCCTCCTCATCCGCATCCATGGTCAGGATCAGCGGCGTGCGGATGCGGGCGTCCGGGAATTTCGGATGGGCGATGGTTCGCGACGGCAGCACGACGGTGCCGAGCTTCGCCGCCTCGTCGATGCGGGCCAGCGTGGCGTCGGACTGGATGGCGCCCAGCACCTCGACCGCGCGCTCCGGGTCGGACAGGAACTTGTCGACGCCGCCGGCAAGGGCCGAGACCACCTGATTAAAAGTCATGTGCTCGCCGCCGGCCTGGATGCCGTCCTTGGGCACGAAGATGACCTGGGTCGTCGTGCACATCTGGCCGGAATAGAGGCTGAGCGTGAAGGCGAGGTTGCGCACCATGCCCTTGGGATCGTCGGTGCTATCGATCACCACACTGTTGACGCCGGCCTTCTCGGTGTAGACCTGGGCGTGGCGGGCGTTCCGCTCCAGCCAGTCGCCGAAGCCGGTCGAGCCGGTGTAGTCGATCACCGCCACTTCCGGCCGCAGAGCCAGATCCTTGGCGATGGTGTCGCCGATGGCCAGCGTGACGAGGTTGGGGTCGAGCCCGCACTCCGCCAGCACCTCGCGCGCGATCCGCACGGTGATGGCGAGCGGCAGGATGGCGGTCGGGCCGGGCTTCACGATCACCGCGTTGCCGGTGACGAGGCTGGCGAACAGGCCGGGATAGCCGTTCCAGGTCGGGAAGGTGGCGCAGCCGATGACCAGCCCGACGCCGCGGCCGACCACCTCGAAACGCTTGTCCATCACCAGCGGCGGGTTCTTGCCCTGCGGCTTCTCCCAGCGCGCCGCCGGGGCCTGGTCGGTCATCGCCTTCCAGCCATAGGCGACCGCCTCCAGCCCACGGTCCTGGGCGTGCGGGGCGCCGGCTTGGAAGGCCATCATGAAGGCCTGCCCGGTGGTGTGCATCACCGCGTTGGCGATCTCGAAGCTGCGCGCGTTCAGCCGCTTCAGGATTTCCAGGCAGACGCCGGCGCGGCCGTTCGGCCCGGCCTTGCGCCAGCCCGGCATCGCCGCCTTGGCCGCAGTCACCAGAGCCTCGACGTCCGACACCGGGTAGCTGATGCCGAGGTCGAAACCGAAGGGCGAGCGCTCGCCGCCCACCGTGCCGATGACGCCCGGCTGGTCCAGCTCGAAGGGCTTGTCGCGATAGGCCGCGAAGGCCGCCTCGCCATCCACCGCCGCCGTCTCGCCATAGGCGCGCGGGCTCGGCATTTCGGGGAAGGCCGACCAGTAGGCGCGGCTGCGGCAGGCCTCGACGGCCTTCTGCAGCGTCGCCTCATGCGTCTCGAACAGGCTCTGCGGGGTGGTGGTCATGGCGGGGCGTTTCCTTGTTGTCGTTGTTGGCTGTCTTTGCTCAGGCGGCGTCGAAGTCGATGACGACCCGTTCGGTCAGAGGGCGCGACTGGCAGGTCAGGACATAGCCGGCCTCGACCTCCCACGGTTCCAGCGAGTAGTTCTCGGCCATCTCGACCTTGCCTTCGCGCAGCTTGGCGCGGCAGGTGCAGCAGACGCCGGACTTGCAGGAATAGGGCAGGTCGGCGCCGTGCCGGTGGGCGGCGTCGAGGATGCTCTCGCCGTCGTAAGGCAGGGTGAATTCCTTGCGCTTGCCGTCCTGAAGGATGGCGATGGTCGCGGCGTCGGTCGGCGTGTCGGTCGCCACCTTCCTGACCGAGGGCCGCGCGGCGGTCGTGGTGCCGAACAGCTCGACATGGATATTCGCGGCCGGCATGCCGCAGTCGGCCAGTGCGTCGCGCACCTCCTCCACCATCGGCTGGGGGCCGCAGAGGAAGGCGGCGTCGATGTCCTCCGCCTTCAAGGGACCGGCGCAGAGTTCGCGCACCAGACCGGCGCCGATGCGCCCGCCGAGCAGCCCGGCCTCTTCCGGCTCGCGGCTCAGCACATGGTGGATGACAAGCCGGCCGATGTAGCGGTTCTTCAGATCCTCCAGTTCTTCGCGGAAGATGATGGAGGAGACGGTGCGGTTGCCGTAGACCAGCACGAAGCGGCTCTTCGGCTCCTGCGCCAGCACGGTCTTCAGGATCGACATCACCGGGGTGATGCCGCTGCCGGCGGCGAAGGCGACATAGGTGCGGGACGCGTCCGGATCGACGGGGGTGTGGAAGCGCCCCATCGGCGTCATCACCTCCAGCACCGCGCCCGGCGCCAACGACTGGTTGGCGTGGGTGGAGAACAGGCCGCCATCGACCTTCTTCACCGCCACGCGCAGCTCGCCGTCACCCACGCCGGAGCAGATGGAGTAGGAGCGCCGCACCTCCTCCTCGCCGATGCGGGTCTTGAGCGTCAGGTACTGGCCCTGGACGAAGCGGAAGCGGTCGGCGAGATCGGCCGGCACGTCGAAGGCGATCGACACGGTGTCCGCGGTCTCCCGGCGGCACTCGCGGATGGTCAGCGGGTGGAAGCTGGGGCTGGTCATGGGGTGGTCCTCGGTCGGGCCGGTTGAGTGGTTGAAGCGTTTGCCCCCTCCCTAACCCTCCCCCACCTNAACACGTCGAACGGTTCGAGGCAGGCGTTGCAGGCGTGCAGCGCCTTGCAGGCGGTGGAGCCGAAGCGGCTGATCTGCCGGGTGTCCTGCGAGCCGCAGCGCGGGCAGGCGATCACCTCGTCCGGTGCCGTCAGGGCGCGCTTGCCGGAGTGCGGCGGTGGGACGATGCCGACCTCGGCCAGCTTTTCCCGGCCGGTGTCGCTGATCCAGTCGGTCGTCCAGGGCGGGGCGATCACCACCGAGACGCGGGCGTCGAGGTGGGCACGGGCCAGCGCGGTTTCCGCCTCCAGCACGATGACGTTGGTGGCGGGACAGCCGGAATAGGTCGGCGTCAGCGCCACCGCCAGCCGGCCGTCCGCATCGGCGGACACCGCGCGGACGATGCCGAGATCGACGATGCTCAGCACCGGAATCTCCGGATCCATCACCCCGGCCAGCGCGTCCCAGGCGGCTTTCACGACCGCATCGGCGCCCGGCTCCGGTCCCCAGCAGCCCGCTACATCCGGCATGGCATCCTCACCAGTTCGCGTCGGGATAGGCGCGCGGCAGGAACTGCATCTCGGCCAGCAGATAGCCGAGATGCTCGCTGTGCTCGCCGCGGCGGCCGCCCTTCTGCATCCAGCCGTCGGCCGGGCGGTCGAGGGTGGCCTCCTCAAGCACCGCTTCGACGCGGGCGGCCCAAGCGGCCTTCAGCCCGGCCGGGTCGGGGACGATGCCGGCGGCGACCAGAGCCTGTTCGGCCTCGTCGCGTTCGAACATCTCGCCGGTGTAGGGCCAGAGGCGACCCAGCGCGTCGGCCACCTTGGCGTGGCTGACGTCGGTGCCGTCGCCCAGCCGCACCAGCCAGTCGCCGCTGTGGCGGACATGGTAGCTCACCTCCTTCACCGCCTTGGCGGCGATGCCGGCCAGCGTGGCGTCCTTGGAGGCGCAGAGCCGCTCATACAGCTCCACCGCCCAGGCATCATGCAGGAACTGGCGGACGATGGTGTGGCCGAAGTCGCGGTTGGGCTGCTCGACCAGCAGATGGTTGCGGTAGTCGAAGACGTCGCGGCGGTAGGCGAGGCGGTCCTCGTCGCGGCCCTTGCCCTCCAACTCGCCGGCATAGGTCAGCAGCATGCGGGCATGGCCGACGAGGTCGAGCGCGACGTTGGTCAGCGCGATGTCCTCTTCCAGCTCCGGCGCATGGCCGCACCATTCCGACAGCCGGTGCCCCAGCACCAGCGAGCTGTCGCCCAGCCGCAGCGTGTATGCGAACAGGGCTTCTTTGAGAAGATCTGTGCTCATCAGATGTTCTTCACGTCTGCGGGGATGTCGTAGAAGGTCGGGTGGCGGTAGATTTTGTCGTCGGCCGGATCGAACAGGCTGGCCTTCTCCGCCGGGTCCGACGCCGCGATGCTGGCTGCGGGGACCGCCCAGATGCTGACGCCCTCGCCGCGGCGGGTGTAGACGTCGCGGGCGTTGTCCAGCGCCATGCGGGCGTCGGCGGCGTGCAGGCTGCCGACATGCTTGTGGGACAATCCGTTCTTCGGCCGGATGAAGATCTCGAACAGCGGCCAGTCCTTGCGATCCATGGTCTCTTCCCCTCGGGAGTCTTGTCAGCCGGCCTTCTTGAGGGCGCGCTGCTTGCGTTTGGTCGCATGGGCGACGGCGGCCTCGCGCACCCAGGCGCCGTCGTCCCACGCCTTGCGGCGGGCCTCGATGCGCTCGCGGTTGCAGGGGCCGTTGCCCTTCAGGATCTCGTTGAACTCGGTCCAGTCGATGGCGCCGAATTCGTAATGGCCGGTTTCGGCGTTGAAGCGCAGCTCCGGGTCCGGGATGGTCAATCCCAGGAACTCCGCCTGCGGCACCGTGGCGTCGACGAAGCGCTGGCGCAGCTCGTCGTTGGAGAAGCGCTTGATCTTCCAGGCCATGTTCTGGGCGGAGTGGGCCGACTGGTCGTCCGACGGGCCGAACATCATCAGCGACGGCCACCACCAGCGGTTCAGCGCGTCCTGCGCCATCCGCTTCTGCGCCGCCGTGCCCTGGGCCAGCGCCAGCATCAGCTCGTAGCCCTGGCGCTGGTGGAAGCTTTCCTCCCGGCAGATGCGGACCATGGCGCGGGCATAGGGCCCGTAGGAGCAGCGGCAGAGCGGCACCTGGTTCATGATCGCCGCACCGTCGACCAGCCAGCCGATGGCGCCGATGTCGGCCCAGGTCGGGGTCGGGTAGTTGAAGATGCTGGAGTACTTGGCCTTGCCCGACAGCAGTTGCCCGACCAGCTCGTCGCGCGACACGCCCAGCGTCTCGGCGGCGCTGTAGAGGTAGAGGCCGTGCCCGCCCTCGTCCTGCACCTTGGCCAGCAGGGCCACCTTGCGGCGCAGCGTCGGCGCGCGGGTGATCCAGTTGCCTTCCGGCAGCATGCCGACGATTTCCGAATGGGCGTGCTGCGAGATCTGGCGGACCAGCGTGCGGCGGTAGCCTTCCGGCATCCAGTCGCGCGGCTCGATCTTCTCCTCGGCGTCGACGCGCTCCTGGAAGCGGCCCTGGAGAGCGGCTTCCTGCTCCGTCACCAGCCGGGGAGACGGTTGAGCGCCCTGGTCGGTCTTGGCATCCAAGCCTTGCGTGTACATCGGCATCCCCGAAATGGATTGCGCGTCCAGCGAACAATTTCTGAAGGAAAAATATGATACAGATCAACGACTGTAAAGCAGAATTATGTGTCGCTTCTGGCGTGGGGTGGTGCGAGTGGAGGAAAGCATTTTTTATCAAATAGTTAGATTCTATTGGCGGGATGGAGCCGGGGCTGCGTCCTGCTGGAAAAGGATGGGTGGAGGCATTCGCCGATACACGGACGGTATGGTTTTCCGGAATTTGTGCGATGCGGAAAAGGCGCGCCGGATGGGGAGGGGCGCTACCGTGGGGATGGGTTAGCGAAGGGGTTGGGTATTTCCCTCTCCCCCCCCCGGGAGAGGGTTAGGGTGAGGGGGACGCATGNCTTCAAGCCTTCGCGCGCTCATCGCCGTCCGGGCGGGCGCCGTTCTGGTGATGGTGGGCGGCGGAGAAGGCGCGTTCCAGGCGGCGGGGCGCACGGATCAGGTGCAGGTAGAGCTCGTCGAACTGGCCGATGGAGGCCAACTGCCGCACGTCGTTGACGGTGATGCGCTGGCCGTTCAATTCGATCAGGCCGCTTTCGCGCAGGCGGCGGAGGGTGCGGTTGATGTGGACGATGCTGAGTCCCAGCGCGTCGGCCAGGATCTCCTGGGTCACCGGCAGCACGAAATGTCCGTCGGTCGCCATGTTGACGATGCTGAGCCGGCGCAGAAGCTCCACGATCAGGTGGGCGGTGCGCTCCAGAGCGGTGCGCCGGCCCAGGCTGAGCAGCCGTTCGGCGACGATGGCCTCCTCCCGCGCGCCCGACCAGGCGAGGGCGGCGGCAAGGCGGGGAAAGGAGCGGAAAAGTTCGCCGATCCGTTCGGGCGGAAAGCTCGCCACTTCCACCGCGGTCAGGGTGGTGACGCTGTGGTCGGCGGATTCGAACAGCGTGCAATACATGCCGATGAGATCGCCGGGCAGGACGAAGTTCACCACCTGGCGGCGGCCGTCGGGCAAGGCTTTGTGACGGATCGCCCAGCCGTCGCGCATGATACGGACATCCCGGTATCTTTCGCCCTGCTGGAGAAGATCCGTCCGGGGCGGCTCACGCACGATTGTCCTCTCAAGATCGGAAAGGTACAATTTTTCCTCATCCGACAGAACGAGGTAGCTGCTCAATTTGAGCCACAATGGAGTGGGCTCGAGGGCGCGGCTCGCCAGGGCGCGAGTCATGATCGTCTCTTTGCCTTCTTTGTCCTAATATTGGCATCTTGATGAACACATGCGAAGTTCAACCGGTTCCGCGTGGTGTCGAACGTTTAGGGCTTTCGTCAAAACGGGCTACAACATAGGTTAATCGCCCTGAGATTTTCTTCGAACGTGGTGTGACGCGCCACAGGCCCCTCTGTTGATCCTATGCCTTTTGCGATGTCGGATAGGCAGCGCCGACATCGGGGTGGTGCAAGGAACAACCGGACGGGGGGTATGATGACGGCGGAGGAAGAGGCGGCGGGCATGGCCGCTCTCTCGATTTGTGAATCGCTGGTGATCGCGATGGTTGAAAAGGGCCTCTTCACGGTCGAGGAGGCTCGGGGCGCGCTGGAGGATGCCGCGGCGGCCCATCAGCGGCAGGAGACACGAGATCCGGCCCGCCCCCAGGACATGGCGGTGCGCGCCATAGAGCGGCTCGCCCTCCAGGTCGATGCCGCTACGCAGTCACGGAGCGGTTAGCGCGCAGAGGACGGGAAGCGGCCGGCCGGCGCGCTCAGCCCGGCAGGATGGCTGGGTTGCGGCGGCCGGCGCCCTCTGGTGCGGGATCGCGACCGGGCCCATCCAGCAGCGCGTCGCTCAGCAGTTGGGCCACCTCCTTGGCGGCGATGGGCTTGTGCAGGATGCGGTAGCCGCTGGCCTGGGCATCGGCGATGCGTTCGGGCGCCGTGTCGCCGGTCAGGACGACGCTGAGCGGCGATGCCTGCCCCTGTTCCGTCAGCGCCGCCTCCACCGCGTGGATGGCCTGCAGCCCGGTGGCCCCCGCCTCCAAACGGTAGTCGGCGATCACCAGGTCGGGCGGGCGCGGCTGGTCCCGCAACAGGTGGAGCGCATGGCCGGCGCTGTCCGCCGCGATCGCCCGCCAGCCGAGATCCTCGATCAGCAGGGTCAGCCCCTCGCGCACCAGCGGGTCGTCGTCGATCACCAGCGCGATGCCGCGTCCCGGTTGCGGGGCATCGGCCGCGGTTTCCGCCGCAGGGGCGGCGGGCTTCGGGGGCAGGGCCGGCATCGGGATTTCCAGCGTGAAGCAGGAGCCGCGGTTGGGCCGGGATGCGACATGCACCCGGTATCCCAGCAGCCGGGCCAGCCGGTCGACGATGGCGAGCCCCAGCCCCAGCCCCTTGCCGCGGTCCCGGGTGGGGTTGGAGATCTGGTAGAACTCGTGGAAGATGCGTTCCAGATGCTCCGGCGGGATGCCGATGCCGGTGTCGAAGATCTGGATGCGCAAGCGCCCGCGGCCGTGACGGCACCCCAGCAGGATGCGGCCCCGGTCGGTGTAGCGCAGCGCGTTCTCCACCAGATTGCGGATGATCCGCTCCAGCAGGGCCGGGTCGGCGGTCAGCGTCACGCCGGTGGGCACGCTGCGGAAGGCGATGCCCTTCTCCGCGGCACGGAGCCGGTACTCCTCTTCCAGCCGGGCGAAGATGGCGCCGAGCGACACCGTCTGCACGTTGGGGGAGACGGTGCCGGCATCCAGTTTCGAGATGTCCAGGATGGCGTCGAGCAGCCGGCACAGCGCATCCATCGACGCCTCGATGCTGCCGACCAGTGCGGAGGCGGGATGGTCGCCCAGTCTCAGCGCCAGCGCCGAGGTCAGCAGGACCAGCGACTGCACCGGCTGACGCAGATCGTGGCTGGCGGCGGCCAGGAAATGGGTCTTGGCGGCGTTGGCGCGCTCGGCCACCATCAGCGCCATCACCGCCTCCTGCCGCGAGCGTTCCTCCTCGTTGCGGGCGCTCTCGGCCTCGGCGCGCGCCTGTTCGGCCCGTTCGGCCAGCGTGCGCTGGATGGTGATCTCCTCCGCCGCGCGCATCTCGCGCTCGCGCTGGATCGCCGCGATATGGTCCAGCATGGCGTTGAAGCCGCGGGCCAGTGCCGACACCTCGTCGTTGCCGCGCACCTGGGCGCGCTGACCGGTGAAACCGTCGGTGGCGATGGCGCCCGCCAGCCTTTCCAGCTCGCGCAGGGACCGTGTCATGTGGGTGCCGACGGCGCGGCTGCCGATATAGATCGCCAGCAGGGCAGCGGCGGCGACCAGCCCGTATGCCGGCAGCATCCAGGACAGCAGGGTGGCGGCCCGCGTGCCCGGTGCCTTCAGCCGCAACTGCAATCCAAGCGCCGAAAGCCGGTCCGGCACGGTGAGCGGGACGGTCACCGCGATCATGTCCGGGGCCAGCGGCGGCGGCTCTTCAGAAGCGTGCAGTAGGTCCGCTTCCGGATGCAGCACAAGGGAGTCGAGCGGCACCTTGTAGAGCAGTGCCCCTTCCGGCGACCTCGTGCGGGAATAGATCAGCATCTCCGCCGCCAGCAGGTACTCGGTATCGTCCTGGCGGATCACGGTGGCGGCCGGTTTCCCGGCGGCGATGGCCGCACGCAGCCAGGTCATGTCGGCGGGAACCATGGACAGCGTGCCTGACCGACGCCCGTTGTCGGCGATCCGCTCCCCTTCGAAATCGGTGAAGAGGATGGCCACCGGCACGCTGGCGATGTGGTTGAAGCTGCCCAGGAAGGGGACCAGATAGGTTTCCTTGCCCGCGGAATCGACCAGCGCCGTGGCGAGCACGCTGTTGCCGGCCAAATCGCGCATGGTGGTGACCAGCGTGTCGAGCAGCCCTTCGGTCTGGCGGGCGGCGAGGCTTGCGTTCGCCTCCACATTGGCGAGATGCTGGCGCGCCAGATGGCGGCTCGACACCACATAGAGGCTGGCGCCGATCAGGATGGCGATCAGCACGCCCAGCATCAGCGACACCAGCGCGAAACGGCGGGCCAGACGCCCGGAGGTCAGCATCCGCTGTGTCGCGCTTGGAATGGCGCTCGGGGGGATGGCGCTCGGGAAGCGGTGGGGATCGGGTCCGGTCATCCGCGCCCTCATTCCACCGGGACCAGCACGCCGTCGGCGCGGAAACGCGCCATCAGCAGGTCTTGCGGTCCCAGCGCCTCGTGCCGGCCGGGAGCGAAAGGGCGCTCGAAATCGCGGATCACCCCGCGATAGGGGCCGACCTGCTCCAGCGCGTCGCGGACGGCGGCCCGATCGGTGGTGCCGGCGCGGTCGATCGCCAGCGCCAGGATGCGGGTCAGGTCGTAGGCGTGCAGGAAGCCGACCGGCGACACGATGTCCTCCGGCCGGTGGATGCCAAACAGGCGCCCCGCCGTCTCCAGCACCGGAGCCAGCCGTTCGGGCGGGATGCGGAAGGGGCTGACCGTCTGGATCACGCTGAAGTCGACCTCCTGCAGGGCCGGTCCGGCCTGGCCTGTGAAATCGCCGCCGGTGACGCCCCAATGGCTGAGGATCGGCAGCCGCCGGCCGGGCGGCAGAGCCGCCACCTCGCGCACCAGCACGGCGGCCTCGTCGTCGTTGGCGACGAGCAGGATCGCCTGGGCGCCGGCGGCCGCCAACCCCTCATACTTGTCGATCAGCGAGCGGTCGCGCCAGTTGTACCAGGCGGTGCCGACCATCGCCGGGCTGTCGCGCCCGGCGAGATGGCGCTTGGCCGCCTCCAGGTTGGAGCGCCCCCAGGCGGTGTTCGTCAGCAGAAGCCCGACGCGGGTCAGGCCGCGGTCGGCGGCGCGCGTCAGCAGGAAGGGCATGGCCAGCCCGTCGCGCAGGGACAGGCGGAAGATGTAGTTGGGCTCCATCCCGTTGTCGACGATGCCGTCCGCCGACGACCAGGGCGCCAGGAACAGGGTGCGGGTCTGCTGCAGGACCGGCAGCTGCTCGATCACCACCGGGCTGAACCGGCCGCCGAACACCGCGATCAGATCGGGGATGGTGGCGAGTTCCCGGATGTTCTTGATGCCGCGGGCGGAGATCGACCGGTGTTCGCGCGTGATCAGGGCCAGCGGCCGGCCGCCCAGCACGCCGCCGCCGCGGTTGATGTCGTCGATGGCGGTCAGGATGCCGCGCTCGATGGCTTCGGCCGAGGTGCTGTTGGTCAGCCCGAATTCGCCGTCAAGCGCCAGGATGACCGGGTCCTGTCCGGTCGCCGGCCCGACGGCCTCGGCTGCAGCCGCCGATGCAGCCCACGCGAGGGCAAGCAGAAGAAGGGCTGGCTTAAGAAGGCGGGTGGCTGCGGCAAACATTGTCCGTCGTTCGATCGATACGGCGGACGGAAGACGGGGGCTTCCGCGCGCGGAACGCGGCACTATGGGTGGGCGGAAGCTGCTGGGTCAATCTGTCCTTCGGCCGAGCGGCGGCGGGGAGGACTCCCTTGCCTTTCCGCCGGCTTCATCTTCGCTGGGGCTTTTATTATCCCAGGCGCTACGCCGAGGAGACCGATGCGCCGCCCGGTCAAGCGCGGTGCATCGGTCGCTGCGGTGTCAGACCAGCTTGGCGGTCAGACTGATCTCGGTGCCGGCAAGCGCCTTCGACACCGGACAGTTGGCCTTGGCGCCGGCTGCCTGTTCCTGGAAGGCGGCCTCGTCGATGCCGGGGATCTCCGCCTCGCACGCCAGCTCGATCCGGCTGATGGCGAAGCCGGCGCCGGCCTTTTCCAGATGGACCCTGGCGGTGGTGTGGACGCGGGTCGGGGTGTGACCGGCCTGGGCGAGCCCGGCGGACAGCGCCATCGAGAAGCAGCCGGCATGCGCCGCGGCGATCAGCTCCTCCGGATTGGTGCCCTGTCCGTTTTCGAACCGCGACGGGAAGGAATAGGCCCCCTCGAAGGCGCCGCTGCCCAGCCGCATCTTGCCGCTGCCCGATTTCAGGTCGCCGCGCCATTCGGCGTCCGATTGCCGCATCGTCATGTCGGTGTCTCCCCCTCTCAGGTCATGGTGGTTCCGGCCCGCAAGTCGGGACCGGTCGGGCCTGACCTAGGGCGGCGGGACGCAGCGGCCAGCGGCATAACACCTTCGCGTTCAACCGGCGCCGGTCAGGTGCGGCAGTCCAGTGCGGCAGTCAGGCTTCCTGGACCGTCTCTATTTCCGACAGGTCGGACAGGCGGCGGGCCAGCCGTTCGGTGCAGCGGACCTCCAGGATGCCGAAGCCGGCATTGGGGGCGATGGTGTGCAGGTCGCCGGCCATGCCGTTCTCGCTGGCCAGCCGCCGCACGCGCTCCACCATGGCGTCCCGTTCCGGCCGGCCGGGGCGAAGGCCCGGCAGGGGACGGGTGAAATGCAGCTTGTAGCGTTTGAAGATCGAAGGGGCCATCGGGTCACGGGTGCGGGGTGGGGGCGGTTGCCTCGGACAGGGCGTCTTTGGGCGCCGGCCCCCGGATCTCGCACAGGCCGGGCATGCGATGCCAGCCCGAAAAGGCCTTATCCCCGCGGCTTACGTCTTGGGTTCGACATTCTCGGCACCGGCGCGGGTGCCGCCGAAGCGGTCGGCGCCCTTGGCGTCGGGGGCATCGGGCTTCTTGTGATTGCCGGTGTTCTGCTCGCCCTCGGTGTGGCGGACGGTCTCTTCGGTGTGGGGCTGCTTGTTCTGCGAACCGGTCATCGGGGGGAAGCTCCCATTCTATAAGGTGTCCTTCCCTCAACCGGATCGGGCGCCCTAGCGTTCCCGTGCGATCGCCTGTGCCACCGCCATCCACCGCTCAGTGTCGCCGCTCCAGTCTGCCACCTCGCGCAGAGCCTGCAGGGGAGGCCAGACGCCGAGCCGGCTGGAACGGCGCAGCGCGAAGAAGCGGTCGAGCTCCTCGCCGGTCGGCAGCCGGTCGCCCTTGCGCTGGTTGCAGCGGCGGTGCGCCAGCACGGCGTTGGCCGGACCGTCGATCCCGCCATAGGCCTGGGGGATCAGATGGTCGACGGTCGCCTTCGCCCCCACCGGCCCGTCGCAGAAGAAGCAGCGCCCGCCCTGCTGGACGTCCATCAGCGTGGCATCGTCCGGCGTGACGGGCATGGCGCTCTCCTCTCGGCCGTGGTTACAGGTCGCGCTCGACGCTGCCCCACAGGTCGTACTCGTCGGCATGCTCGATGGTGACGTCAACCATGTCGCCCGGCTTCAGCCCGGTCTCGCCGTTCAGGAAGACGTTGCCGTCGATCTCCGGCGCGTCGGCGTAGGAACGGCCGATGGCCCCGTCCTCGTCGACCTCGTCGATCAGCACGCCCAGCGTCCAGCCCACCTTCTGCTGGAGCCGTTCGGCGCTGATCGCCTTCTGCGTCTCCATGAAGCGTTCCCAGCGCTCCTGCTTGACCTCTTCCGGGACGGCGCCCGGCAGGTCGTTGGCGGTGGCGCCCTCCACCGGCTCGTACTTGAAGCAGCCGACGCGGTCGAGCTGGGCCTCCTTCAGCCAGTCCAGCATGAACTGGAAATCCTCCTCCGTCTCGCCGGGGAAGCCGGTGATGAAGGTGGAGCGCAGCACCAGATGCGGGCACTCGTCGCGCCATTTGCGGATGCGGTCCAGCTGCTTTTCCTGGGCGGCCGGGCGGCGCATCGCCTTCAGGACGGTGGGCGAGGCATGCTGGAACGGGATGTCGAGATAGGGGAGGATCTTCCCCTCCGCCATCAGCGGGATGACCTCGTCCACATGCGGATAGGGGTAGACGTAATGCAGGCGGACCCACAGGTCGAAGTTCGCCAGCTCGTTGCACAGGTCAAAGAAGCGGGTGCGGACCTCGCGGTCGTACCATTTCTCCGTCTTGTACTTCACGTCGACGCCATAGGCGCTGGTGTCCTGAGAGATGACCAGCAGTTCCTTGACGCCGGCCACCGCCAGCTTCTCCGCCTCGCGCAGGACGGAATGGATCGGCCGGCTGACCAGATCGCCGCGAAGGCTGGGGATGATGCAGAAGCTGCACCGGTTGTTGCAGCCTTCGGAAATCTTCAGGTAGGCGTAGTGGCGCGGGGTCAGCCGCAGCCCTTCCGGCGGCACCAGATCGGTGAAGGGGTTGTGCGTCGGCGGCACGGCGTCATGCACGGCGTTGACCACCTGCTCATACTGGTGCGGGCCGGTGACGGCCAGCACGTCCGGGTGGATCTGCCGGATCAGGTCCGATTCCACGCCCATGCAGCCGGTGACGATGACCCGCCCGTTCTCCTTGATCGCCTCGCCGATGGCGTCCAGCGATTCCTTCTTGGCGCTGTCGAGGAAGCCGCAGGTGTTGACCAGAACGACGTCGGCGCCGTCGTAGCTGGGGGAGATCTCGTAGCCCTCCGCGCGCAGGCGCGTCAGGATGCGCTCTGAATCGACGAGCGCCTTGGGACAGCCGAGGCTGACGATGCCGACCTTCGGGGCGCCCATGGTCTGGGCGGCGGCCGGCGATGCGGACTTCGGAACGGGGGATATGGTCATCGCGCGCGTATACCGCCGAATCAGAGATTGCGCCAGCGAAACATGGGGGCGAGGCGAGTCGGCATGGCCGATATGCCGATTCCGCCTGTGATCCGCAAGAATTTCTGTGGTCGAGGCTTGGCCTGCTCCTCTCGGAGCATGCGACAATTCGCAACAAACGAGTGAAGTGTTCGCGGTTCCGTTTTCAGTTCAGTCGCGCTACAATAAGTCACGGTCTCATGATCGAAGTGGCTGCCGCCTTTCAGCGATAGCTGCCGGCCCCTTTGTATGGCCATCGTATAGCCACTATACTTTATAGAGTGGAAAAAATGGACTTTGCAAAAGTGCGCGGCGTTGCTGCGGGCCGGATGTCGGTGAGGAAGAATGGTGCGCTGGTCCGCGCTCCGCTCGCCTCTCCCGCCGGGGCGGGTTCGATCGGAGCCGGGCCCATTGGAGCCGGAATGGATTTCTCCCACTCGGATCACACCGGGGGCGCATCGCCGCAGGCCATCGCCGACGTGATGCTGCAGATTGCCCACATCGCAGACAGCCTTGGCTATACCCACGGACTGAAGCCGTCGCAGTGGACGGCGTTGCGCTATTTTGCCGGCGCCAACCACAGCCAGCGCACCGTGTCGGCCTTTGCCGACTTCCACGCCACCACGCGCGGCGCTGCCTCGCAGATGGTGGAAGTGCTGGTGGGCAAGGAATTGCTGGTCCGCGTACCGGTTCCCGAAGATCGCCGCGTCACCCAGCTGCATCCGACACCCAAGGCGCTGGAACTGCTTCGGCACGATCCTCTCAACGACTTCGCCGGCGTCATCGGCACCTTGCCGGCCGACGACCAGTATCGTCTGGCCGAGACGCTGACCAGCCTGCTGCGCGGCCTGCTGGAAAAGCGGCAGTCGGTCTGATCCTTCCGGTCTGATCCTTCCGGGGCGGCCTGCCGGCCGCATCGCTCAGGGCTTGCGGCAGATGGCAACCGCGTCTTCGAGCCCGCGCTGTTCGCGCTCGCTCAGGCGATTGGCGACGAAACCTTCCCACAGCCCATTCCGCGCCAGTTCCGACTGCACGCACCGGCAGTTGGCCGTGCAGGTCGCCGATGCCACGCCGGCGCGCTCGCAGTTCGCCACGCAGGCGGCCTGGAAATCGCGCACCGCCGGCGCCTCCACCGGCAGAAGCTGTGCCGTCGCCCAGGCAATGCCGAACAGCAGCGGCTGATGCAGCAGATAGACAGCAAGACTGTGCCGTCCGGCCAGCGCCAGTGTCCGCCCGGCAGCGCCGGTCATCGCGGCGCGCCCGCCGATCCCCGGCCTTAGCCGTGCCAGCCCGATCCCCGCCAGCACGGCGCCGATCCAGGGCAGGACCGGCACGAAATCGTTGGAATCCGGTGCCACCGTCGTCAGGCCGATCCAGCGCAGCCATGGGCTGTCGAAGATGGGGAAGGACAGAAAACTGCCGGCCAGCACCGCCGCCGCGGCCGTCGTCAGGGTCAGCGCCGCCGGCAGGCGGACGAAGGCGAGGCCGACGATGCTCGCCAGCACGATGTGGTGCAGCACGCCGAAGAAGATCGGGCTGTCGGGGAACAGGGCGTAGGACGCGGCCGACACCGCTGCCGCACCGGCGGCCACCCGTCCCAACCGGCGCAGGAAGCGTGCGATGTCGAGCCCGTCGCCGGTGGCCAGCACCAGTCCGATGCCCACCAGCAGCAGGAAGCTGGACAGGATCGCCGTGCGGGCGGCGAGCCAGAGCGGGTCGCCCAGCAGGTCGAAGCGGGCGAGCCCGAAATAGGTGGCGTCCCAGCTGGCGTGATAAAGCGCCATCGCGACCAGCGCCAGCCCACGCGCGGCGTCGATCGCCGGTCGGCGTGATCCGCCCGCTTTGGATCCGCCTGCCGTGCCTTGAGTTGAACCTTCCACCGGCACACCGTCGACCGCACTCATGATCCTGTCATCCCCACGCCGAAAATCCATCCTTCCTGCCGCCGCGCCGTTTCGTCCAGCCCCGGCGGCGACCAGGCAAACGGGTTTCCGCTCAGCCAACGGAGACCGGCGGCCGAAACCAACGCGTCGCTGTCATGATCGCTGATGATGCCGGTCCGTTCCAGCGGACGCGAGCCCAGCCTGTGAAGTGCCTCGTCCAGTTCGGCGGCGTCGCGGATCTTGCGCTGGCCGAAGCCGGTGTGTTTCAGGAACAGGCGCGGGTAGATCTCCACCATCGCGCTGCCGCCCGGCGCCGGGTCGTCGAAGGGCCAGACCGCCAGCCGTCCGGGCAGGGCCGCGCGCAGGGCGCGCAGCACCCGCATGCCGGCGAGCGCGCCCTTGCCGACCTGACGCGAGCCGATCAGCTTGTAGGGACTCTGCGGATGGCCGAGCCCATCGGCGCGGCAGGCCCATTCGGTCGCCCGGTGCGGGTCCTCGTACCAATCCGGCTGCGGGCCGCGATGCCAGAAGCCGGCGCCATGCAGCGGATGGACGGCGAAAGGGCCGCCGCCGAAATCCGGCTCATTGGCGCAGACCTCCTCCACCGCATCCCACAGCTCGAAGGCGGTGGCCTCCCGGCCGGAAAAGCCGCGGGCCGCCACCGCGAAGGGCAGGGAGAAGGCGCAGTCGATGCCGACCAAGGCCGGTTCGCGCGCCAGTTCCGCCCTGAGCCAGCCGAACAGAGCCGTCCGCGACCACCAGCCGCCGGGGCCATTCACCAGACTGGGCGCCGCATCGCCGCCCCGGCACTCCGCCACCGCGATGCCGGCATAGCGCTTGCCGCGGGCGCCCGACCAGTCGATGGCGATGAAGCGGGGAAAGGCCGGTGCCGCCGATGACGCGGCCATCATGCAGCACACCGGCCGTGCCGGTCAGAGGGCGGGGGCGCGCGCCGTCGTTGCCGCTTGCCGGCCCTGGCCGTCAGCCGGAAGATCGGAGTGGAGCAAGTCGGCCAACACCCGGTTGACCGCTTCGGGTTCCTCATGCTGCACCCAGTGGGAAGCCTGCGTCAGGTGTTCAACCTGCACTGTATCGCACAGAGCCGCCGCCGGCATCGTCGGCGAGGCGCAGGCTGTCCTTCGCCAGACGGTCGATGCGGAAACCGTCGCGGATCCATCGCCGCAGCCGTCATCATCGCAAGTGGGGATTGTCCGCCGGACGGAGGCGGAAGCGCTCAGACGGTGACGGACACGAGGCCGCCCGGCGAACCGCCAAAGCCGCCGGCCGCCGCGACGGGCGTGACGCCGCCCGCCGCCGGCGATGTGCCGGTGGAGACGCTTGCGGGGGCTGCCGATCCGCTGCTGCCGGTGGCGCTGGCGAAGGACACGCCAAGGGAGGTGCCGGCGCCCGATCCGGTCCCGCCGGTGCTTGGGTTCGTCGCAGAGCCTGTTCCCGATGCCGTCCCGGCCGTTCCGCCGCTGGGACCGGCGGCCGCATCGGCCGCATCGCCGCTTGCCGTTTGCGTCGCGGCGGCGGATTTCTTCTGGTCGTCCTGTGCAAGACGGCCGGCGGCGCGGCGATATTCCTCGACGACGCGCTGGGACGGAATCTGGTCCTGGGTTTCACCGGTTTCGAAGTCGCGGAAATAGAGCACAGCGACCCGCGCACCCTGGTCGTAGCGCATATAGGGGCTGATATAGCCGGCGCCGGACGCTTTTTCCGCCTCCGTCCCGGTGGCGGTGCCGCCGGTCTGGATCGGGGTGGATTGGCTGGAACTGGCCGAAGAAACGGCGACGCCGGCCTCCGTCGGTTGGAAGGCAGTCGGGCGGACTGGCGTCGTGCTGGAAACGCCACGGATCTCCATCGGTGCCTCCCGCGTCTGTTGTCCGCTGACTGGAGCGGGCCTTTTCCGGCTGCCGCCCCGCTCCGCTCTCCCGCCGTTCCGATCCGGATCCCGGTCAGACCGTGATGTTCAGGTTCTGGCCGCGGGTCGGGGTGGTGTTGCCGCCGCTGGAACCGGACTGGACGTTCTGTGCCTCCTGCTGGCGGCGGGTGCGTTCGTCCTGGTCTTCCTGTGCGGACTCGACCTGCGAGGTGGACCGCTGCGCCGCGGCCGGACCGCTGCTGAGCGGGGTGACGTAGGGCTGCTGCTGATAGCCGCCGATACCGCCGATGCTGCTCACGCCCATGATGGTTCCTCCGGTCGCTGGTGCGACGCTTTTTGGACCAGCCGGCGAACAGGTGATGGTTCCGGCCGACCGACCGGGTGCGTCGGGGCCCGGCTGCACCCCAAACTAGGCAAATTTTGCCCGATAGAAAGGGGGAGCGCCAGCGAAATCGACGCGTTGAACAATCATCGGCGGGAATGTCAATGAACAAAATGCCTTAGCGGGTGAGCGTCACAACTCTTTTTCCATGGGGTGTTCCAGCTCGGCAACCGCAATGCCGGGCTCAGGCGGCGACTCGGCATTGCGCCACAGCGCGGCCTCCACCGCCAGCGTCCAGAAGCTCTCCGCTGCTTTGCTCTGGCGGGCGCGGGGACGGACCAGCCGGATCTGCACCGGCACGGTCCAGCGTGGGTCGCCCGCCGGCTGGCCGGCCCGAACCAGGGTTCCGCGGGCCAGATCCTCGGCGATCAGGCTTTCCGGCAGCCAGGCCACCCCGCGCCCGTCGCGCGCCAGCGTGCGCAGAACCGCCGCCAGATGGGAGGTGAAGACGGTGTCGAGCGCGTTTGGAAGCGGTTGCACCGCCCGCACCGCCTCCAGGATGCGGCCCATGCCGGACTCGCGGCTGTAGGACAGGTGCGGCAGGGTCGTGCCTTCCCCATCGGCCAGCAGATGGCGGGGCCGGCCCTCGGCATCCGGGGCGGTCACCGCCAGCAGCCGGTCGCCGCCGACGACGACGGAGCGGAAGGAGTCCGCGTCGAGCCGCCCCGCCGCCGCCGGGTGGGCATGGCACAGCAGGAACTGCGCCTGGCCCGCCAGCATCAGCCGCTCGCACGCCTCCATGCTGTCCGAGGACAGGGTGATGGCGCCCAGCCGCGCCCGCGCCTCCAGCGCCCGCAGCCAGGCGGGGAAGAAGGTCAGCGACAGCGCGTGCGTCGCGGCGAAGCGCAGGGTCGCGGCTTCCGACTGGGCGGCGAGCCGCGCCTCCTCGCGTCCTTGCAGCAGGCGGCGCACCGTCTCGTCGGCGAAGGGGCGGAAGCGGCGCCCGGCCTCGGTCAGCGTCACCGGCTGGCCGCTGCGGTCGAACAGCGGGGTGCCGGCCCAATCCTCCAGCGCGCGGATGCGGCGGCTGAAGGCCGGCTGGGTCAGGTGGCGCGCGTCGGCGGCGCGGGAAAAATTGCCGCAATCCACCAGCGCCAGGAAATCGTCGAGCCAGGAAAGTTCCATCGCCCAATCTTCGTCACGGGTTCTTCGTCGCGTCTGGCGGGCCGGGACCCGTGCGAGGCCATCCCATGCCGAACCCGCATGATGCGTTCCGGCCTTGGCATTGGCCCGGCGGCCCGCACCATCCCTACAGTGCCGGAACGAAACGCGCCACCACGCTGCAAGAGGAACCGCCATGCGCATCATCGAAATCCGCGAGCAGACCGCCGGCATCAAGTCCGACATCGCCAACGCCTTCATCGATTTCAGCCAGATGACCTGCAGCGTGGTGGCGGTCGTCACCGACGTGGTGCGCGACGGCAGGCCGGTGATCGGCTACGGCTTCAACTCCAATGGGCGCTATGCCGCGGGCGGGCTGCTGCGCGAGCGCTTCATTCCCCGGCTGATGTCGGCCGCTCCAGACAGCCTGCTGGACGATACGGGCGAAAACCTGGACCCGTTCCGCATCTGGGCCCGGCTGATGACCAACGAGAAGCCGGGCGGCCATGGCGAGCGCTCCGTCGCCGTCGGCACCATCGACATGGCGGTGTGGGATGCCGTGGCGAAGATCGCCGGCGTGCCGCTCTACCGCCTGCTGGCCGACCGCTTCCGCGGCGGGGTGGCCGATGACAGCGTCTGGGTCTATGCGGCCGGCGGCTACTACTATCCCGGCAAGGATGTGACGGCGCTGCAGGACGAGATGCGCAGCTATCGCGACCGCGGCTACAAGGTCGTGAAGATGAAGATCGGCGGCGCGTCGCTGGAAGAGGATCTGCGCCGGATCGACGCGGTGCTGGAGGTTGTGGGATCGGGCGGGAACCTGTGCGTCGACGCCAACGGCCGCTTCGACCTCGACACCGCCATCGCATACGCCGAGGCGCTGAAGCCCTACGGCCTGTTCTGGTACGAGGAGGCCGGCGATCCGCTGGACTATGCGCTGCAGGCCGAACTCGCCCACCATTACGAGCGCCCGATGGCGACCGGCGAGAACCTGTTCTCCCACCAGGACGCCCGCAACCTGATCCGCCATGGCGGCATGCGCCCAGACCGCGACTGGCTGCAGTTCGACTGCGCGTTGAGCTACGGTCTGGTGGAGTATATGCGCACGCTGGACATGCTGAAGGAGAACGGCTGGTCCAGCCGCCGGGTGGTGCCGCATGGCGGTCACCAGATGTCGCTGAACATCGCCGCCGGGCTGCATCTGGGCGGCAACGAATCCTATCCCGACGTCTTCAAGCCCTTCTGCGGCTTCGCCGACGGCATCGCGGTGGAGGACGGCCGGGTGCGCCTGCCCGACCTGCCCGGCATCGGGTTCGAGGCCAAGTCGGAGCTGTTCGCGACGATGAGCGGCCTGCTGGAAACCCGATAAAAATTATCAGGTATGGACTCCAAACCTGTTCCTTTGGGAGACGGAGCGCCGTGAATCGAATCGGCCATTGACCAACTGATTTGCTGTGTCAATCTATTGTCGGTCGCAACGTTTCAGAAAGGAGGTGATCCAATGTCTCATGGAGCCAGTCCGGTTGTCGCCGCATTGTTCGGTCTCGCCGCACTCCTGACGGCGGGGATCGCCAACGCGGAGTGTTCGTCCAGCCATAGCGCGAGCGCGTCGCCGCCGCCGGCCTCCAGCACCGTCGGATCGGTCGGAACCCCGGCGCCCAGCAGCACGCGCGGCGGGTGATCGCCGGACGCTGACGACCAGGAACGTCCATGCTTTGGAACGGGCCGCCCCTCACCGGGCGGCCCGTTTCCTGTGTGCCCCGCGGTGCATGGCTTCCCGGATTTGGGCTTGGCTTTCCGAAAGATGCTACAACGCTGACAAATTATTGCTTTTCCGTTTGGTGGAAGGGCAGGCATTGGAATTTTTAACATTTCCCTGCCACCATCGCGCACGAAACCCCCGATATGGGTTCGGGGCGTGTGGGAGAGCACAATGGATCACTCGACCGGTCCTCACCATGGCTGCTGCCAGGGCGAACACAGCTCGCGCCGCGGGTTCCTGAAGCTGGCGACGCTGGGTGCCGGCGTGACGCTGATGGCGCCGATGATGATGAGCCGCCCGGCCCAGGCCGGCAGTGTCGACACGCTTCTGCTGTCCTGCATGGACTATCGCCTGATGGGCCATGTCGCCAGCTACATGAACGCCCGCAACATGCAGGCGAACTACGACCATGTCATCCTGGCCGGCGCCAGCCTGGGCGCGCTGACCGACAAGAAGCCGGCCTGGGGCGAGGCCTTCTGGGACCATGTCGCGGTCGCCAAGGAACTGCACCATATCAAGCGTCTGATCGTCATGGATCACCGCGACTGCGGTGCCTACAAGGTCTTCCTCGGCATGGACGTGGCGTCCGATCCCGCCAAGGAGACCGCGGTTCACGGCCAGTACCTGACCAAGCTGAAGGCGATGGTCAAGGAACGCCACCCCGACCTCGAGGTCGAGCTGCTTCTGATGGGCCTGGACGGCACGGTCGAGAAGCTGGCGGCGTAAGGGGAAAAGACCCCTCTCCCGCTCCGGGAGAGGGTATTTTTAAGTCACATATCCAGCCCCAGATCCAAATTCGGGGCGCTGTGGGTCAGCCAGCCGCAGCTGATCATGTCGACGCCAGTCTCCGCGATGGCGCGGACGGTGGCGAGCGTGACGTTGCCCGAGGCTTCGGTCAGCAGCCGGCCGTCCACCATCCGCACGGCGCGGCGCAGCCTGTCCGGGTCCATGTTGTCGAGCAGCACGACATCGACCGGCAGGCCCAGCAGCTCGTCCAGCTGGTCGAGCGTGTCGACCTCGACCTCCACCTTCACCATGTGGCCGATGGCGGCGCGGACTCGCTCCACCGCCGGTCGCACGCCGCCGGCGACGGCGATGTGGTTGTCCTTGATCAGCACGGCGTCATCCAGCCCGAAGCGGTGGTTGAAGCCGCCGCCCAGCCTGACCGCATGCTTTTCCAGCACGCGCAGGCCGGGGGTGGTCTTGCGGGTGCAGACGATGCGGGCCTTGGTCCCCTCAACCTCGCGCACCAGCGCGCGGGTGGCGGTGGCGATGCCAGACAGCCGGCCCATCAGGTTCAGCGCGGTGCGCTCCGCCGTCAGCAGGGCGCGGGCCTTGCCGGTCAGGGTGGCGATGGTGCCGCCGGGAGGAATGTCGTCGCCGTCGGCGCGCTCGACGGTCACGGAGACGGCGGGGTCGAGCAGGCGGAAGGCGATCAGCGCCGCCTCCAGCCCGGCGACGCGGCCGTCCTTGCGGGCGGCGATGCGGGCGGTTGCCACCGCGTCGGCCGGGATGATGCTGTCGGTGGTGATGTCGCCGGCCCGGCCCAGATCCTCCGCCAGGGCGGCGCGGACGATGGGCTCGACGGTCAGAGGATGCAGCATGCGGCGTCTCCGGGCAGGGGACCGGCGGTGCCGGCCAGATCGCTGAGGGTCAGGGTGCGGGAGAGGGATGCGGGATTCGGCAAGGGATGGTCGCTTCGGCAATGGGCGCCGCGGCTTTCCTCCCGCGCCAGGGCGGCATGGACGACCAGACGGCCGACCAGCAGCCGGTTGCGCGCCTCGCCCCAGTGCCGGACGATGTCCGGCGGAGCCTGGACAGTGTCGTGGGTGTCGCCGTCCTCGCAGCGGAGCGTGTCGAGCGCCGCCGCCAGCCGGTCGAGCTTGCGCCGGGCGGCCAGCAGCCCCAGCCCGTTGCGGACCAGACCGGCCCCGTCATAGAGCGCCGTCCGCGCCTCCGCCCCGATGGCGTCGAGCAGGGCATGGCCGACATCGGCGGCAACCGCCGGCGGGCGGGGCAGGGCGAAGGGCGGCAGCGGAGCAAGCGGCCGTTCCGCCACGTCGCGGGCGACGCGGGCGCCGAAGACCAGCGCCTCCAGCAGGGAATTGCTCGCCAGCCGGTTGGCGCCGTGGACGCCGGTGCAGGCGACCTCGCCGCAGGCCCACAGCCCCTCCAGGCTGGTGCGCCCGTCGGCGTCGGTGACCACGCCGCCCATGTGGTAGTGGGCGGCGGGCGCCACCGGCATCGGCTCCGCGAACGGGTCGAGCCCATGCTCGGCGCAGAGCGCCAGCACGGTGGGGAAGCCGCCGGGCTTGGCGGCCAGCGCCGGCCGCAGGTCGAGGAACACCGGCTCTCCCGCCGCGACACGCCGGCCGATGGCGCGGGCGACCACGTCGCGCGGCGCCAGCTCCGCCAGCGGATGCTCGTCCGGCATGAAGCGGTGGCCATCCCGGTCGAGCAGCAGGGCGCCGGCTCCGCGCAGCGCCTCGGTCAACAGCGGCACCGGGTCGGCATCGACGGCGAGCGCCGTGGGATGGAACTGCACGAATTCCAGGTCGGCCAGCCGGGCGCCGGCCCGCGCGGCGATGGCAAGCCCGTCGCCGGTGGCCTCCGCCGGATTGGTGGTGCGGGCGAAGGCGGCGCCGATCCCGCCGGTCGCCAGGATGACGCGGGGAGCGCGGTGCAGAACCCAGCCCTGGGCATGGCAGGCCAGCAGGCCGCAGACCCGCCCGTTGCGCAGCACGAGATCGACCGCGAAGGCATCGGTCTCCACCCGCACCGATGGGGTATCGCGCAGGCGACCGGCCATGGCGGTGACAAGCGTCCTCCCGGTGGCGTCGCCCCCGGCATGGACGATGCGCGCGGCACCATGGGCGGCCTCGCGGCCCAGCAGCGGCGAGCCGTCGGCGGCGCGGTCGAAGGGCAGGCCGTCCTCCAGCAGGCGGCGGACCAGGGCGGCGCCGTCGCGGGTCAGCAGGGCCGCCATCGCGGCATCGACCAGCCCGGCCCCGGCGGCGACGGTGTCGGTGGCATGGTCCTCCGGCCGGTCGCCGGGACCGACGGCGGCGGCGATGCCGCCCTGGGCGTAGAGGCTGGAGCCGCCCGGCAGTCCGGCGGTCTTGGTGATGAGGGTGACGGCGCGTGGGGCGAGTTGCAGCGCCGCGGTCATCCCGGCAAGGCCGGAGCCGACGACGATCACCTCGGCATCACGGACATCGTAAGGCGTGCTGGAGGTCATGGGGGGACTCCTGACTCTCCCTCTCCCGCCTCTCGCACAAACTTCGTTTGTGCTGACGGCGTCAGGCGGATCAAAGATCCGCTGAGAGCCCCGGGAGAGGGCGTTTCTAAGCACTCACTTCGGCTTCACCGCCAGCATGCGTTCCACCGAGCGGCGGGCGCGGACGGCCAGCGCGTCGGGGATTTCCACCCGCGGTTCCAGGGTCTGCAGCGACTCCAGGATGCTCGACAGCGTCACCGTCTTCATGTGCGGGCAGAGGTTGCAGGGCCGCACGAACTCCGTCTCGGGCGAGGCGGCGGCGACGTTGTCGCTCATCGAGCATTCGGTGACCATCAGCACCCGCGGCGGCTTCTCCGAGCCGACGTAGTCGATCATGCGGGCGGTGGAGCCGACGAAATCGGCAGCCTCCAGCACGTCGGGCGGGCATTCGGGATGGGCGATCACGGTCAGCCGGTCGAAACGGCGGCGGAAATCCTCGATCTCCGCGCCGGTGAAGCGCTCATGCACCTCGCAATGGCCCTTCCAGGCGATGATCTCGACCTTGGTCTGGGTCGCGACATACTTCGCCAGATATTCGTCGGGCAGGAAGATCACCCGGTCGACGCCCAGCGATTCCACCACCTCCACCGCATTGCCCGAGGTGCAGCAGATGTCGACCTCCGCCTTCACCTCGGCCGAGGTGTTGACGTAGGCGACCACCGGCACGCCGGGATGCGCCTCGCGCAGAAGGCGGACATCGGCGGCGGTGATGCTGTCGGCCAGCGAGCAGCCGGCGTTGCGGCTGGGGATCAGCACCGTTTTGGCCGGGTTCAGCAGCTTCGCCGTCTCTGCCATGAAATGCACGCCGGCCAGAACGATCACGTCGGCGTCGGTCTGGGTCGCCCTGGCGGCGAGCGCCAGACTGTCGCCGACGATGTCGGCCACGCCGTGGAAGATCTCCGGCGTCTGGTAGTTGTGGGCCAGGATGACGGCGTTGCGCTCACGCTTCAGCTCGTTGATGGCGTGGACCAGCGGTGCGTGGAAGGGCCATTCGATGGCCGGCACGACACGCTTCATGCGCTCAAAGATCGGCGCGGTCGCCGCGGCGACGGCGGGGGTGTAGGCGAGTTCGGCGACCTCGGGCATTGGGCTGCTCCGCTGTATGCTCTTTCTGAGCAAAACCATATGTGCTCTGTTAGAGCATATCAAGCGGAAAAGTGGATGCGGAAACATTCCAGGCCCGACGGTGTTGTGGCGGTCGTGGATGGGGTCGGCCGCGCGGCCTTGCCCCCCCGTGTCGTGCTGTCAGGAGAAATGCCGATGAAAGCCTTCCTCGCCGCGCTTTGCGCCATCGCCGTGCTGGCGGGTGGCGCCTGGGCGGTCTTGCCGACGCTGTTCGCCCGCAGCGCCGACGAGACCTTCGCGTCGACCGGCGCCCGGGTGGGAGAGGAGGCGTCGATCGCGCACCGCAATTTCTCCGGCCGTCCGCAGCAGTAGGCCGCTGGCGGGAAAAGGGATGACCCCGGCAGGGTAGCCCCGACCGGGTAAGGCAACCTTTGCCCGCGCCGGCCGTTAACCCAGTTCGGGCCACCCATGGCCCAAACGGGAACTCCGGAGCGGCTTGCGGGAGTGCGATGACGGTTCATGATCCGGAAAGCGGCGCGGATGCCTTGCGCGCCGACCTCTACCGGCTGCTGGCGCTGACGCTGGCGGCCCCGCCCTCCGCCGACCTGCTGGAGCTGATCGGCGGCCTGAGGGGGGACGCCACGGCGATCGGCCGCGCCTTCGACGACCTCGCCTCTCGGGCCCGCGCCACCGGTCCGCAGCGGGCGGAGCGGGAATTCAACGCGCTGTTCATCGGTGTCGTCCAGGGCGAACTGGTCCCCTACGCCTCCTACTACCGCACGGGATTCCTGACCGACCGGCCGCTGTCGGCCCTGCGCGCCGACCTCCAGGCGCTGGGACTTGAACGCGCCCCCGACGTGTCGGAGCCGGAGGACCACATCGCCGCACTCTGCGACGTGATGGCGGTGCTGATCCGCGAAGGGGCCGCCCATGCTGTGCAGCGGCACATGCTGGACAGCCATTTGACGCCCTGGGCCGGGCGCTTCTTCCAGGACCTGGAAGGGGCGGAGGCGGCCGGGCTCTACCGCCCGGTCGGCACCATTGGCCGCCTGTTCCTGGAGATCGAACAGGAAGCGCTCGACCGACAAACCGACCCGCTGGAGGGAGCCGACGCATGAGGACGCCGCAAGACCCGCCCCGCAATCCCCCCATACGCAACCCGCTGCAACGCCGCGACATCCTGAAGACGCTGGGGCTGGGGGCGGCCGGCACCGCCGCGGCCACCCTGCTGCCGGCGGGCGACGAGGCGCAGGCGAAGGAATCGCCGCAGGAGCAGGTGAAGGCCCGCTACCGCGAAACCGAACACGTCAAGCGCTTCTACGCGCTGAACCGCCTCTAGAGTGGCCGGGAGAGTTCCAATGCTGGTCAAACGCTCCTCAGCGAAAGCCGCGCGCGGCAAACGCTCCGGTCTGGTCGGCGCGCTGGCCGAGAGCCTGGAGTACGGTGTCAGCCGCCGCGGTTTCCTGCGCCGGTCCGGCCTTGCCGCCGGCGGCATCGCCGCCGTCGGTGCGCTGCCGGGCGCCATGATCCGCAAGGCGGAGGCCGGGCCGATCCTGCCGAACATCGAGGTGGTGACGCGCAAGAACGTCTGCACCCACTGCTCGGTCGGCTGCACCGTGATCGCGGAGGTGCAGAACGGCNCGGCCGAGGCGCATCCGGTGTCGATGCAGCACATGCTGCGCGGCAAGGAGCACAACCGCGCCCCCTTCATCGTCATCGATCCGCGCTTTACCCGCACCGCGGCGCACGCCACCGAATATGTCCGCATCCGCCCCGGCACCGACATTCCCATCGCCTGGGGCCTGCTGTGGCACATCTTCGAGAATGGCTGGGAGGACAAGGAGTATATCCGCCAGCGCGTCTACGGCATGGACGAGATCCGCGCCGAGGTGAGGAAATGGACGCCTGAGGAGGTGGAGCGGGTGACCGGCGTTCCCGGATCCCAGCTGCGCCGGGTGGCGGAAGTGCTGGCGAAGAACAAGCCCAGCACCGTGATCTGGTGCATGGGAGTGACCCAGCACACGGTGGGCACCGCCAATGTCCGCGCGCTGTCGATCCTGCAGCTGGCGCTGGGCAACATCGGGATCGCCGGCGGCGGCGCCAACATCTACCGCGGCCATTGCAACGTGCAGGGCGCCACCGACTTCGGCCTCGATGTCAGCACCCTGCCGGCCTATTACGGGCTGGCCGAAGGGGCCTGGAAGCATTTCGCCCGCGTCTGGGATGTCGGGTACGATTATCTGAGGGGTCGTTTCGGCTCCAAGGACCTGATGGAGGCCAAGGGCATCCCGACCACCCGCTGGTTCGATGCGGTGCTGGCCAAGCCGGGCGACATCGACCAGCCGAGTCCGCTCCGAGCCATGATGTGCTTCGGCCATGGCGGCAACACCGTCACCCGCATGCCGGAGATGGTGAAGGGGCTGGAGAAGTTGAGCCTGCTGGTGGTCGCCGACCCGCATCCGACCACCTTCGCCGCCATCAAGGAGCGGCGCAACGGCACCTACATCCTGCCGGCCTGCACCCAGTTCGAGACCGACGGGTCGCGCACCTGCTCCAACCGCTCGATGCAGTGGGGGGAGAAGGTGGTGGAGCCGATCTTCGAGTCGAGGGACGACTACACCATCATGTATCTGCTGGCCCGCAAGCTGGGCTTCGCCGACGAGATGTTCAAGCACATCACGGTGGAGAACACGCGCCCGGTGCCGGAGGACATCCTGCGCGAGATGAACCGCGGCTGCCTGTCCATCGGCGCCACCGGCCAGTCGCCGGAACGGCTGAAGATGCACATGAAGCATCAGGCCGACTTCGACAAGATCACCATGCGGGCTGCCTCCGGTCCCTGTGCCGGCGACTATTACGGCCTGCCCTGGCCCAGCTGGGGCCATCCGGAGATCCGGCATCCGGGATCGGCGGTGCTCTACGACACCTCCCGCCACGTCATGGAGGGCGGCGGCGTCTTCCGCGCCCGCTTCGGGGTGGAGCGCAACGGCGTCTCGCTGCTGGCCGACGGTTCCTTCTCGAAGGGGTCGGAGATCGAGGACGGCTATCCCGAATTCACCATGGCCGTACTGAAGAAGCTGGGCTGGGACAAGGATCTGACGCCGGAGGAGATGCGCGTCATCCAGGCCATCGGCGGCAACGAGGTGGACAGCGTCAGCTGGCAGACCGACCTGTCGATGGGAATCATCCGCGTCGCGCTGAAGCATGGCTGCGTGCCGCACGGCAACGCCAAGGCGCGCGCCGTCGCCTGGAACCTGCCCGACCCGGTGCCGATCCACCGCGAGCCGATCTATTCTCCGCGCCCCGATCTGGTGAAGGCCTATCCGGCCATCGAGGACCGGCGCGACTTCCGGCTGGTCCAGCTTGCCCGCTCGCTGCAGTTCAAGGTGGCCGACAGCGACCTGCGCCAGCGCTTCCCCATGGTGCTGACCTCCGGCCGGCTGGTCGAATATGAGGGCGGCGGCGAGGAAACCCGGTCCAACCCGTGGCTGGCCGAGCTGCAGGGCNCAACAGCGCGGACGCCGAACGGCTGGGCATCAGGGATGGCGCCTGGGTCTGGGTCCATGGGCCGGAGGATGGCGGCAAGGCCAAGGTGAAGGCGCTGGTGACCGACCGCGTCGGCGGCGGCACGGTGTTCATGCCCTTCCACTTCTCCGGCTTCTGGCAGGGCGAATCCTTGCGCGGCAACTACCCGCCCGACACCGACCCCATCGTGCTGGGCGAACCGGTGAACGGGGTGACGACCTACGGCTACGACCCCGTCACCTTCATGCAGGAAACCAAGGTCACCCTCTGCCGGGTCGAGCCGGCGTGAGCGGAATGCGACAGGGAAGCAGGTAGAACATGGCCCGGATGAAGTTCCTGTGCGATGCNACCGCATGGAGGAGCGGCTGGAGGTCATCGCGCTGGCCGAGACGCTGGACAACGGCAAGCCGATCCGCGAGACCCGCGCCGCCGACGTGCCGCTCGCCATCGACCATTTCCGTTACTATGCCGGCTGCATCCGCGCCCAGGAAGGCTCGATCGGCGAGATCGACCACCACACCTACGCCTACCATTTCCATGAGCCGCTGGGCGTCGTCGGCCAGATCATTCCCTGGAACTTCCCGCTGCTGATGGCGGCCTGGAAGCTGGCCCCGGCGCTGGCCGCCGGCAACTGCATCGTGCTGAAGCCGGCCGAGCAGACCCCGATGGCGATCATGGTGCTGGCCGAGATCATCGGCGATCTGCTGCCGCCCGGCGTGCTGAACATCGTCAACGGCTTCGGCCTCGAGGCCGGCAAGCCGCTCGCCACCAACAAGCGCATCGCCAAGATCGCCTTCACCGGCGAGACCTCGACCGGCCGTCTGATCCTGCAATACGCCGCGGAAAACATCATCCCGTCGACCGTCGAGCTGGGCGGCAAGTCGCCGAACATCTTCTTCGAAGACGTGATGGCCGAAGACGACGAGTTCCTGGACAAGGCGCTGGAAGGCTTCGCGATGTTCGCGCTGAACCAGGGCGAGGTCTGCACCTGCCCGAGCCGCGTCCTCATCCAGAAGTCGATCTACGACCGCTTCATCAAGCTGGCGGTCGAGCGCGTCGCCAAGATCGCGCAGGGCCATCCGCTGGACGGCGGCACGATGATCGGCGCCCAGCTACTGCTTCTACGCCTGCCCGTTCGGCGCACCGCAATTCCCACGCACCACCGATTTCGGCAGCCGCGGCAAGATGGACAAATGCACCTTCTGCGCCGGGGGCCCCGAGGAGGACAACAGCGCCGAGGAATACCGGAAATACGGCTCCAACCGCTTGGCGGAAGGCAAGCTGCCCTTGTGTGCGGAGATGTGCTCCACCCGCGCGCTGATGGGCGGCGACGGCGCCGTGCTGGCCGACATCTACCAGGAACGCTCGCTGCGCCGCGGCTATGGCTCCGGCGCGCCGGGCTGGTCCACCGCCTACGGCCGCAACGACCGCGGCTCCCCCGTCGCGCCCGGCGGGCCGGGGACGGGAGGGGCGTGAGCGTCGCGGCGGTTGCCCCCTCCCCCTCCCTTCCCCGCTCCGCGGGAGAGNGGGAGGGTTAGGGAGGGGGCAACCGGCGCCTCCCTCATATGAAGGACCATACTGGGAGACCACCATGCACCCCCTGCACGCCCTGCTTCTGATCGCCCTGCTGGCCGTTTCCTGTCTGGCCGCTCCGACTTTCGCACAAGCGCAGCTCACCCAGGTGCCCGGCCCCAACTCGCCCACCACCAAGGAGCAGGTGCCGCTCTACGTCCCGCAGGACGGCAAGGTGATCGGCCGCGTCAGCATCCCCGACGAGAGGCTGGCCGTGCTGATCCAGCCGGAAGGGCGGGAGTGGCGGGAATGGCGCAGCCACACGCTGCGGCTGGCCATCGGCGGGCTCGCCATCGGCATGACGGCGGTGCTGGCGGGCTTCTTCCTCTATCGCGGCACCATCCGCATCCATGGCGGCAAGGCGGGACGGCTGGTCCTGCGCTTCAACGGGCTGGACCGCTTCGCCCATTGGACGACGGCGGTCAGCTTCCTGGCGATGGCGCTGACCGGCGCGATCCTGACCTTCGGCCGGACGCTGCTGATCCCGCTGATCGGCCATCAGGCCTTCACGCCGCTGGCGGAGTTTTCCAAGTCGATCCACAACTTCGTCAGCGTGCCTTTCGTCGTCGGGCTGCTGATGATCGTGGCGTTGTGGATGCGCGACAACATTCCCGAAAAATCGGACTGGCAGTGGATCAAGACCGGCGGCGGCCTGTTTTCCAAGGCCGGCGGCCACCATCCGGAAGCCGGGCGCTTCAACGCCGGACAGAAGGGGGTGTTCTGGGGAATCGTGCTGGGCGGGACCGGCATGATCGTCACCGGCTATCTGCTGATGGTGCCCTTCACCGTCTCCGGCATCGGCGGCATGCAGATCATGCACGTCGCCCACGGGCTGCTGGCCGCCGTGCTGATCGCGGTGGTGATCGGCCACATCTATATCGGCACCATCGGCATGGAAGGCGCCTTCGACGCCATGGGCAGCGGCAATGTCGACGAGGCCTGGGCCATCGAGCATCACCGCCGCTGGTACGAGGAGCAACTGCGCAAGGGGTATGTCGAGGGACGGCAGCCGGCGGAGTGAGCGGTCCGGTGGGGGGAGCCGCATAGGGTGATGAGCGAACAATCACACCCCCGCACCGTCTCCTTCCATAGTACAATTTACCCTCCACCTCCCAGAGTGGCTGAATGGTGCAGACAAACGCGCTGGACCGGAGACCTGACCGGTTCACCACACTGAGAGGAACGGCCCAAATGCTCCACCAGGCTCTCGACACGCTTCAGAAGCAGATCGCCCTCCGCCCCCGCTATGACAACTATATCGGCGGCCAGTGGGTTGCTCCGGTGGACGGCCAATACTTCACCAATCTGACCCCGATCACCGGCAAGCCGCTGTGCGAGGTCGCCCGTTCCCAGGCCGCCGACATCGAGCTGGCGCTCGACGCCGCCCACGCCGCCAGAACCGCCTGGGGCCGCACCTCGCCGACCGAGCGCTCGAACATCCTGCTGAAGATCGCCGACCGCATGGAGGAGCGGCTGGAGGTCATCGCGCTGGCCGAGACGCTGGACAACGGCAAGCCGATCCGCGAGACCCGCGCCGCCGACGTGCCGCTCGCCATCGACCATTTCCGTTACTATGCCGGCTGCATCCGCGCCCAGGAAGGCTCGATCGGCGAGATCGACCACCACACCTACGCCTACCATTTCCATGAGCCGCTGGGCGTCGTCGGCCAGATCATTCCCTGGAACTTCCCGCTGCTGATGGCGGCCTGGAAGCTGGCCCCGGCGCTGGCCGCCGGCAACTGCATCGTGCTGAAGCCGGCCGAGCAGACCCCGATGGCGATCATGGTGCTGGCCGAGATCATCGGCGATCTGCTGCCGCCCGGCGTGCTGAACATCGTCAACGGCTTCGGCCTCGAGGCCGGCAAGCCGCTCGCCACCAACAAGCGCATCGCCAAGATCGCCTTCACCGGCGAGACCTCGACCGGCCGTCTGATCCTGCAATACGCCGCGGAAAACATCATCCCGTCGACCGTCGAGCTGGGCGGCAAGTCGCCGAACATCTTCTTCGAAGACGTGATGGCCGAAGACGACGAGTTCCTGGACAAGGCGCTGGAAGGCTTCGCGATGTTCGCGCTGAACCAGGGCGAGGTCTGCACCTGCCCGAGCCGCGTCCTCATCCAGAAGTCGATCTACGACCGCTTCATCAAGCTGGCGGTCGAGCGCGTCGCCAAGATCGCGCAGGGCCATCCGCTGGACGGCGGCACGATGATCGGCGCCCAGGCCTCGCAGGAGCAGCTGGAGAAGATCCTCTCCTACATCGAGATCGGCAAGGCCGAGGGCGCCAAGGTGCTGCTCGGCGGCGAGCGCGCCCATCTGGGCGGCGAGCTGGAGGGCGGCTACTATGTTCAGCCGACCATCCTGGAAGGCCACAACAAGATGCGCATCTTCCAGGAGGAAATCTTCGGTCCGGTCGTCGCCGTGACCACCTTCGAGACCGAGGAAGAGGCGCTGGCCATCGCCAACGACAGCGAGTTCGGCCTGGGCGCCGGTGTCTGGACCCGTGACGGCAGTCGGTACTTCCGCATGGGCCGCGCCATCCAGGCCGGCCGCGTGTGGACCAACTGCTACCACCTGTACCCGGCGCATGCCGCCTTCGGTGGTTACAAGAAGTCCGGCATCGGCCGCGAGACGCACAAGATGATGCTCGACCACTACCAGCAGACCAAGTGCCTGCTGGTCAGCTACAGCCCGAAAGCGCTCGGCTTCTTCTGAGCCCCGCTCCTCCCTATCGGGCAAACCTGGGCCGGGGGCACGTCCCCCGGCCTTTTTTCTTTCCCCGCGTGGTTTCGTGATAAAGGACCGCCATGACCGACCGCGTGACCGCCACTCCCGAAGCCGTCGCCCTGCTCGACCGCCTGTCGGCCAAGCACGGGCCGCTGATGCTGCATCTGTCGGGTGGCTGCTGCGACGGGTCGGCGCCGCTCTGCCTGCCGCTGGGGGAGTTCCGTCTGGGCGGGCGCGACCTTCAACTCGGCACGGTCGCCGGCGCGCCCTTCTGCATGTCCGACGACACTTTTCAATGGTGGCGCAACAGCCAGGTCATATTGGATGTTATCCATGCGCGTGGCGGCGGCTTCTCGCTGGAGGCGCCGGACGGGGTGCGCTTCACCGCCAGGGCCCGCCTGTTCACCGACGAGGAACTGGCCGGGCTTTCCGATCCCCAACCGGCCGAGACCGTTTAGGAGCCGCCCTGCATCATGTCGTCCTTCACCGGCCCGCGGATTGGTCTTGCCCGCCGCCATCCCTGGAGTACCCTTGCCGGATCGCCTCCGCGGGTGGAGCGGGAGGTGCAGGGGGCAGGCATGTCCGCACGGGAGAACTCCGCGGAAGGTCCGGTGAGAACGGCGTCCGGCGATGGCATGCCGCGCGCCGTCACCCATGCCGAACGGCCGGAGGACGCCGCGCGTGACCTGCGCGCCGGGCTGGGCGAGACGGCGCTGGAGCTGGTGGTGGTCTTCTGTGCGCCCAGTTACGACCGCCATGCCCTGGCCGATGCGCTGGCGGCGGAGTTCGGCATGGTTCCGGTCATCGGCTGCACCACGGCGGGGGAGATCGGTCCCGGCGGCTATACCACCAACGCGCTGGTGGCGGTGGGCTTCCCGAGTGAGGATTTCTGCATCGTCACTGCGCTGGTCGACCATGTCGACCGTTTCGAGATCGCCGACAGCACGGCCATCGCGCGTTCCCTGCTGTCTCGGCGCGACCGGGCGCTGGCCTCGCGGCCGGTGCCGCTGGGCGAGGACGCCCGCAGCTTCGCCATGCTGCTGATCGACGGGCTGTCGATGAGCGAGGAGACGGTGGTCAGTGCGCTGCACAATGCGCTGATCGACATCCCGCTGTTCGGAGCCTCGGCCGGCGACGACCTGCATTTCGAGCGCACCTTCGTCCTGCATGAGGGCGCCTTCCATCCCAATGCCGCGGTGGTGACGCTGTTCACCACGACGCGGCCCTTCACCGTCTTCCGCACCCAGCATTTCGTCAGCTCCGACCGCAAGATGGTGGTCACCGGCGCCGATCCGCAGCACCGCATCGTCCATGAGATCAATGCCGAGCCGGCTGGCCGCGAATATGCCCGTCTGGTCGGGCTGGAGGGGGAGCCGCTGACGCCGATGATCTTCGCCTCCCATCCGGTGGTGGTTCGGGTCGGCGGCCAATACCATGTCCGCTCGATCCAGAAGGTGAACGACGACGAGAGCCTGACCTTCTTCTGCGCCATCGACGAGGGCATCGTCCTGACGGTGGCGGAGGGGGTCGATCCGGTCGCCAACTTCGACGGGCTGATCGAGGGCATCGAGGCGGAGGTCGGTGCGCCCGACCTGATCCTCGGCTGCGATTGCATCCTGCGCCGGCTGGAGATGGAGCAGCGGCAGCTGAACGCCGTCATGTCCGACCGGCTGGCCCGCCACCGCGTCGTCGGTTTCTGCGCCTATGGCGAACAGGTGAACGGCATGCACGTCAACCAGACCTTCACGGGCGTCGCCATCGGAGGGCGTTAAGCCATGGCCGGCATCCAAACCCGCAGCTGGACACTCGACCCCGCCGACCGCATCGCTGAGCTGGAGCGCGAGAATGCCAAGCTCCAGCGCATCAACAAGGTGCTGATGGACCGCGTCGAGCGGTCGATGGATTTCCAGGGCGGCGCCTTCTCGCTGTTCCAGACCGCCATCGTGCTGGAACAGAAGATCCGCGAACGCACGCTGGAGCTGGAACGCGCCCTGCACAAGCTGGAGGACAGCAACCGCGACCTCGCCCGCGCCAAGGAACTGGCGGACACCATGCGCACCCGCCTGTTCGAGGCGATCGAATCGGTGAACGAGGGATTCGCCCTGTTCGACTCTGCCGACCGGCTGGTGCTGTGCAACCGCAAATACCTGTCCTACTGGCCGTCGGTGGCCGGGCGCATCCAGGCCGGCATCCGCTTCAACGATCTGGTCGCCATGGTCGCCGCCGCCGGCGCGGTCAGCGAGCCGCCGCCCGACGTCTGGCTGCGCGAGCGGATGGAGCATCGCCACGACCTGAAGGGCGTCTTCCTCAATCGGCTTTCGGACGGCCGCTGGATCCAGGTGAACGAGCGGCGCACCCGCGACGGCGGCATCGTCGGCGTCTATACCGACATCACCGTCATCAAGCATGAGGAGGAGCGGCGGCGCGAATCCGAACAGGCGGAGAAATCCGCCCTGATGATGCTGAACGACCAGCTCCAGCAGGCCAAATCCCAGGCCGATCAGGCCAATTTGTCGAAGACCCGCTTCATCGCCGCCGCCAGCCACGACCTGCTGNGGAGCAGCCGGACGCCAATGTCGAGCTGGTGGAGAACATCGACGTGGCTTTGGCGTCGGTGGAGGATCTGCTGTCGGCGCTGCTGGACATCTCCAAGCTCGATGCCGGGGCGGTCACGCCGGAGCTCACCGACTTCCCGCTGCGCGGCATCCTGGCGCCGCTCGCCACCGAATATGCCGCGGTGGCGGCGGAACGCGGCATCGACCTGAAGGTCGTCGGGTCGGGGGCGGTGGTGCGCAGCGACATGCGGCTGTTGCGCCGGATCGTGCAGAATTTCCTGTCCAATGCCCTGCGCTATGTCCAGGGCGGCCGGGTGGTGGTCGGCTGCCGCCGGACCGGCGACGGCAGCATCCGGATCGAGGTGTGGGACAACGGCCCCGGCATCCCGCGCGACAAGATCACCGAGATCTTCCAGGAATTCCGCCGGCTCGACACCCCCGTCACCAAGGGGAGGGATCGCGGCATGGGGCTTGGCCTCGCCATCGTCGACCGCGTCGCCCGCATGCTGGACCATCCCATCACCGTGCGGTCGGAGCCGGGCCGAGGCTCCGTCTTCGCCGTCACCGTGCCGCGCGGCACCGAGCGCCGCGCCGTGCGCCCGGCCAGCGTCGCCGCAAGGCCGATGACCAACCGGCTGGCCGGGACCTCCGTTCTGGTGCTGGACAACGAGCCGGCGGTGGTGGCGGGGATGGAGGCGCTGCTGCGCGGCTGGGCCTGCGACGTGGTGTCGGCCACCAATGGCGACGAGGCGCTGGCCCTGCTGTCCGGCATGCCGCAGCCGCCGGATTTGCTGATCGCCGACTATCACCTCGACGACGGGGCGCTGGGCGTCAACGAGGTGGCGCGGCTGCGCGCCGCCTGCGGCCGCATCCTGCCCGCGGTGATCGTCACCGCCAACCGCACCCCGGAACTGGCGGACGAGGCCAAGGCGGCGGGCTGTCTGGTGCTGAACAAGCCGGTGAAGCCGGCGCAGCTGCGCGCGGTGATGTCGGGATTGGTGGGGTAGCGCGGGGCTGGAGAACCGGGCCAATGATTTACCGGTAACGCCTTACCCATCCGGCAGTTGCATGACCGACCCCTTTGCGTTGCGTGACAAGGCGCTCGGTCTCTTCAAGCAGATGTCGGCGGAGACCGTTCAAACAATGGTGTCGGTTCGTCCTGAGCCGGCTGGTGTGTCGCCGGTTTTCAGCGCTTGGGTCAAGGCCGCCAGAACGGCATCATTGCCGCCGGTACCAGATACCATAGGACGTGGCTGAACGCCCGGCGCCCGCTGTCGGTCAGGGGTGTTCTCGGCCGTGGCTTTCAACAACGCAAGCATCGCGTCATTTTCCGGAGTTTTCATTGCGGGAGCAGCCAGTCCGGCCGATCCAACCTCGGTCTGCGATGTAGACGATTGCGACGAGGCCTGCCTTTCATTTGTCGATGGAATTGCGTTGGCCGCAGTCGTCGCGGCATTGGCGTAAGAGGACCGCTGTATCCCGCTGAGGTCTATTTCACTGACAGCGGCTTTCGCGGCGCTCGTATAGACCGACGTATCAAAGCCGAGGTCAATCAATTTGCTTAAGGATGCGGTGTCGGATTTCGAGAAAAATTGACCATCCCCTTCATCTGAAAACAAATTCGATTCTTTAAGGTCGCGGGCGGATATCGCAATATAACTTTGATCTTGGCTGTAATCTATCTCTTCAAAATCGCCATTTTCTTTTATGAATTCCTGTTCATATTTTCCCAGAGATTCAAAGGTTTCTTTTCCTTTTGAAGCCGCCTCACTGGAGTCCTCTATGCCGGATTTCTCCAGAGTCTTCATGAGATCGGCCGCGCCGCTCATAAACTTCATCTGCTTGTTATAGAGATCCTCTCTTATATCGCTGGCCGATGCCGCTGGCCCGCCGTTCTCATCGGATAACTTGGTCATATATCGGCTTTGTACAGCTTCTTTACCGATGGCCCTCAGACCACCGACAACTTCCTCAGCCGTCATGATGCCGGCCTTGACATAATTTTCCAGCATGCCGCGCGCCTTGCCATCCAACTTCTCAAAGACCTTGGCGGCAACGCCGGTCAGTGCTTTGCCGAGCGGACTGACATCCACACTGTCTGCCTCTTGCGCCGACGGTGCTGAAAAGGCGGTTGCGACGGAACTTTTGCCTGAGCCGCTGCCCGATCTAACCGGCTTCCAGATTTCGGCCTGAGCGGAAGAAACGGTGGAAAACAGGCGGTTCGTGTTGAGAGACATGACGGTCTCCTGGCTTGGCAGGCAAATGAGTGAAGAAGAGCAGCGGGCTCGCGAAAACGGCGTATCCAGCATAACAAAATTCTCGTTTAGGGAAAGACGATTCAAAATTCTGGTCGAAATACATCAGTTGGTTCGAAACCTACACATCCCGTGGCTGTTGGGGCGACCGAGGCTGACGACGGCCGGTCATTCAACACTCCCCCGGCGGTTTTGTGCATTGCAGCACGCTGCCATTCCCAGAATGCAGGGCCGATCACCACCATCTGAGCGCATATAAGATTGTGAGAGCGACGAAGACGCCGCTCCGATCTTCATAAGACGAGGCCTGAGGTGATTCACAAGATTTTGGACGCCATCGACAAGGCGGTTGCGGAAAAGCGCGAAAATGGCCAACTCGATGAGTGGTTCAAGAGCGGAGCTGCCAAGCGCTTCTGCGAAAAGATTTCGGTTGGCCGCAAACACTACTATCCCGCCCTGCTTCTCTATTTGGAGCGCAATGGCGGGCAGCACGTATGACGGCATATGGGTAACGGGAACGGGCCGCGGATTTCCGCGGCCCGCCCGTTTTTGAGAGGCTCTATTCGGCGGCCAGAGGCTTCGGCATCATGCTGCCGGTCTGCTGGAAACGGGTGTGCCAGGCGAAGGCCTCCTCCAGCAAATGCGGGGTGTGGCCGCCGCGCTGAAGCGCCCGGCGATGATAGTCTGCCGCCAGTTCGCGGTAGCTGGGATGGACGCAGTTGCGGATGATGGTCTCCGCCCGCTCGCGCGGTGCCAGCCCGCGCAGGTCGGCCAGACCGACCTCCGTCACCAGGACGTCCACGTCATGTTCGTTGTGGTCGACATGGCTGACCATCGGCACGACGCTGGAGATGGCGCCGCCCTTTGCCAGCGACTTGGTGACGAAGATGGCGAGATGGCTGTTGCGGGCGAAGTCGCCGGAACCGCCGATGCCGTTCATCATCTGCGTGCCGTTGACATGGGTGGAGTTGACGTTGCCGTAGATGTCGCACTCCAGCGCCGTGTTGATGCCGATGACGCCCAGCCGCCTGATCACCTCCGGATGGTTGGAGATCTCCTGCGGCCGCAGCAGCAGCCGGCCCTTGTAGGAGCCGATCTTCGGCAGCACCTCGGCATATTTGCCGGCGCTGAGCGTGATCGAGGATCCCGACGCGAAGGTCAGCTTGCCGGCGTCGAAAAGCTCGAAGGTGCTGTCCTGCAGCACCTCGCTGTACATGGTCAGGTCGTGGAACGGCCCGTCGATCAACCCATGCAGCACGGCGTTGGCGATGGTGCCGATGCCGGCCTGCAGCGGCGCCAGCGAGCGCCCCATCCGGCCCTGCTTCACCTCCCGGCCCAGGAACTCGATCAGGTGGCCGGCGATGGCGTTGGTTTCGTCGTCCGGCGGCAGGATGCTGGCGGAGCTGTCCTGCTTGCGCGTCACCACGATGGCCGCGATCCGCGACGGGTCGATCGGGATATAGGGCAGGCCGGCGCGGCTTTCCGCCGTCACCACCGGGATCGGCTCGCGGAAGGGGCGGCGCGTCGGGATGTAGACGTCGTGCATCCCCTCCAGATCAAGCGGCTGGGTCAGGTTCAGCTCGATGATGATCTTCTCGGCCAGGATGGCGAAGGTCGCCGAATTGCCGATGGAGGTGGTCGGCACGATCCCGCCGTTCTCGGTGATGGCGCAGGCCTCGATCACCGCGATGTCGACCGGCCCCATCTGGCGCGAGCGCAGCAGTTCCACCGTCTCCGACAGATGCTGGTCGACGAACATCACCTCGCCGCGGTTGATCGCCTTGCGCAGCACCGGATCGGCCTGGAAGGGCAGGCGGCGGGACAGAACTCCGGCCTCGGTCAGGATGCGGTCCACGTCGTTGCCCAGCGAGGCGCCGGTCATCAGCGTGATCTTCAGCTTTTCGGATGCGGCGCGCTCGGCCAGCGCCAGCGGCACCGCCTTGGCGTCGCCGGCGCGGGTGAAGCCGCTCATGCCCACGGTCATGCCGTCCTTGATGAGGAAGGCGGCCTCTTCCGCCGGCACCACCTTGCCCCACAGCGACTTCAGGCGGATGCGATCTCGGTACATCGGGCGTTCCTTTTATGAGTGCTTTTTGCGAATGGAGAACGATCCGTTCCCATGCGGTCATATTTCTTGTTTGAAAATACTCATAAGGAGGTGCTGTCCGGTGCGGCAATTGTTCGTCCGGAATATCAGGTCATCCTGATGTGAATGGGTGGGCGAATATCGGCAACTTTGTGCGGGATGCGGACGGAAATTTGAAGAGAAAGGAATCCGATAAATGAAATTGAATTCCATTTTTCAGGATTCTAAGGGGTTACTTGGTCTCTGCTTTCTTCACGCCGTCAGGGGCAATGCCTCGTTGCGGGCGAAGGCCGTCATCACCATCGCCTCGGCGGCATCGGCCGACAGCGGGCGCGAGATCAGAAAGCCCTGCAGGCAGTTGCATCCCGCCTCGGCCAGCCAGTGCCGCTGTTCGGCGGTCTCGACCCCCTCCGCCACGGTGGACAGCAGCAGCTTCTGGGCCAGGGCGATGACGGTGGAGGCGATGTCGGGAGCGTGCGGCAGGTCGTTGACGAAGCTGCGGTCGATCTTCAGCACANTCAACGTCGGCAGATGGTGGCGCACGTCCTTCATGATGACGGTCTCGGTGATCTCCAGCTCCAGCAGGTCGGGCGGAGTGCCGTGGCGTTGGAGCACCTGTTCGACCAGCCGGGCGAAGGCGGGATCGGCGAGCTGTCGGGCGGAGACGTTGACCGCCACCGGCACCGGGCCGTGGTCCAGCGCCCAGCGGGTGGCGGTCCGGCACGCCTCCTCCAGCACCCAATGCCCGATCTCGATGATCAGGCCGGTGTCCTCGGCGACCGGGATGAAATCGGCGGGGGAGATCGCCGACCCCTCGTGCCGCCAGCGGATCAGCGCCTCGAAGCCGGTCAAGCGGCCGCCCACCGCCTCGATCTTCGGCTGGTAGACCAGTTCGAAGGACTTGGCCGCCACCGCCTCGCGCAATCCGGCCTCCAGCCGCAGGCGGGTCTCGGCGCGGTCGGTCATGTCGCGGGTGTGGAAGACGAAACGGTCGCCGCCCGCCGCCTTGGCCGCCTGCATCGCCGAATCGGCCATCCGCATCAGCCCGGCACCGTCCGGGGAGCCCCCGACGCCCGCAACGTCCATGGGGTGGAGGACGATGCCGATGCTGGCGGTGACATGGACGCGGTGGTCGCCCACCTCGCGCAGAGTGGACAGGCCGTCCAGCAGCCGCTGCGCCACCATCGCCGCCTCATCGCGGTCGGCGACATGCTCCAGCATCACCACGAACTCGTCGCCGCCCAGCCGTCCGACCGTGTCGCAGCGCCGCACGCAGGCGCCGAGCCGCTCCGCCACCCGGCAGAGCAGCAGGTCGCCCACCCCGTGCCCCAGGCTGTCGTTGACCCGCTTGAAGCGGTCGAGATCGATATGGAGCAGCGCCAGCCGTCCGGCGCCCGGCCCGCGCGCGCGCTCGGCCAGGTCGATGGCATGGTCCAGCCGGTCGAGCAGCAGCGCGCGGTTGGCCAGCCCGGTCAGCGGGCAGCGGGTCGCCAGCCGGCGCAGCTCGTCATGCTCCTGCTCCAGCAGGGTCAGGGTGTGGTTGAAGCGGGCGATGACGAAGCCGAGCTCGTCGTCGGCATGGCCGCGCGGCACGACCAGCGGCTGTCCATAGGGCTTCTCCGGATCGATGCGCGCCACCGCGCGGCCGATCTGCAGAAGCGGGCGGGTCAGCAACCGGTGGAACACCGCCGCCATCGCCAGCCCGATCAGGAGGTTGCGCAGGGTTCCGGCAACCAGCGCCGCGGAGACATAGGCAAGGAAGCCGGCCGCCGCGCGCCCGGTGTCGATCCCGACCGCCAACCGGCCGACGATCCGGCCGCCGTCCGCCGGCGTGCTGCGGTCGGCTGCGGGGATGGGGAGGTCATGAACAAGGATCGGCGTGTCGGTGAAGAGCAGCGCGGTCGCCGCCCGGCCCAGCAGCGACATCGGCGATGCAGCCTGTTCGCGACGGGCCAGCAGCGTGCCGTCTCCCAGCCGGATCTCCGCCCAGCCGGCATGCGCGCGCACCACGCCGTCCAGCACCTGACCGGCCAGATCGCCGTCGATCAGCCAGGCGGCGGTGGCGGCCGGCCCTTCCACCAGATTGGCGACCTGCCCGATCCGGTCCAGCGCCGCCTCCCGCTCACGCGATGCGGTCCAGGCGAATTCCGCCGCGGTGATGGCGAATCCGATGACGAAGGCGGCGAGGACCGCATGAATCGCCTGCTTCAGCGTCAGGCTGCGCAGGACTGGGATCGCCATCGTACCGTTCCTCGACCGCGTGTTTCGCATCGCCATGCAACTCCGGAGGTAACCCTTCGGAGGGTGTGGCAAACCGATGCATTAATGGGGCGGGCGATGACTGGAACGCGGCGGTTCTGTGAAATTTTTGTAACCGGGAGTCCGGCTTATTGCTGACAATGCATATTGCTGCATAGCGCCATTCCCGTGACGCATGGCTACCATTCAGCATTGGTAATACCAGTTCGTGTGCGGCGCAGCATATCTTGGCCTTGCCCATTCTCGGGGCGTTTCCTCCCTAAACTTCAGGGCCGCGCATTTGCGCGGCCCTTTTTCTTTGGGGAACGGAAAAGGGGCCGGGCGGGTGCGTCAGACCCGGCGGGCGAGCGCCAGCAGGCCGCCGGCGCCGATCATCAGGCCGCCGGTCAGCCGGTTCAGCGACTTCGCCGCCGACGCCGTCGTCAGCTTCGCCGCCAGCCGGTCGCCGCCGGTGGCATAGGCCATGATCCAGCCGAACTCGATCACCACCATGGTGGCGACCAGGGCGATCAGCTGCGGCGCCAGCGGCGCGCCGGCATCGATGAATTGCGGGAACAGCGCGCCCATGAAGACCAGCGCCTTCGGGTTGCTGAAGGCGACCAGGGCGCCGCGCAGGAACAGCCGCGCCGCCGACCCTTCGCCGGTCGCGGACGCCGCGGCATCGCGGTTGACGGCCGGCTCCACCGGCGCCCGCCACGCGGCGATGCCGAGCCAGGTCAGATAGGCGACGCCGGCCCAGCGCACGATTTCGAAGGCGAGAACGGAGGTGGAGAGCAGGGCGCCCAGCCCGAAGGCCGACAGCGCCGCCATCACCGCCAGCGCCGCGCACATGCCGGCCCCGCCCCAGGCGGCGCGCCGTGCGCCGAAGCGCAGGCCCAGGCTCATCGCCAGCAGCATGTTCGGCCCCGGCGTCATCGAGATCACGAAGGCGGTGGCGAAGAAGAAGGCGAGCGTCTGCCACGTCATGGTCTGGGGCCTCGACTACGGGGATGGGCAACAATCGGAGGCACCACAGCACCATGCGCGCCGTTCCGCCGCAAGCGGTGCCGGCGAAACACTGCCATGCCTTGCCGGGCGGATTACGGAAAGGCCGCCTGGACCCGCCAGGCCCGGAAGGCGAGGTTGGCCGAATCCTGGTCGGGACGCTTGTAGGCGGCAAAGCGGCGGTCGCGGATGCGGGCGCGGGCGTTGGTCCACACCACGCTCCAGTCGATGGTGCCGTCGGCCAGCAACCGTTCCTCGATGATGCCCAGCAGCGCCTCGTTGACGGCCGACACGCCGATGTTCTGCGTCGCCAGAACCAGCGCGTCGGGCGCCCGCTCCAGCGTGGCGCGGAGCCGCGTGTGGCCGCCGCAGGACCCCCAGAAGACCAGCGCCGTGGCCGGCGCGATCTCCGTCATCGTGCCGTCCTCGTGATAGCTGTGGCCGCGGTGGATGACGATGGACGGGGTCAGCCCCTCGCGCGCCATCCAATCCCAGGCCGCGGCGCGTCCGGCGTCGCCGGCGCCGGGCATATCGGCCACGATGACGATGCGGCGGCCATGGCGGTCGGGGCTGACGGCGACGACGAAGCCGGAGCGGCTGTGCAGCGCCCAGCCCTGCATCCGGTGCTGCCGCAGGAAGCCGCGGAAGGACGCGCGTCCGTCGGGATCGTCGTAGAAGGTCATCCGCTGCACGTTGATGCCGTTGCGGAACAGGCGTTCCGCCGTCAGGACGGGCGGTGTGCCCAGCGAATGGCGCTGAAGGAAGCGTTCCGCTTCGAAAGCGGGGCTGGCCGGCCGGCCGGAGAGGCGCGTCGCGTGCAGGCTGCCCGCCAGCCCGGCCATGGCCTTGACGGTGCCGTCGCCCGCGTTGCGGTACCAGGCCGCCAGCTCATCCTCCAGCGCGGAGCGGACCGCATGATTGTCGAGGTCCATGGCGTCGGCCAGCACCCCGATGGCCACCGCGGGATCCGGCATGCCGCCCGCCGCCGGAGGCTGCGGCGTCCGGATGGCCGGCAGCAGGGCCTGGATGCTCTCGCGCATCAGCTCCCGCGCGGTGGCTGGGTTGGTGCCGAACAGGCTGCCGGCCCGCCCGCCGCCGACGACGGCGATGAAGAAGTCCGCCCACAGCGGCCGGGTGCGCGCCCCGCGGGCGAGGTCGAGGATGCCGCGCCGCTCCTGCTTCAATTGAATCTGGAGGATGTTGACCAGCCCGTCGAGCGACGAGGTGTAGAGCTGCGGCCCGATCCGGGCGATCAGGCCGAACAGATCCTCCGACGACAGCGCCAGGGTGATGCGGAAGCGGTCGGCCGGCGGGTCGTCCACCATGTCGTCCAGCAGCAGGCCGATCTTCGGCGCCATCAACGCCGGGTCGCGCGCCAGGGAAGCCCGCAGCGCCTTGGCCGCCTGGGATTCCAGCTGCCGCAGAGCGTCCTTTGGCAGGCGTTTGCGCAGTTCGTGCCGGGTCTCGTAGAAGGGCATGCCGCTGTCGAGCGAGCGCGTCAGCAGCCCGATCTCCAACGCACGGGCGACGATCTCCGCTCCGCCGGGACGGGTGGAGAGCTGGTCCGCGGCAGCCACGGCATCGAAGGGGGCGAGCATGGCCGCCTCGCGCAGGGCGCCCAGCGCCGCCTCGCCGGGGAACAGGCTGGAACAGCGGAAGGCCTCGGCCGGGTTGCTGCGGGCCAGTTCGGCGAAGGCCGCATCCCCGCCGAACAGCGCGTCGAGAACGGGCTTGCCCGCCGGCTCGTGGTCGGCGCAAGCCGTGTTCGTGTCGATGGCGCGGACCGCGGGAGCCTGCAGCTTGGGCAGGTCGGGCGCCATCAGTTCGGCCGAATGCAGCGGCGCAGGCACGGTCTGTGCCGCCGCAGCTCCAAACCAGCCGCCAAACCAGCCGCCGGGCCAGCCGACGGCCAGGATGGCCAGGAGAGCGCACATGGTCGATGTCGGCCGCGGCAAAGCGGCGGAGGGCGGGCGGCCTGTAGGCGCGTCGAAGGCTGATGCGGACATGAACTGCCGGACGTGGGGCGGACACGAGGGGGCGGACACGAGGGGGGTTCCGCCGGTCGGCTTACCCCTTATGGCTTAAGCTACGCAGGCAATCGGGCTTTTGTCATCCGTTACCAGTGCCGCCGTCACGGATTGCGTCCATCATTCCGGCGTGCGATGGCAGCGGAGTACTCCGCCTTGGCCTTTCATAGCCGCCGGAATCTCCCGGCCGGGCATGGACAGGGACCGTTCGCATACCAATCCTCAATCCTTCGTCCGACGCCAGGCGTCCGGACAGCCGAGGCGAAGGGGGGTGCGTATGCGTGCATACCGTCTTTTGGCCCAACTCCTTGCCGGTATCCGGGCCTGCGTCCTGATTCTCACCCCCTTATGCCTGTCCTTGTCCGCGGTTCCGGCCGCGGCCCAGACTCCGGTGGATCTGGAGCTGGTCCTGGCGGTGGATGTGTCCGGCAGCGTCGATCCGGACGAGGCGAAGCTGCAGCGCAACGGCTATGTGCAGGCGCTGTTGAATCCGAAGGTGCAGGCGGCGATCCGCGGCGGGCCCTTCGGCCGGATCGGCGCCACCTATGTGGAGTGGGCGGGGGAGGGGCACCAGCACACCGTCGTCGGCTGGACCGAACTGAGCGACCGGGCCAGCGTCGAACGCTTCGCCGGCATGGTGGCGGAGGCGCCGATGATGACGGAGCAATGGACCTCCATCAGCGCCGCCATCGACTATTCCGTCCCGCTGTTCGAGAACAACGGGTTCGAGGGCACGCGCCGGGTCATCGACCTGTCGGGCGACGGCGAGAACAACCGCGGCCGCCCGGTGGAGGAGGCCCGCGATGCCGCCGTCGCCCGCGGTATCACCATCAACGGGCTGCCGATCCTGAACGACCGGCCCAACCCCTGGGGCGGAGCGCCGCCGAACGACCTGGAGGGCTATTACCGCGATCATGTCATCGGCGGTCCCGGCGCCTTCCTGGTCCCCGCCCGCGACTTCGATGCCTTCGCCGATGCGATCCTCAGCAAACTGCTGCTGGAGGTGTCGGGCATCCAGCCGGCCGGGCGGGAGCGGGACCTCGCGTCCCGCTGAGCGGACCGTCCGGACCGGAGAGGCGTCAGTCCACCGCGCGGTCGATGGCGCGGCCGGCCTTTTCCGCCGGACCCGGCGGATCGATGGCGTCCTTGATGCTCTGGCCGGCATTGTCGATGGACTCGCCGGCGCGCTCGGCCGGGCCTTCATTGTGGCAGGCGGCCACGGCGGCCAGCGGCAGGACCAGGATGGCGGTGCGCAACAGCGTCAGCATGACGGTCTCCATTCTTGCGTGGCGCGCGGCGTCCGGTGGCGGGCGGCGCGCTGCGGTGCGAGATGAACGGTATGGCCGGGTTCGAGGTTCGGCCGGCTATCCGATTGAACCGCTGAAGGTCGCGCTTGGGCCGGAGCCGGCCCGGATGGGCTATTCCTTCCTCTTCCGCCCTGAGAGCGGGGCTGCTCCCGAGAATCGGACCCGCCCGCATTTTGTGTTCTACGGTCAACTGCCCGCCGTCCGTCCCGTGCCACTCTCGCCCGAGGGATGAGACGGGCGGGAGGCCGGGATGGCTGGATACCATTGCGATCTGGGGCGGCAGCGCCACCGTTTCACCGATCTGAGGGCGGTGATGGCGTGCGCCTCGCCGCGGCGGTCGGGAGACGAACTGGCGGGCATCGCCGCCGACAGCGACGAGCGGCGGGTGGCGGCGCGCATGGTGCTGGCCGACCTGCCGTTGAAGACCTTCCTGAGCGAGGCGCTGGTCCCCTACGAGACCGACGAGGTGACGCGCCTGATCATCGACCGCCATGATGCCGAGGCCTTCCGGCCGGTGGCGCACATGACGGTCGGGCAATTCCGCGACTGGCTGCTGTCCTACGAGGCCGACACCGCGGCGCTGACGGCGCTCGCCCCCGGCCTGACGCCGGAGATGGCGGCGGCGGTGTCCAAGCTGATGCGCAACCACGATCTGGTCTGCGTCGCCGCCAAATGCTCGGTCGTCACCCGCTTCCGCACCACGGTCGGGCTGCCGGGGCGGCTGTCGAGCCGGCTGCAGCCCAACCATCCGACCGATGACCCGACCGGCATCGCCGCCTCCACGCTCGACGGGCTGCTCTACGGCATCGGCGATGCGGTGATCGGCATCAACCCGGCGACCGACAATGTGCCGGCCTGCATCGCGTTGCTGGAGATGCTGGACGCGGTGCGCACCCGCTTCGACATCCCGGTCCAGTCCTGCGTGCTGGCCCATGTCACCACGACGATGCAGGCGATGGAGCGCGGGGCGCCGGTCGATCTGGTCTTCCAGTCCATCGCCGGCACCGAGAAGGCCAATGCCGGTTTCGGCGTCACCCTGTCGCTGCTGGCCGAGGCGCAGGAGGCGGCCAGATCGCTGAAGCGCGGCACCATCGGCGACAATGTGATGTATTTCGAGACCGGGCAGGGATCGGCCCTGTCGGCCGACGCCCATTTCGGCGTCGACCAGCAGACGGTGGAAACCCGCGCCTATGCGGTTGCCCGCGCCTTCGACCCGTTGCTGGTCAACACGGTGGTCGGCTTCATCGGCCCGGAATATCTCTACGATGCCAAGCAGATCACGCGGGCCGGGCTGGAAGACCATTTCTGCGCCAAGCTGCTGGGCGTGCCGATGGGCTGCGACGTCTGCTACACCAACCATGCCGAGGCCGACCAGGACGACATGGACGTCCTGATGACGATGCTGGCGACCGCGGGCGTCAATTTCCTGATCGCGGTGCCCGGCGCCGACGACGTCATGCTGAATTACCAGAGCCTGTCCTACCACGACGTGCTGGGCCTGCGGCATCTGCTGAAACGCCCGCCGGCGCCCGAGTTCGAGGCGTGGCTGGAGAAGGCCGGCTGGCTCGACGAGCAGCGCCGCCTGCCGCCCTGGCCCGACCAGAGCCTCGTCGTCTCAGCCCTGCTGGGGAGTGCGGGCCGATGAGCGATACCCAGAAGGATCCGTGGGCGCGCTTCCGCGGCGCCACCCGTGCCCGCATCGCGCTGGGCCGCAGCGGCGACGGCCTGCCGACCAGGGCGCTGCTGGAGTTCCAGCTGGCCCATGCCCGCGCCCGCGACGCGGTGCACAGCGCGGTCGATTTCGACCGGCTGGCCGCCGATCTCGCTCCGCTGGAGACGATCCGCGTCCACAGCGCCGCGCCCGACCGCCCGATTTACCTGCGCCGGCCCGATCTGGGCCGCCGGCTGGATCCGGCCAGTGCGGCGACCCTGTCCGGCGGGGAGTGGGACCTGCTGTTCGTGATCGCCGACGGGCTGTCGGCCGCCGCCGTGCAGGTCAATGCGGCCCCGCTGGTCCATGCCTGCGCGGCACGGCTCCCGCATCTGCGCATCGGCCCGGTGGTGCTGGCCGCACAGGCGCGCGTGGCATTGGGCGACGAGGTGGCGTCGGCGATGGGCGCCCGTCTCGTCGCGCTGCTGGTGGGGGAGCGGCCGGGCCTGTCGGCGGCGGAATCGCTGGGGGTCTATCTGACCTGGGACCCGAAGCCCGGCCGCGCCGATTCCGAACGCAACTGCATTTCCAACATCCATGCCGACGGCCTGTCGATCCAGACGGCCGCCGACAAGCTGTGCTGGCTCGCAACCGAGGCGGCGCGGCTGAAACTGACGGGGGTCGCCCTGAAGGAGGACGCCCCGTCCCTGGCCGGTCCGGACAACGAGAAAAACCAACTGACCGACCGGTCTTGAGAGAGCGCCGCCATCCAAACCAACGCCTTTGAACAGGGGCAGGAGGCAACATGTCTGGGAACACGAAGCCTGAATTGAGCAAGAGCCTGAGCGGGCTCCATCTGTGGGGGATCGCCGTGGGGCTGGTGATCTCCGGCGAATATTTCGGCTGGAGCTACGGCTGGGCGGCGGCGGGGACGCTGGGCTTCCTCGTCACCACGATCCTGATCGCGGCGATGTACACCACCTTCATCTTCAGCTTCACCGAGCTGACCACCGCCATTCCCCATGCCGGCGGTCCCTTCGCCTACAGCTACCGCGCCTTCGGACCGAAGGGGGGCTTCGTCGCCGGATTCGCCACGCTGATCGAGTTCGTCTTCGCGCCGCCGGCCATCGCGCTCGCCATCGGCGCCTATCTGAACGTGCAGTTTCCGGGGCTCGACCCCAAGCTGGCGGCGGTCGGCGCCTATGTCATCTTCATGGGGCTGAACATCGCCGGCGTGTCCATCGCCGCCACCTTCGAGCTGTTCGTGACGCTGCTGGCGATCTTCGAGCTGGTGGTGTTCATGGGCGTGGTGTTCCCCGGATTCTCCTGGGCCAACTTCACCGCCAACGGTTGGGCCGGGTCGAACAGCTTCGGCATGGATGCCTTCGGCGGCATCTTCGCCGCGATCCCCTTCGCCATCTGGTTCTTCCTGGCGATCGAGGGCGCCGCGATGGCGGCCGAGGAGACCAAGGATCCCAAGCGCACCGTGCCGCGCGCCTATATCGGCGGCATCCTGACGCTGGTGGTGCTGGCCTTCGGCACCATGATCTTCGCCGGCGGCGTCGGCGACTGGACCGCGCTGTCCAACATCAACGATCCGCTGCCGCAGGCGATGAAGGCGGTGGTCGGCGAGTCGAGCGGCTGGCTGCACATGCTGGTGTGGATCGGCCTGTTCGGCCTGATCGCCTCCTTCCACGGCATCATCATGGGCTATTCGCGCCAGATCTTCGCGCTGTCCCGCGCCGGCTTCCTGCCGCCGGTGTTCGCCCGGCTGCACCCGACGCGCAAGACGCCCCATTGGGCCGTGCTGGCCGGCGGCGTGGTCGGCATCGCCGCCATCTATTCCGACGAGTTCATCCAGATCGGCGGCCTGCCGCTGACCGCCAACATCGTCACCATGTCGGTGTTCGGCGCCATCGTCATGTACATCATGAGCATGGCCGCGCTGTTCCGCCTGCGCGTCGTCGAACCGGCGCTGGAGCGGCCGTACCGCGCGCCCTTCTATCCGGTCTTCCCGGCGATCTCGCTGGTGCTGGCGGTGCTCGCCCTGCTGACGATGATCTATTACAACGCGCTGGTGTTCGGGCTGTTCGTCGCGCTGTTCGCCCTGGGCTACCTGTTCCACATCGCCACCGCCGGCATGCGGGCGCAGGCCGGCGGCACGTCCGGGCTGGGGCACATGGATGCCTTCACCGAAGCGCGGACGATGGTGGATTGAGGGGTGGTGGGGGTACTGGCTGAGTGGTGCCCCCTCCCTAACCCTCCCCCACCTGNCGTCGTGGCTCCGGATGAAGCTGCGGATCTCCGGCAGGATGCTTTCGCGCCAGCGGCGGCCGTTGAAGATGCCGTAATGGCCGACACCCTTCTGGAAATGCGTCTTGCGCATCCCGTCCGGCAGGGACGAGCACAGCCGCTGCGCCGCGATGGTCTGGCCGGGGGCGGAGATGTCGTCCAGCTCGCCTTCCACCGTCATCACTGCGGTCTTGGCGATCGCAGCCGGCTCCACCTTGCGGCCACGGGAGACCATGGTGCCGTTGGGCAGGGCGTGCTTCTGGAAAACCGTCTCGATGGTCTGGAGGTAGAACTCCGCCGACAGGTCCATCACCGACAGATATTCGTCGTAGAAGCGGCGGTGCTGCTCGGCCGAATCGCCGTCGCCGCGGACGAGGTGGCGGAACAGCCCGACATGCTCGTTGATGTGGCGGTCGAGGTTCATCGACATGAAGCCCGACAGTTGGATGAAGCCCGGATACACGCGGCGGAAGGCGCCCGGATAATAGACCGGGACCGTGGTGATCACGCTGCGCTCGAACCACTTCAGCGGGTGTTCCATCGCCAGCTTGACCGGGGTCGTCGGGTTGGCCATCGGGTCGATGGGACCGCCCATCAGGGTCATGCTGCGGGCCTGTACCGGTTCGTCCGCCGCCGCCATCAGCGACACAGCCGCCATCACCGGCACGGCGGGTTGGCACACCGCGATGACGTGGGTGTTCGGCCCCAGGAAGCGGATCAGTTCCGCCACCGTGTCGATGTAGTCGTCGAGATCGAAGCGCCCGGCCGACATCGGCACCAGCCGCACGTCGATCCAATCCGTGATGTACACGTCATGGTCGCGCATCAGTGCCTCCACCGTGCCGCGCAGCAGCGTGGCGTGGTGGCCGGACATCGGGGCGACCAGCAGCACCTTCGGCTGGGCCGGCGTGCCTTCCGGCTTGGCGAAGTTCAGCAGCTTGCAGAAGGGCGATTGCCAGACGAAGCGCTCGGTGACTGGAACGGTCTGCCCGTCGACCACCGTTTCCGGAAGCCCGAAGGCCGGCTTGCCGAAGCGGCGGGTCGTCCGCTCCACCAGTTCCGCCCCGGCGGCGACCGCCCGGCCCAGCTTGGTGTAGGACAACGGCATCAGCGGATTCTGGAAGGTGTGCTGGGCGGCTTCGGCCCAGAAACGCATCGGCCGCATGGCAGCGTGTTGCATGTCGTACAGGTGATACAGCAAGTCAGATCCTCACGTCACGGCTACCCCCGGTCGGCCAGGGTCGGTCATTCCTTCGACCACTTATTGATCGTATTACCAACCATATCCTTCGTCGGGGATCGCGTATAGGTCAAGAGCCTTTTCGCGATTGCAAAGCTCTGTTGTTAAAAGAACATTGCGGTGCACAAAAAATTATCAACCGCAACAATTCCCCTATGACCTCCGCGCAGGATTCCGTTGGTCATACTGACGTTTTGTGACGGCTTCCGACGATCAGGGAACGGCCAGCACCGCGCGGACCGGCAGATGGTCCGATGCCCGACGGGTGAGGATGGTGCGGACCACCTCGAAAGCGGGGATCTGCAAGCCTCCCGTCACATAGATGCGGTCGAGCCGCAGGGTCGGCATGCGGGCGTGGAAGCTGCGCGGATTGGCGACGTCGGCGAAGGAGGACGCCAACTGGCGCAGCCGGGGGGAACTGGGCGTCCATTCGTTGAGATCGCCCATGAACAGGGTGGGCAGCTCCGGTTGCCGCTCCACCCGCGACACTATGTCGCCGACCTGCTTGGCCCGTTCCCAGGGGTCGAGGCCGAGATGGGCGACGATCACCCGAACCGGGCGGCCCTCCACCTCCACCACCGCGTCGATGCCGCCGCGCGGCTCGCGCTTGCCGACGGAGAGGTCCATCGTCTCCATCGAGCGCACCGGCAGGCGGGTCAGCAGGCAATTGCCGTAATGGGCGCGTTCGCTGTGCTTGGTCGGGCCGGCATAGGCCTTCAGCCCGGTGTGCTGTTCCAGGAAGGCGAACTGGTCCATCCCCGATTCGCCGCGATGGTGCCAGCCGACCTCCTGCAGGCCGACGAGGTCGACGTCGAGGTCGCGGATCACCTGGGCGATGCGGTCGGGCGCGAATCGGGCATCCAGCCCGACGCAGCTGTGGATGTTCCAGGTGGCGACGCTGAAGGCGGCCATGCCGTCCGGAACGGGGGAACTGCGGTTGTCGGCACGGCGGGGACGGCGGGCACGGGCTGCGCGCAACGCGGCGGCGATGCGCTGGACACGCTCACGGCTGAAACGGATCACGGTTCCAAAATCCTTTCGTCTGGCCTGTCATCCTGCCGGCCTTGTCCCTCTGCCGTCCGGCCGGGCTTCCGTCCCGACCGGCCGAGCAGCCGGCCCGTCAGCCAGCCGAGCCCGATCGCCACCGCCCCCATCGCCACCAGCAGCGCGATGTCGGCGGCGCCGGGATTGCCGATGGTCCGTTCAAGCTGGTGCCCGAGCAGATTGAAGGCAAGGATGCCGGGCGCAAGACCGACCATGGTGCCGATCACATAATCGCCGAAACGCAGCTTCGACGCACCTGCGGCAAGGTTGACCACGGTGTAGGGCGCCACCGGCACCGCGCGCACGCCGGCCACCGCGGCGATGCCGCTGTCGGCCAGCTTGTCGTTGAGCCGTGCGATCAGCGGGCCGCCATGGCGGTCCAGCAGGTCGCGCCCCGCCAGCCGTCCGGTCCAGAACATCGCCACCGCCGAGGCCACCGCCCCGCCCATGGCGGTGGGGAAGCCCCACCACGGTCCCATCATGATGGCGGTGGCGGCGATCAGCACGGTCAGCGGGAACATGACGTAGCCGCCCGCGACAAAGGCCAGGATCACCCACAGCGGCGCCAGCGGACTGTCGCGCAGGGTCTGGAAGACCGCCAGCACGGCGTCCAGCGTCGCCCAGTCCTGCAGGGCGGTGTAGCGCCACATCCCCCACAGTCCCAGGATCGCCAGGATGCCGGCCAGCATCAGCCAGTGGCGGGTGCGCGGGATCCGCGACGGCAGCACCCGGCGCACGATGTCCACCGCATCGACCGGATGTTCGGGATCGAAGACGCGGGCGTCGGCGACCGCGGCGGCGAGCCCGTCCGGTTCGGGATCGTGCAGCGGCTCCAGCGTGCGACCCACCGGCTTGCGCAGCGACTCGATGGCCGCGGCGAGCGAGCCCAGCTGCCGGTGCGCCGCCGCCACCGCAGCCGGGCTGGTGCCCAGATGCTCGGCGATCAGATCGTCGCGCGTGTGGCGGATCGCCCGGCGCGTCTCGGCGTCCTCCGGCCCCGGCCCGGCTTCCAAAGCCAGGTCGCATTCGGTGTCGAGGCCCATGGAGCGGTTGTTGAGGTTGGCGGAGCCGATGCGCAGCAGCCGGTCGTCGACCACCATCACCTTGGCATGCACGGTGATGCAGGCGCCGCCGTCGGTCAGCGCGGCGAACAGGCGGAAGCGGCCGTGCCGGTCGGCCTCGCGCAGCTCGCGGGTCAGGCGGGCGCGGGCGCCCAGCATGACGGTGTTCTCAAGCCAGCTGGTGGTGCGCACCGGGTTGACGACGATCACCTCCGGCCCGTCCTCCTCCGCCAGCCGGGCCTTCAGCGCCTCCGCCACGGCGGTGGAGGCGAAATACTGGCTTTCCAGATAGATGACCTCGCGCGCCTGGGCTATGGCCTCCAGATACAGCGCCTCCACCTCGCGCACCGCCTCGCGGCCGTTGCAGGCGGGATCGGTGCGGGCGATGCCGACACGCACGCCGCGCAGCAGCGGCTCGAAGCCCGGCGGCCAGGGGTCGGCGGCCAGCGGGTGGCGCCGCGGCGGCCGGCCGGGCGACGGGGCGGGGGGCGGCAGCGTCTCGCCGGTCGCCCGCGCCCAGCGTTCGCGGAACATCTCGCCCAGCGCGTGGGCGGCGTTGCCGTCCACTGCCATCATCACATCGTGGAACGGCTCGTAGGGCTTGCCGTCGGGCTGGCGCCGCCGCGGGTCGTGCCCATGATGGGCGCGGGTGTCCCAGCGGTTGGCGGTGATGTCCAGCCCGCCGCAGAAGGCGACCCGGTCGTCGATCACCAGCAGCTTCTGGTGATGGCAGGCGCCGGTCGGGTGATCGCTGTCCAGCCGGTACTGCAGACGCCGGTGGGTCAGCCAGTTGCGCAGCATGAAGGGGTGCGACCAGCGGGCGAGGTCGAACAGTTCGGCATAGTCCCATTTCAGCACATGGATGTGCAGATCGGGCCGTGTCGTCGCCAGCCAGTTCAGCAGCGTGCCCAGCCGGTCGGGCCGGCGCGGCCGGCGCGTCTGCGGCATCAGGCGGATGCGGGCGTCCAGATCCCAGGCGGTCAGGTAGATGGTGCGCCGGGCCCGCCGCATGGCGGCCTTGGCCAGCGCGAAGTAATCCTCGCCATCGACGATGACGCCCAGCCGGGCCGTCTCCTCCACCCGCCAGCAGGTCCGTCCCGGATCCAGAATCGGCCGCAGCGCACCGGCCGGCCCAGCGGCGTCGGGCGTCGGTCCGGCGGAGGGGAGGGGCTGGGGCGAGTGGGCGTACATGGGGTCCGGTCGTCTCGTGGGTCCTGGCCATAACATCTGGGAAGGCCTTTCCTTCCCCGCCCTCAGCCATTTGGTGAAGGCCGCCGGGAATTGCAGCCACCCCGGCCACGCTGCCGGTCGAAAAAATCGGAAGGCGAAGGCTTTTCCGCCGCACTTCCAGGGCATGCGCTAATTCTGTTGCTCCATGGGGGTGGGGACGCTTACGGTCGCATGTCGTACGCGATACGACGTTTTCCACCCGATACCGTCCTTCCCCCGATACCGTTCTTTCAATGCCGCGCCTCCTGATCCGCCGCCTGATCGATGCCGTGCCGACCGCCATCCTGCCGATGGCGGCGGGGGTGGGGTTGTCGGCACTGGTGGCGCCGCAGCCGGACGCCGCGACGGCGCTGCTGAGCGGGCTGGCGGTGACGCTGCTGCTGACCCTGCCGTCTCTGGCGGTGGGCACCGCGCTGGGCGCCCTGGCAGGCTCCTGGTCAGCGGTGGCGCCGCGGTCGGCGGGCGGACTGATCGGCCGGTTCCTGGCCGGGGCGGGTCCGCTGCTCCCTGGCTTCCTGCTGGCGGCCGTCGCGGCCCTCGCGGTTCGGGCGGGGGCGTCTGCCGCACCGCTGGGTTGGACCACGCTTGCCATTCCGGCCGCCTGCCAGGCGGCGAGGCTGTCGCGCCCGGCGATGGAGCGCGCGCTCGGCGCCGGGCCGGAGGGCGGCGCCGTGCGCATGGCCCGCGGCCTGGGTCTGGACGAGCGCACCGTGCTGCGCCACCACGCCCTGCCGCAGGCGGTCGCCCCGGTGATGGGCGGCCTGCGTGCCGCGGTTCTCGCCGCGGTGGTCGGGGCGGTGGCGCTGGAAAGCCTGTTGGACCTGCCGGGGGCGGGCGCACTGATGATCGACGCCGCCCGCGCCGGGTCGGCAGCGGGATCGCTGCCGGCGCTGGTGGCCCTTTGCGGGCTGACCGTCCTGCTGGGTGCTCTCGGCCTCGCCGTGCGCGACTGGATCGATCCGGCCAACCGCAGCTCCAGGCCCTATGACGGGGCGTGACGGACGAAGGGATCCGATGGCCGAGCTCGACCAATCACCGCCGTCCCACCCGGTGACGTCCCACCCGGCGGCGCCGCGCGCCGGCTTCGCCCGCGGCCTATCGGGCGCCGCGGTGCTGGTCGCCCTGGCGCTTGCCTCGGCTGCCGCGCCGCTGATGGCCGACGGGGCCGCCATCCACCGGCTGGACGCCGATCCGGTGGCCGCCGCCCTGCTCGACGGGCGGGGCAGCCTGTCCTTCGCGCTGCTGGCCGCGGTCCTGGGCGGGGCGCTGGGCATCGGCTGGGCTCTGCTGGCCGGGCTGCTCGGCAGGCTGTCGGGCGACCGGGCGGAGCGGCGGGCCATCGCCGCCGCCCACCGGCTGTCCGGCCTGCCGCTCGCCCTGCTGGTGCCGTTGGCCGGCGGGCTGGTGGGGGAGGTCGGGCCGCTGGCCGTCGTCACCGCACTCACCGCCGCCCCGGCCGTTGCGGCGCTCGCTCATGCCGAGCTGTCCGCTTTGCTGCGGGCGGAGTTCCTGACCGCCGCCCGCGCCGCCGGCCTGACCGAAGGCGGCCTGTTGCGCCACCACCTGATCCCCAATGCGGTGCGCCCGCTGCTGGCGGCCGGGACGCTGGCCCTGCCGCGCGTGCTGGCGGCGGAGAGTGCCGCCAGCCTGCTCGGCCTCGGCCTGCCGCCGGCGCTCGGCAGTTGGGGCGCCACGGTCGGGCTGGCGGCGCGGCTGGGCGACCCGGTGGCCTTCGTTCCGCCGGCCCTGCTGCTGGCACTCGCCCTTTGGGCCGCCTGCGCCGTCGCCGACGCCGCGGTTGCGGGAAATCGCAAGCCATGAACCACAGTGCGCCGAGAGCCGTTCCGGTGGAGACCGAGGCGCTGACCCTGATGGTCGGCGACCGCGTGCTGCTCGACCGCGCCAACCTGCGGGTGGAGCGCGGGGAGGTGCTGGCGATCACCGGCGGCACCGGCAGCGGCAAGACCGCCCTGTTGGGCGCGCTCGCCGGTCAGCCCCTGGCCGGGGTGGACATGGCCGGCGGTGCCCGTGTCGAGGGGCGCCTGCTGATCGCCCAGGGCGGGCAACTGGCACCGCGCCGGCCGCTGGCGCTGCAGGTGGCGGAGGTGGTTGGCCATCACCTGGGACTGGATCTGCGCGGCGCGCTGCGCCGGACGGCCGACGGGCTGGACCGCATGGGCGTGCCGCCCGCCGCCCGCCGGTTCGACCTGCCGCCCGAACAATTGCCGGACTCGCTGCGCTGGGCCTGCCTGTTCGCCATGGCGGTGGCGGTGGGGCCGGCGGTGCTGCTGGCCGACGCGCCGGCAGCCGGGCTGGACCCGACCGTGCGGCTGCGGCTTCTCCACCGGTTGGCCGACTGGGCGCGGGCGGACGGGGTGGCGCTGATCCTGGCCGGACGGCCGGAGGATGGCGTGGCCGGTCCCGCCGACCGCGTGCTGTCCCTGCGCCGCGGCCGGCTGCTGCCCTACGAGCCGCCGCGCATCGCCCCGATGGCGCCGATGGAGGCGCCGGGGACCGCGCGGCTGCATGCCCGCGGCGTCGGAATGGCCTATCCGCTCGCCCCCGGCCCGAAGGGGGAGGCGCGGGCGCTGACCGTGCTGCACGGCATCGACCTGGATCTCGGCCTGGGGGAGACGCTGGCCCTGCTGGGCGAGACCGGCAGCGCCAAGGCGACGCTGGCCCGGTCGCTGCTGTGCCTGCCGCCGCCGACGGCGGGGGCGGTGGTGTGGATGGGCCGCGACCTTGCCGCCGCTGCCGCCCCGCTGGCCGACGCGGTTGGGGAGGATGCGGATCCCGGCGGCCTGCGCCGCGCCCGGCGCGACCTGCAGCCGCTGTTCCCCGACCCGGCCGCCTCCTTCGATCCCGCCATGACCATTGGCGACCAGTTCGCCCTGGCGCTGGAAAGCCTGCGCCCCGACATCGCCGCCGACCGCCGCGACCTGCGCATCGACGAGGCGCTGGAAGAGGCCGGGCTGCGCCCCGACACGGCGCTCCGCTGGCCCGGCGGGCTCAGCAAGGCGGAGGCCGCCCATGCCGGGCTTGCCCGCGCCTTGTTGCCGGAACCGCGGGTACTGATCGCCGACGATCCCGCCGCGGGCCTGTCGGCGGAGGAGCGCGAGGGGTTCCTCGACCGCCTGACGGCGGTGCGCGACCGGCGCAGCCTGGCGCTGGTGCTGGCGACCGACCGTTATCTGGAGGGGCTGCGCGACGCCCATCGCGGCATGGTGATGCTGTCCGGCCGGGTGGTGGAGAGTGCCGACTCCGAGACGCTGCGGACGGCGCCGCTGCATCCCTACAGCCGGGCGATGCTGGCCGCGGCCCGTGGCGAGCGGCCGGCCCTGGAAGGCGATGCGCCGTCGGCCTTCAGCCCGCCCGGCGGCTGTGCCCTGCGCCGCCGCTGCCCGCTGGCCCGCGATTTCTGTGCCCAGGCTGTCCCATCGCTGGAGGAGGTGGCGCCCGGCCACCATGTGGCCTGCCACTATTGGGACACCGCGCTCGACGGCGGTGCGCCTTTCCTGGATTCCTAACGCGCTTCATCGCCGCGTTACGGACATGAAAAAGCCCCCGCTCCATCGGAGCGGGGGCTTTTTCACATCACAACGACCGATGAGAGATCAGGCCATCTCGATGCGCTGAGCCTCGGGGCCCTTGGCGCCCTGGCGGATGGTGACGCGGACCTGCGCACCGTCGTCCAGGCCGCTGATGCCCGACCGCTCCAGCGCACGGATGTGCACGAAGATGTCCTTGCCGCCGGTGGACGGGGCGATGAAGCCGAAGCCCTTCGACACGTTGAACCACTTCACCGTGCCGTCGACCAGCTCGCCGCTGTCCGAATCGCCGTAGCTGTCGGCGCCGTAGCCGCCGCGGCTGCCGCCGTAGCTGTTGCCGCCGCCATAGCCGCCGTCGTTGCCCCAGCTGTCACGCTCGCGCGGGGCGCGGGACGGACGGCTCGGAGCGGCGGTCGAGGTGTCGACCGCGTGGATGGTGGCGACCTGCGGGCCCTTCGGGCCGCGCGACAGATCGCAGGTGATGGTGGCGCCTTCGGGCAGGCTGTCGTGTCCGCAGAACTGCAGAACCGTGGAGTGCAGGAAAGCGTCGGGCGAACCGTCGTCGGGGGTGACGAAGCCGAAGCCCTTGGTGGCGTTGAACCACTTGACGGTGGCGCGGATGTCGCGCTGGGTGATTTCAGGAGCGCGGAAGGAAGAGCGCTGCGGACGGTCGAACATCAGTATCGTCTCATCTGTCGTGTTAAACCCCATCCCGGCAAGGCACCAAAGAGGGAGACCCGGAACAGGGCGATCGAAGGATGATCGGTTCCGACCCATAATTCAATCGTCATTGCGCGATTCGACGGAGCGCGCACAACAAAAACACCGCCGCCGCCCAATGGATGGGCGGGACGGGGCGATTTCGCCGAAATTGTGCAGGTGCAGCGTGACGACTCAACCGCGACTCAGGGCTTGAGCCGTCACGCGCGCAGGCTCAGGCACCGTGGCACTTCTTGTACTTCTTGCCGCTGCCGCACGGGCAGGGGTCGTTGCGGCCGACCTTGGGGCCGCTGCGCGGGCGGGCGCCCAGCTGGCCCTCCACATAGAACCAGCGGCCGTCCTGGTGGGTGAAGCGGCTGGTCTCGTGGTGGGTCATCGGCTTGCCGTTCATGCTGAAACGGGCGACGAACTCCACGATTCCGTCGCTGTCGCCGGGCTGGCCGGCCTCGGTGGAGCGGATCTCCACGCCGGTCCAGACGCTGTTCTTGGCCCAGGTCTCGATCTCTTCACGGTTGAAGTCGTCGCGGGTGCTGGGCAGCAGCGTGTCGTGCAGGTAATCGATGTTGCCGGTGGCGAAGGCGGAATAGCGCGAGCGCATCAGCGCTTCGGCCGTCGGGGCGGGCATGCCGGCCAGATAGGGTCCGCAGCAGGCGTCCAGCGGCTTGCCGGAACGGCAGGGGCATTCAGCGGCGGTCTGGGTCGTGTCGGTCATGGCCTGCTCTCGGGTGATGGCGTGGTCCGGCGTCGCGGGGCGCATCCATAGCGCAGCCGTGCGCCGCTTCTCAAGAGCTTGGTTGACGCAAGCGGCCACGGCCTTGCGCCCGGAATCCGCTGCCGCTATCAAGCGGCCCCATCCCACCCCCTTCCTGAAGGCCGCCCGCCCATGCCCCGCAAAGCCGCCGTGCCCCGCGCACGCCCCGACCTGTCGCTGGAGGCCGGCTTCGGTCCCGGCCGCCGCGTCTGCGGCATCGACGAGGTCGGGCGCGGACCGCTCTGCGGCCCGGTGGTCGCCGCCGCCGTCGTGCTGCCGCCCGAAGGGCTGCCGCCGGAGATCGCCGTACAGATCGACGACAGCAAGGCCGTCACCCGCCGTCTGCGCGAGGTGATCGAGCCGGCGATCCGGGCGCATGCGCTGGCCTTTGCCATCGCCGAGGCGTCGGCCGCCGAAATCGACGAGCTGAACATCCACAAGGCGACGCTGCTGGCGATGAAGCGGGCCTATCAGGCGCTGCCCGGCGCCCCGCCCGACGCGGCGCTGGTGGACGGCAAATTCACCCCGGATATCGCGTGCGAGAGGGTGGCGGTGGTCAAGGGCGACAGCCGCAGCCAGTCCATCGCTGCCGCCTCTATTCTCGCCAAAGTGGCGCGCGACAGCGAGATGTTGCGGTTGTCGGTCCAGTATCCCCACTATGGATGGGATCGAAATGCCGGTTATCCGACGCCAGAGCATCTGGACGCGCTGACCCGCCATGGTGTCACGCCGCATCACCGAGTCAGTTTTGCACCAGTGAAACGGCAAAAGGCACTAAGCGGCTGAGCCGTCGTCACTTGGCAAAGAAAGCTGTTGACGGCGACTCGGGCGCGACTCATTGTCCGGCCGAGTCCCAGTTCTTTGCCGGTCGTAAAATGCTCCCTGAAAACCGTATCCTGGTCGGCGATTGCATCGCTCTCATGAACGATCTGCCGCCCGCGTCGGTCGATCTCGTCTTCGCCGATCCGCCCTACAACTTGCAGTTGGGAGGCGAGCTGCTGCGGCCGAACCACACCCGCGTCGCCGGGGTGGATGACGAGTGGGACAAGTTCGACGATTTCGAGACCTACGACCGCTTCACCCGCGACTGGATGACGGCCGCCCGCCGCATCCTGAAGCCGGAAGGCTCGCTGTGGGTGATCGGCAGCTATCACAACATCTTCCGCGTCGGCGCCACGCTGCAGAATCTGGGCTTCTGGATTCTGAACGACATCGTCTGGCGCAAGACCAACCCGATGCCGAACTTCCGCGGCACCCGCTTTGCCAACGCCCACGAGACGATGATCTGGGCGGCCCGCGACAAGGATGCGCGCTACCGCTTCAATTACGACGCGATGAAGAGCCTCAACGAGGATCTCCAGATGCGCAGCGACTGGCTGCTGCCGATCTGCAGCGGCGGCGAACGCCTGCGCGACGAGGACGGCAAGAAGACCCATCCGACGCAGAAGCCGGAATCGCTGCTGTACCGGGTGATCCTGTCCTCGTCCCGTCCCGGCGACGTCGTGCTGGATCCCTTCTTCGGCACCGGCACCACCGGCGCCGTCGCCAAGCGGCTCGGCCGCAAATGGATCGGGCTGGAGCGTGACGACACCTACGTCAAGGCGGCCCAGGCCCGCATCGACGCGGTGGAGGAGGCGCCGGAGGCGGCGATCCTCGACACCCCGCCCAAGCGCGCCGCCCCGCGCATCCCCTTCGGCTGGGTGGTGGAACGCGGGCTGCTGCGCCCCGGCTCGACCCTGTTCGACCAGCGCCGCCGTGTCGCCGCCCGCGTGCGCGCCGACGGCACGCTGATCGGTTCCGGCCCGCGCGGCGACCATCGCGGCTCGATCCATCAGGTGGGCGCCGCCATGGCCGGCCTGCCGGCCTGCAACGGCTGGACCTTCTGGCATTACGAGGAGGGCGAGGATCTGCGCCCGATCGACGTGCTGCGCGAGCGCATCCGTTCGGAGATGCACTGAGTCCGCCCCAGACCTGTCCGTCCGGCATGGGCGTTGTCCCGGTCGGCTGCTTGGCAGCGGTGGCGCCGCCGTGTTAGGGCTTTCGCCCATGAACAAGCTCTTCGCCACCGTCACCGCCCCGCTGCCGCGCTCGGCCCCGGCGGCGCTGTCCACCCGTTGTTTCGTGCGCGATCTGGTGATGGACGCGCTGATCGGCGTCTATGCCCATGAACGGGCGAAACCCCAGCGCATCCGCCTGAACCTGGATCTCGAGGTGATCGCTCCCGGTGTCACCGGCGAGGACATGGCGACCATCGTCAAGGGCGTGGTCACCCAGGGTCATGTCACGCTGGTGGAAACGCTGGCCGAGCGCATCGCCGAGCGTTGTCTTGCCGACGCGCGGGTGACGATGGCCAAGGTTCGGGTGGAAAAGCTGGACGTCTTCCCCGACGCCGCCAGCGTCGGCGTGGAGATCGAGCGCGCCCGCGCCTGACCGTTTCCCGCCCCATAAAGAGGAAGCCGCACACCGTGTCTTTGCTCGCCGTGCTCACCGCCGAACAGACCGCCGCCCGCCTTCCTTTCCCCGCCTTGTGCGACGCGGTGGCCGCTGCCGCCCGCGACTATGCCGCCGGCCGCATCGCCAGCCCGGAACGGCAGGTGCTGCCACTGCCCGATGGCGGCGTGCTGCTGTCGATGCCGGCCACGGCGGCGGACATCGCCATCCACAAGCTGGTGAACGTCAACCCCGGCAACGGTGCCAAGGGTCTGCCGACCATCCATGGCGTGGTCAGCGCCTTCGACGCCGCGACCGGCGCGCCGCAGCTGATCCTGGACGGCCCGACCGTCACCGCGCGCCGCACCGCCGCGGTGTCGATGCTGGCGATCCGCACTCTGGCCCCGGCCCCGCGCCATGTCGCGCTGCTCGGCGCCGGCACCCAGTCGGCCGGCCATGTGGCGGCGCTCGCGGCGCTCTATCCCGGCATCCGCGTCGACATCCACAGCCGCAGCATCGGCAGCGCTGCCGCCTTCTGTGCGGCGCAGGAGGGCCAGGGGGTGGAGTTGCGGCCGATGAGCGGTCCGGTCGATCCGGCCGCCGAGGTGGTGATCGCACTCACCACCAGCCTGTCCCCCATCTATGATGAGACGCCGCGTCCCGACCGCCTGCTGGTCGGCGTCGGTGCCTTCAAACCGGAAATGGCGGAGTTCGGCCCGACCGCCGTCCATGGCAGCGAGCTGTTCGTCGACGATCCCGCCGGCGCCCGCCACGAGGCCGGCGACTTCATCCAGGCCGGCGCGGACTGGGCGACGGTGAAGTCGCTGGTCGATGCGCTGGACGGCCGGGCGACGGATGGGCGTCCGCGCCTGTTCAAGAGCGTCGGCTGCGCGGCGTGGGATCTGGCCGCGGCGCGCTGCGCATTGCGGCAGGGGTAAGGCGTCGGCCCGAGCCGCCTCCGCCTCCCATCACTCCAGCGTCGGTTCGGTCCGCTGTCCGACCCGGCGCTGGGAGTCGACGGCGGCGCGCAGGCGGTCGCGGGCCGCGCCCCGGCTGCCGGCGGTCGCGGCCGGACGCAGGCCGTTGAGAGCCGCCAGGAAAGTGGAGCCCGCACGCGCTTTCGGTTCGACCGCCCGGCGGGGCAGCGACGGGATTTCCTGGGTCACCACATCGTGGTCGGCGGTCTTGGCCTTTGCCTGCGCACGGGCCTGCTGGGCCTCCACCCGCGCGCGGGCGACGATGCGGTCGCGCAGGTCGGCGTCGAGCGTGCGGAACACGCGCGACGCCTCGGTCAGCTCGCGTTCCCGCCCGCTGTCCAGCGTACGCTTCAGGGCGTTGGCCAGCAGGCGGCACTCCAGGACGCCGGGCACCCGCTCGCGCTCCACCGCGCGGGCAAGGACGCCGACGGCTTCAAGGGTTTCGCGGTCGAGGGTGCCGTGAGGCATGGTGCGGCCTGATCCGAAAGAGGTAGGGCCGACACTATCGACGGGCACGCGGTCCTATTCAACCCGCTTGTTAACCTTTTGTGCGATGCACCCCCGGTTGCCTGTCCGTCAGCGTCCCGCCGTCGCCTCCGGCCGGTCCTGCTCCACCGCGCCGCGCCTCTGCAGCCATTCGGCGATCATCCAGCAGAAGGCCGCCCAGGCGGCGCCGACACTCCAGCCGGCCAGCACGTCGGTCGGCCAATGGACGCCCAGATAGACGCGGCTCGACCCGATGACCAGCGTCAGCAGCATCGCCCAGGTCAGCAGATAGGCCTTGGTCCGCCGTCCCTCGACGAACTGGGCGAGCAGCGCGCCCAGGGTCAGGTAGACCACGGCCGACTGCATGGCGTGGCCGCTGGGGAAGCTGGCGGAGATCACCTGATCGCCGTGCGGCACCAGATCGGGGCGGGCGCGGTCGAACAGCATCTTCAGCAGGGTGCTGAGCGTCCCGCCGCCGCCGACCGACACCAGCACCAGAAGCGCCGCCGCCCGTTTGTGCAGCAGAAGCAGGAAGCCCAGCGTGGCGACGGTGACGATGGTGAGGATGGTGGTGCTGCCGAGCGAGGTGATGTCGCGCGCCATCCGGGCCAACCACCAGGGGCCGCCGGGCTGGTCGGGATTCAACGGATCGCGCAGAGCCAGCAGCAGGCGCTTGTCGAAGGCGCTGGTTTCGCCTTCCATCACCTTGCCGGCCAGTTCGACGAAGCCGAACAGCAGGCCGGCGATCACCGACATGCCGACCAGCATGCCCAACTGATGCCGGCTCACCCTTGCCCAGAAACCGCCGCGGAAACCGTCTCCGACCCTGCCGCTCCAGCTCACCGGTGCCCTCCGCCTCTGTTTCCCGTTCAGGCGGGAGAGAGCAGCCGCACCGGTGAACCGGCCCTCCAGGCCAGGATGTCCTCCAGCGCGTCGCGGTAGAACACCGCGTAATTCTCCCGCGTCACGTAGCCCAGATGGGGCGTCAGCACCGTGTTGGGAAGGTCAAGCCAAAGGCTGTCTTTCGGCAGAGGCTCGATGGGGAAGACGTCGATGCCGGCGCCGCCGATATGGCCGTGGCGCAGCGCATGGGCCAGCGCCGCCTCGTCCACCAGCCCGGCGCGCGAGGTGTTGACCAGGAAGGCCGTTGGCTTCATCGCGCCGATCTCGCCGGCGCCCACCACGCCGCGGGTGCGTTCGCTCAGCACCAGATGGACGCTGACCACGTCGGAGGTGGCGAAGAGATCGCGCTTTTCGACGCGGGTCACGCCGGCCGCGGCGGCGCGCTCGTCGGTCAGGTTGGGGCTCCAGGCCGCCACCTCCATGCCGAAGGCCAGGCCGACCTGGGCGACCCTGGTGCCGAGCTTGCCGAGACCGACGAGGCCGAGCCGCTTGCCGGCCAGATCGCCGGTCAGTCCGGTCTGCCAGCGCCCCTCGCGCAGAGCCCGCTCCTCCGCCGGAATCCGTTTGGCCAGCGCCAGGATCAGGCCCCAGGTCAGTTCCGCCGTCGGTGTGCCGACCATGCGGGTGCCGCAGACGGGGATGCCGCGGGCGGCACAGGCCGAAAGGTCGACGGCGTTGTTGCGGGCGCCGGTGGTGACCAGCAGCTTCAGCTTGGGCAGCCGGCCGATCAGGGTTGCGGGGAACGGCGTGCGTTCCCGCATGATCACCAGCACGTCGAAGGGCTCCAGCGCCGCCGCCACCGCCAGCTCATCGCCCAGCGGCTTGTCGAAGACGGTCAGGTCGCTTCCCGGCGGCAACTGCGACCAGTCGGCGAGGTCGTGCGCGACCCCCTGGTAATCGTCGAGGATGGCGACGCGCATGGAGCCCGGCTCTTTACTTGGTGAAGTAGGGCGCCAGGTTGGCGCGGATGCGGTCGAGGATCGGGACGGCGGTCGCCGGCACCTCGAACGGGCGGCCGGTGATGGTCTCGCCGGCCTCGATGTAGACGCGGGCCGCTTCCAGCACCACGTCGCCGGGGATCTCCGGCACGTCCTGGGTGTAGGGATCGCAGCGGGCGACGACCCAGTTGCGGACGAAGTCCTTGTCGAAGCTCTCCGGCTTCTCGCCGGCCTCGAACCGCTCCTGATAGCTGGCGGCGAACCAGTAGCGCGAGCTGTCGGGGGTGTGGATCTCGTCGGCCAGCAGGATGTTGCCGTCCTCGTCGAAGCCGAACTCGTACTTGGTGTCGACCAGGATCAGGCCGCGGTCCGCCGCCATCTTCTGGCCGCGGGCGAACAGGGCCAGCGCCTTGTCCGACACCTCGTCCCACTGGGCGCGGGTCAGCAGGTTGCGCTCCACGATCTCGGTCGCGGTCAGCTCCTCGTCATGGCCGGCGTCGAAGGCCTTGGTGGTCGGCGTGATGATGGGGGTGCCCAGCTTCTGGTTCTGGCGCAGACCGTCGGGGAAGATGTGGCCGTACATCTCGCGCCGGCCCTGCTTGTACATCGACCAGATCGAGGTGCCGGTGGTGCCCGCCATGTAATCACGGACCACGACCTCGACCGGCATGATGGTCAGCCGCTTCGCCACCACGACGTTGGGGTCCGGGTATTCCAGGACGTGGTTGGCGCAGATGTCCTTGGTCGCCTCGAACCAGAAGCGCGCGGTCTGGGTCAGCACCTGCCCCTTGAAGGGGATGGCGGTCAGGGCGCGGTCGAAGGCCGACAGCCGGTCGGTGGTGATCAGGATGCGCCGCCCATCCGGAAGGTCGTAGTTTTCACGCACCTTGCCGCGGTAATGATTGGGCAGCTCCGCGATGAAGGCGTCGCGAAGAACGTTGGTCAGGTGCGGGGCAAGCAGGGCGGTGTCAACCATGGGATCCTGGTCCGGATGCAGGGGCGGATGCGAGAGGCGCGCATGATACCCCAAACCCCTGCCGGAGCCAGGACGCTAAATTGAGAGGGAGGATCGCTGTCCGATGCATGACGTGAGCATCACGATGGCGGCGGGCGGGTGCGCCGGCGATTATGATCTGAAGCCCGGAGTCGTCCGCGTCTGGTTCGCCGATCTGACGGGCTTGGCCGCGCAGAAAGCGGCGATGCGCGCCCTGCTGTCCGCCGACGAGCTGGAGCGCGCCGACCGGTTCCTGATGGAACGGCTGACCGACCGCTTCGTTCTGCGCCGGGGATTGTTGCGGCTTCTGCTGGGGCGTTTCACCGGCCGCGATCCGGCGGCGCTGGTCTTCGACTACGGCACGCACGGCAAGCCGGCGCTGCCCGGCGGCCCGTCCTTCAACCTCAGCGACAGCGAGGACAGCCTCGCCATCGCGGTGGCGGCGGAGGGGCGGATCGGCGTCGACATCGAACGGCTGCGGCCCATCGAGAGCGCCGACGGCATCGCCGACCGCTTCTTCCACGCCGCCGAGCGTGCCGCCCTGCAGGCGCTGGGGCCGGAGGGGCGGGACGAGGGCTTCCTGCTGGCCTGGACGCGGAAGGAGGCCTTCATCAAGGCGGCCGGCGTCGGGCTGTCGATGCCGCTCGACCAGTTCGCGGTGGAGGTGACGCCCGGCGCACCGCCGGCCCTGCTGGAAATCGGCGAGGGGTTGCGGAGCGATGTCGGCCTGCCGACGGACTGGTGCCTGTTCGACCGCCGGGTGCTGCCGGGCACCGTCACCGCCATCGCGGCGCACGGGACGGGCTGGACGGTGGAAACGCGGGCGATGGATGCAGCGTTCGTGGGCTAGGAAAAATACTTCAAGGTCGAGCAGCGCCGCTCCGTCGCGAATGCCCCTCTCCCTGGGGGGGAGAGGGGATTTTCCGGTTCACTCCCCTCCGGCCAGCGTGCCGGTCAGGCGGTTGCGGATGGCGGAGACGGCGCATTCCAGCGGACGGTCGTCGTCGGGACGCGGGGCCTTGTCCATCACGTCGGGGCACATGTCCTGCGCCATCCACACCTGCGGCTTGGGCGGGACCGGGGCGTTTGGATCGCAGGTGGCGGGGTCGGGGTGGGTTTCCTCGGTGTTGCCGTGGGTCGGCTTGACCTCCAGGTTGGGCGAGACGCCGAAGCAGTCCACCAGCGCCCCCGACGGGCGGTAGTAGCGGGCGGTGGTCAGGCGGATGCCGGTGTCGACGCTGAGCGAGGAGATCGTCTGCACCGACCCCTTGCCGTAGGAGCGCGAACCGAACAGCAGCGCGCGGTGATGGTCCTGCAGGGCGCCGGCCACGATCTCCGACGCCGAGGCCGAGCCGCTGTTGATCAGCACCACCACCGGCAGCCCGGCCAGCAGGTCGCCCGAGGTGCCGCGGTAGGAGCGGGATTCCTCCGGATCGCGGCCGCGAACAGAGACGATGTCCACCGTCTCCAGGAAACGGTCGGCCACCTGCACCGCCTGCTCCAGCAGGCCGCCGGGGTTGTTCCGCAGGTCGATGACGGCGCCGGTCAGCCGGCCCTTCGCCTGCCGGCGCATGTCCTCCACCGCAGCATCCAGCGCCGAGGAGGTCGACTGGTTGAAGGTGGCGATGCGGACATAGGCGACGTTGCCCTCCAGCCGGTAGCGGACGGGCTGGATCTTCACGATGGCGCGGGTCAGCGAGACGCGGGTGTTGGCGTCGGTCGCCGGCGGGCGGCGGATCGACAGGGCGACCGAGCTGCCGACGGGCCCGCGCATGCGGGCGACGGCATCGTGCAGGTTCAGCCCCTTGACCGCCACGTCGTCGATCCGGGCGATCAGGTCGCCGCTGCGCAGGCCGGCGCGGGCGGCGGGCGAGCCGTCGATGGGGGACACGACCTTGATCAGGCCGCTCTCCTCGTCCATCGTCACCTCGATGCCGAGCCCGCCGAACTCACCCTGGGTCTGTTCGCGCAGATAGCGGTAGCGTTCGCTGTCGAGGAAGCTGGAATAGGGATCGAGCGAACCCAGCATGCTGTCCAGCGCCGCCTCGGTCAGCATGCGGTCGCTGGCGCGCGGGTTCTCCGCCTTCTTCTTCTTCAGGCCCTCTTCCGCCTTGTCGACCAGCACCTGCGGATCGAAGGGCTTCACATGCTCCGTCAGAACGCGGCGCATGGCATCGGAGAAGAGGACATAGTTGCGGTCGGCGGCGGACAGAGATCCATAGCCGCGGATCTTCGCGAAATCGGCGCGGTATCGGTCGAGCGCCGCAACGGTGTCGGCACGGCTGGTCGGCGCCACGGCGCAGGCGGGCCCGATCGCCACCATCATCAGCAGCAAGGCAGCCAGCAGCTTCGCCATCCTAGGCCCCTCTTGACTGGCCGGTCCGGCCGGCGGTCTTACGCTCATCGTTCACTTATACCAGGGTTTCGCCGGTTGGCCCGACCCTAGCACGTCGTTCCGCCATTCTCAAAGTCCACCCCGGATTCGGCAAGCGTGTCATGCAACAGGGACGGTTGCAGGGGTCTTGTTCCTGCGCAGGAACAAGACCCCTGCCGGAAATGGTGTGCGCAAACGGCAATGTCGCGCGCCCCGATGGGACGCGCGACCGGTGTGAAGGGATGAGTGCTTTCGGAAGGGGGGGAGGAGGGGGCTCAGTAGGCGCCACTGCCCTTCACCACCACCCGCACGGTGCGCAGCATGATGCCGATGTCGGTCCAGAAGCTCCAGCCCACCACATAGGCGGTGTCGAGCTGGACCCGGCGCACGTAGTCGACGTCGCTGCGGCCGCTGACCTGCCACAGCCCGGTCAGGCCGGGGCGGCAGCGGGTGTAGAAGGGGAAGCAGGCGCGGTAATAGGGAACCTCGTCGTCGATGATCGGGCGGGGGCCGACCAGGCTCATGTCGCCGCGCAGGACGTTGATCAGCTGCGGCAGCTCATCCAGGCTCGACTTGCGCAGGAAACGCCCGACCGGGGTGATGCGCGGGTCGTTGCGCAGCTTGCGCGTCGCCAGCCATTCGGTGCGCGCCGTCTCGTCGGTGGCGAGCAGCCGCTCCAGCACCTCGGCGGAGTTCACCACCATCGAGCGGAACTTCAGGCAGGTGAAGGAGCGGCCGTCGGCGCCGACCCGCCGATGGCCGAACACCGCCGGACCGCCGTCACGGGCCACCATCCAGGCCAGCACCAGCATCAGCGGCCCGAAGATGGCGAGCAGCCCCAGCGAACCGACGATGTCGAAGGCCCGTTTCACCCGGTGCCTGTGCAGGGGCGGGCAACCGGGCAACCGGTCCATCGCCTGCATCGCCGACCGGGTGCCTGCCATGCGGCCGGGGTCCAGGCGGGGTGCGCCCAGAAGAGCGATGTTGGACAACGCCATAATAATCTCTCGTCGCTGAACGTCTGTGGTCAGAGCATAGGACCATCCGAGAGAGGCAACGGCCAGCGCGCGAAAGGGGTCCTGCCGAAGGGACAGGATCTTTGGAAAGGGTGGGTTAGCCCGCCGGTACGGGTCAGCAGATCCGGGGAAGCTGTTCTCCGCTCAGCCAATCCACGATCCGGCGGCCGCCGAAGCGGGTCTCCATCTGAACGAAGCGATGGGGGTCCTCCACCACACATCCGATGCAGGCGGCATCCCGTCCCAGCGGGTGGCCGCGCATGGCCGCGAGCATCCGGTCACGCTCCTCCGCCGCGCAGATCGCGATCAGCTTACCCTCGTTGGCGGCGTAGAGCGGATCCAGCCCCAACAATTCGCAGGCTGCGGTGACTTCCGCCCGAACGGGGATGTCGGCCTCGCGCAGCCGCATGCCGACACCGGACTGGTGGGCGATCTCATTCAGCGTCGTCGCCAGCCCGCCGCGGGTGGGATCGCGCAGCACATGCACGTCGGGCACCGCCGCCACCATCGCCGCGACCAGCCCGTTCAGCGCCGCGCTGTCGGACAGGATCGCGGTCTCGAAGCCCAGATTGTCGCGGGTCGACATGATGGCGACGCCATGGTCGCCCATGGTGCCGCTGACCAGGATGGCGTCGCCCGGCCGCGCCCGGTCGCCGGAGGGGGCCACGCCGGGGGGCACCATGCCGATGCCGGTGGTGGTGATGAAGATGCCGTCGCCCTTGCCGCGCTCCACCACCTTGGTGTCGCCGGAGACGATGGCGACCCCGGCCTCGCGCGCCGCCGCGGCCATGCTGTCGACCACCCGCTTCAGGTCGGCGAGCGGGAAGCCCTCTTCGATGATGAAGCCGGCGGTCAGGTGCAGCGGCACGGCTCCGGCCATGGCGACGTCGTTCACCGTGCCGTGGACGGCCAGCGAGCCGATGTCGCCGCCGGGGAAGAACAGCGGCGAGACGACGAAGCCGTCGGTCGTCATCACCATGCGCCCGCCCGGCACGTCGAAGGCGGCCTGATCGTTGCCCTGGTCGAGATACGGGTTGGCGAAGGCGGCGGCGAACAGCTCGCGCACCAGCTGCGCCATCGCCTTGCCGCCCGAGCCGTGGGTCATGTCCACCGCCCCGCGGGCGATGTCGAGCTTGCGGGTGAAGAGGCGGCGGTCGGTCATGGCGGGTGGTCCGGGTGGTCGGTTGGAGAGGAAGCCCCCGTGGAAGCGATACGGGAACCCTTGCCTTTGGTGCGCCGTCATTCCCGCGAAGGCGGGAATCCAGCCGGTTCAGCGGCTTTATTTCGGAGCTTCCTGGATCCCCGCCTGCGCGGGGATGACGTGCTTGATTGCGGGCGTGGCTTTCTGTCGAAGCAGGTGTGACTAGGCCGCGGCTTCGGCGCCATTCACCTCGGCGTCCGCGACCTCGGCCAAGAGAGCGAGTGTCCGCTCGGCCTCCTCGGCATCCAGGCGGGACAGGGCGTAGCCGACATGGACGATCACGTAATCGCCGACGGTGACATCCTCCACCAGTTCCAGCGAGCAGGTGGAGGTGACGCCGCCGAGGCTGACGGTGGCGCGGTCGTCGGGCAGCAGGGCGGTGACGAGCGCGGGGACGGCAAGGCACATGGCGGCGGTCCTTCCGGTCAGACGGCGGTGGAAGCGGGGTGGGCGGCTGTGTGGGCGGCGCGGGCTTCCGCCAGACCGTCGGCGATCCAGTCGTACCACTCCTCCAGCCCCTGGCCGGTGGTGGCCGACAGCTGGATCACCGCCAGGGACGGGTTCAGGCGCTGGGCGTAGCCGATCATGCGCTCCACATCGAAGGTCAGGTGGGGCAGCAGGTCGATCTTGTTGACCACCAGCAGGTCGGCGCGGACGAACATGTCCGGATATTTCAGGGGCTTGTCCTCCCCCTCCGTCACCGACAGCACGACGACGCGGTGAGTCTCGCCCAGGTCGAAGCCGGCGGGACAGACCAGATTGCCGACATTCTCGACGAACAGCACCCCGTCCCCGGCGAATCCGCCCTCGGCCGCCAGCTTGTCGGCGGCCTGCGCCACCATGGAGGCGTCGAGGTGGCAACCCTTGCCGGTGTTGACCTGCACCGCCGGGGTGCCGGTGGCGCGGATGCGGTCGGCGTCGAAGCTGGTCTGCTGGTCGCCTTCGATCACCGCGACCGGGAAGCGGCCCTTCAGGTCGGTCAGGCTGCGGGTCAGCAGGGTGGTCTTGCCCGAACCGGGGCTGGACATCAGGTTCAGCACGAACACGCCGCGCTCCGCGAAGCGGCGGCGATTGACGGCGGCCAGCCCGTCGTTCTTCGCCAGGATGTCGCGTTCGATGGTGATCAGCCGCGGCTGGTTCAGCGCGGCGCCGCCGTCGATGGCGTCGGGACGGTCGGGGCGGTGATGGTGATGCGCGTGGTCATGGCCATGATCGTGCCCGTGGTCATGATCGTGGTGCCCGTGATCGGCATGGCTGTGGCGGAACACCGTGCCGTCGGGGGCGACATGCTCGTGGGTGTCATCGTGATGGTGGTGGGCATGGTGGTGAGCCACGCCGTGCCCACCGTCATGGCCGTGCCCGTCACCATGGCCGTGCCCGTCGCCATGGCGGTGCCGGTAGACCTTGCCATCCGGGCCGATATGCTCATGCTCCGCATCGGTGGCCTTGCCGTCGATCCGGGTTTCGCCTTCTCCGCAACCGCAAACCGTGCACATCACGCGCTCTCCCACTCTTCGGTCCGCCCCGCTTTTCGCAAGGCAATCGCTTTGTCCGTCCGGCGATCCATCATCCGACGAGCCGTCCGCTTCGGCAAGAGATCGTCATTCGTGTACCTCTATGCCGCAGGCGACGCAGGGATCGAGCATCGCGACCAGCAGCCGCGCCCGCTCCGCCGCATCGTCGCGGCCGCGCACCTCGGCACCGGCCAGTCCGCGGGCCAGCGGGCCGTCGGGGGCGAAGTTCCAGTCGGTCGGGGCCACCATGCGGGCATCGGCGATCCGCCCCGCCTCGTCCAGCCGCAACCAGTGGGCGAGCCGCCCGCGCGCCGTCTCCGCCACGCCGCAGCCCGATCCCGGAGCCGGACCTGCCGCCATCGACGGATCGGCGGGGCGCAGATCGGCGATGGCCGCCTCCATCCGCCGCGGCAGCTCGGCCAGATCGGCGAGCCGCGCCGCGAACAGCCGGGCCAGCCCGTTGCCGAAGCGTTCCGTTACCGAAGCGACCAGCGGATGCGCCGCCTGCCGTTCCAGCGGGCCGGTCAGCGCCGGACCGCCTTCGTACCGTGGCCGGGAGGCGAATGTCGGGTCGCCGGACAGCGCCGCGGCGAACCAGTCCGGTGTGCTTTCGCCGAGCATGGGGATGTCACCCGCCCCCCAGCCGGCCAGGCCGGGGCCGAGCAGCCGGGCGGCCAGGCGCGCGGCATCGCTGGCACCATGGCCGGCCCAGCGCGCGAGGTCGTCGGCATCCCGAGGCGGCGGTCCGGCGAAGACCTCCTCCGCCAGCCAGGCGTCCATCCGGTCCAGAGCGGCGCGCAGGGCCGCTCCATCGGGCCGAAGGACGCCGCCGCCCGGCCGCACGCCGTCCTTGCCGGGATAGAGCGCCGGCATGACCGCGGAAACCGCCTGTCGCAGGGCGCGCAGGGCAGCCGGGCGGGAAGGGACGCCGAGGCGCGCCGGCCATTCCACCACCGCCTGCCAGCCGTGGCTGTCCAGGGCTTCCGCATCGCTCAGCAGGCGGCGCGCGGTCTCCTGCGTGCCCGCATCGATGCCCAGCGCCGCTTCGCAGGCGCGGGCGACGGCCAGTCCCTGCGCGGTGCCGCACAGGCTGAACAGCAGGGGCGCCAGCCGCACCGCCTCCTCCGCCCGGCGGCCGACCAGGGCGACGACGGCGCGCGGGCGCCGGGCGGCGACCTCGGACCGGCCGATGATGGCGGCGCCCATGTTGCCAGCGCCCGATCTGCTGTCGAGCCGCAGCCGGACGGATACCGATCCCTCTGCGGGAAATGTGGCTGCGGTCATGGTGAAGTCCTGGGGCGGCGGCGGGCCTATCCTGACGGAACCGGGATGCAACTCATTGACCTGCGTCAAAATACGTAGATCCGGCGGGGCGGAGACGGCGTCTCGGTCATGGCCGAGATGACGCTTTCTGATACACTTCGCACCAACCGCGCCAGAGAGCCGGGCTTCCCATGCGTCGGACGGGAGGGCCGTGGCCGGCGCGACACGACATCAGAGGATGCTTGTCCATGAAACGCTTCTCCCTCGCCTCGGCCGTCCTGCTGGCCGGGCTGGTGCTGCCGGCGGTCGCCGACGCCCATACCTTCGGTGCCCATGACGCCGGCTTCGTCCACGGCTTCCTGCATCCGGTCGGCGGCTGGGACCATCTGCTGGCCATGGTGGCGGTCGGGCTGTGGGCGGCGCAACGCGGCGGCGCGGCGCTCTGGGCCCTGCCGGCGGCCTTCGTCACCGCCATGATCGGCGGCGGCCTGCTGGGCATGGCCGGGATCGGCCTGCCGGCGGTGGAACTGGGGATCGCCGGTTCGGTCATCGTGCTGGGCGCCCTGGTCGCCGCGCAGTCGCGCCTGTCGCTGCCGGTATCGCTGGCGGCGGTCGCCCTGTTCGCGCTGTTCCACGGCCACGCCCATGGGGCCGAGATGCCGGAGGCGGCGCAGCCGCTGCTCTACGGTCTGGGCTTTGCCCTCGCCACCGCCCTGCTGCATGGGGCCGGCGTCGCCGTGGCCCTGTCGCTGCGCGGCGTCGCCCGCGAGGGCAAGGGCGGGCTCGTCCTGCGCGGCCTGGGTGCCGCCATCGGGCTGGGCGGCGTGGCGCTGGTCACGCTGGCCTGATCGCAGGCCGAGGACTCCGTTCTTCACGACGGGGCCGGGAGGGAGACCTTCCGGCCCTTTGCCTGTGCAGGTCTGGCCGGAACAATCGCCTCCCCCCGGTGTTGCAAGCCGGCAGTCCCCACAGGAGACGTCCGGCATGACCCACCACAACGACGCCATTCCGTCCGCCGCTCCGTCCGCGTCGGTTCCGTCCGACCACGCGGCCGCTGCCGGGGCCACGACGGCGACACAGAACCGCCGGCCCGAAGAGATCGAACACGAGATCGAGTCGATCCGCGCCCGCATGGACGCGGTGATCGACGAGATCGAGTTCCGCCTGTCGCCCGGCCAGATGTCGGGCGGGGTGGTGCAGGTGGTGCGCGACGTCATCCAGGGCGGCGGCGACGGCATGTCCGGCCGGATCGCCCGCGCCGTCCGCGCCAACCCGGTTCCCGTGGCGCTGATGGGCGTCGGCGCCCTCTGGCTCGCCTGGGCAGTCGCCCGCACGCCGGAGTCGACCACGGAGTTCGACGATTACGATTCCCGTGGCCGGCAGCTGGACCCGCGCGGCCGCCATCTGCTGACCGACCTGATCGCCGCCTGCCGCGACGGCTCTGACGCCTTCCGCCGCGCCGACATGACCATCGCCGACCCGGCCCTGTCCTCCCGCCTGGAGGCTCTGGCCGACCAGCTCGACCGCAGCGCCATGGCGCTGGATACCGAACTGCGCGACGGCGGCGGCTGGATCGAGACCGCGGGCGATGGCGGACTGGTCTGGTCGCCGCTGCACGGCCTGGCGGAAGCGAGCGCCCGCAGCGTGGTGGCGGGCATCGGCGGAACGGCCGGGCGGGGGGACCTGCTGGCGCGGCTGGAAATCGGGCTGGACGGGACGCTGGCCCTGTTCCGCGACGCCCTGCGCGATGCGCCGGACGATCACCTGCAGGTCGTCATCGGCGCCCAGTTCCATGCCGTGGAGACCGCCCGCCACCGCGTCGGCGCGCTGCGCGAAGCCGTGGTCTGAGGAGGGCGGGTCATGCTGGGGTTGAGCCGCCGCCATTACCACGAGCGCCGGAACCGTGTGACCGGGCATCACGCCGCCAACGATGCGCGCGGCGGAAGCCGGGGCGGGCGCGGGCGGTCGGCGGAAACCCCGTCGGACATTCCCAGACAGGGATGGAAGGACATCCTGCTGCGGGTGTGGGACGAGCAGAGCAAGGACAACCTGTCGATGCTGGCGGCGGGTGTCGCCTATTACGGTCTGCTCGCCATCTTCCCGGCCATCGCGGCGCTCGTCTCCATCTACGGCCTCGTCGCCGACCCCGCAATGATCGAGACCCAACTGGGCCAGATGGGCGGACTGCTGCCGCCGGAAGCCTTGTCCATCGTCAGCGACCAGGCCCGCAAGGTGGCGACCGCCCCGTCCCAGGGGCTGGGTTTCGGGCTGGTCTTCGGCCTGCTGCTGACCCTGTGGAGCGCGTCGCGCGGCACCAACTCGATGGTGACGGCGCTCAACATCGCCTATGGCGAGCAGGAGACGCGCGGCATCATCAAGCTGGCACTGCTGTCGATGTCCCTGACGGTCGCCGGCCTGCTGTTCGTCATCGTCGCCATGGTGATGATCGTCGCGGTGCCGGCCGCGATCGCCATCGTCGGGCTGCAGGAAACGCCGGTCGGCTGGATCGCCAGCCTCGCCCGCTGGCCGATCCTCGCGGTGGCGATCATCCTGGGGCTTGCCGTCTTCTACCGCTACGCCCCCGACCGGCGGGAGCCGCAATGGCGCTGGGTCAGCTGGGGGTCGGTGACGGCAACCCTGGTCTGGCTGTTGGGGTCGCTGGGCTTTTCCATCTATGTGTCGAATTTCGGCAGCTACAACGAGACCTACGGGTCTGTCGGCGCGGTCGTGGTGCTGCTGCTGTGGTTCAACCTGACCTCCTATGTCGTGCTGCTGGGGGCCGAGCTGAACGCGGAGATCGAGCACCAGACCGCCCGTGACACGACCGCCCGCAACGGCCACCCCGCCCGTCCGTTGGGGCAGCGCGACGCCTATGTCGCCGACACGGTGGGCGAACGCAAGGCGGGCTGACGGCGGAAATGCCCCTTGGCAGGGCAGCGGCCGTGCGCTATGGTGGCTCCCATGCAACAGGTGCTTTCCATCGCGTCCTGCGGACGCTCCCGATACTTTGGCCGCTGGTTTCGTCCGGCGGCCTAGGAACGCGCATCTGTCGCTCATTCCCGAAGCCGCCCGGACCGACCCGCGGCGGCTTTCGTGCTTGTGACCCCGGCCCTTGAAGGGCTGCACATCCTCAAAATCCGAACACGGGCGAACCGGGCGGCCTCATCATCCGCAAGAGAGGTTGTCATGTTCGATTTCGATGTCGTCACCGGCCCCACCCAGCCGCCCCATTGCCCGCTGGCCGATGAGCCGGACGCCTCCGAGTCGGCCCAGCCGGCGGCCGTACAGGCCGCCGCTGCCGCCGCCCACACCGCACCGAATGCGGGAATGGAGGGAAAGCCGCGATCCTGAGCCGCGACCGGGCCGGCGATTCCGGCTTGCGGGCCCTGCATCCCAGCTTTGGATCAAAGAAATCACGAATCCTGACTATGTTCTGCCGGCTGTTGTCGTATACTCCCTTAGGGCAGATGTGTCCGGGTGGCGGCGCAGCCGGCCGCGACCTGGTGGGTAATCCTCGGCGGCACCCGAATCCGCGCTTTCGGGTTTCGGTGTGTTGGTCGGATCGGAAGAAGGATGACGGATCATGGCGGATGATGCTCTCTCAAGCGTCAGCTCTATGGTGTCCAGCCTCAACGCGTCGATCAAGAACGCGGTCGAGGCCATCAAGAGTTCGCAGAGCAATCAGGCCGTCGGCGATGTCCAGGAGTTTTCCAAGACAGTCAACAAATCGCCGCTGACCACCACGGCCGGCGCCACGGACATCGGCGTTCTGGCCAAGAACACCACGCGTCTGAACGTCGCCAGTACGCTGTCGGCGAACGACAAGGTCGATTTCTACAAGTTCAAGGTCACCTCCAAGGGTGAGATGACCATGGGCCAGGTCGGCGACGACGGCGTGCGCGTCCAACTGATGAACCGGCTGGGCCGGGTTCTGGCCGACAGCGACCCGAAATCCGGTGACGGATACGACGCCTTCAAGAAGCTGCAGGCCGGCAACCTGACGGTCGACAAGGGCGACTACACCCTGCGCGTCACGCGCGACAAGGGCCAGTCCGACAAGGACCCCAAGAACTACGCCATGCAGTTGGTGATGGGGAACTACAGCAAGGACTATGACACCGTGGCCAAGGCTCCAGCCAAGGGCGACACCGGCGCGGCGGCGCTGACCACGGGGCAGCAGGCGACGCTGGACGGGCTGAACAGCGCCATCGGCAGCCTGAATTCGATCCCCACCGGCCAGACCGGAACGCAGAAGCTGATGGGCAGCTTCAACCTCTTCGCCTGAGGCTTCGGCTCCGGCTGTGCTATGACGGTGCGGAGTTCATCCGTGCCGGAGCCTGACGTTGGCCAGCATCACCCTTCTGAGCCCCGCCGATCACCGCCGCGTTCCCTGGAAGAATGGCGGCGGCGTCACCACAGAACTTGCGGTGGAGCCGGCCGCGGACGGCCGGTTCCTGTGGCGGGTCAGCATCGCCGACGTCGTCGAACCCGGCCCGTTTTCGGCTTTTCCCGGTTATGACCGCCTGATCGCCGTGGTGGAGGGCGATGGCATGCGCCTGTCCATCGATGGCACCCCCCCGGTCGAGCGCCGCCGCCTGGACCCCGCCTTCGCCTTTCGCGGTGAAGCGGCGGTGTGGTGCGAGCCGTTGGCCGGCCCCATCCGCGACGTGAACCTGATGCTCGACCGTGCCTCGGCCACTGGCACGCTGACCCTGCATGCGGGCCCGGCCCTCCATCGCGCCGATGGCGGGGTGGTTTTGGTCCACGCGCTTGTCGGCACCCTGTCCGTAACCCTCGACGGCGGAGAACCCCAACTGCTTGCCCAGGGGCATAGTCTGCTTCTGCGCGACTCCGCCGCACAGATTGACGTGCCGGACGGGGCGGAGGGCGTGTGTGCGGAGATCCGGCGGCGTTATACCAGCGGCTCTTGATCCTGTCGNTGCGTCTGAGCGCCTGTCGTGATTCACCGGCAAGGGTGAATCTCGCCTGCCACTCAACCACACCACGGCCACCCTCTTTCCAGATCTTTTCCGGTCAAATCGACTTCGTGAACGGGCTGCGAAGGGCCGCAGTCATGTCCGCGTCTCAAGAACAACGAAAGCCCAGCGGATGTTCGGCCGCCCGAGCATATCGCTTCGCTCCGTGACATGGAGCGCGTCCAGCCCGTGCAAAGCTGCAAGCTCAATTGTTTCGTCTGCCGAGACTTCGAACATCCTCCGTCCTTCAGGCACCGGCCCATAACGCAGCGACATGCTGATCCGGCCATTCGGACTGAGGAGTCCCGCTAGGGATTCCATGGCTGTTCGCCGCTCTTGAATGTCCAGATGCATCCACACAGCCGTCAAAAGGATGAGATCGAAGCGATCCTTTCGACGATGAAGCTGTAGAAGATCGGGAAGATGATCATCGACCCATTCGATGGGCTTCCCGCCATGAAGGCGCAAACCCTCCTGTCGAAGCGCAGCGGTCGGCTCGACGGCAACGACCCTGTGGCCCAGCATGGCGAGCGCTGCGGCGTCGCGACCCGACCCCGCCCCGACGTCAAGGACCCGCGCGGGCGGTGAGGGAAAGAGATGCATCACCTCATGATGGACATCGGCAAATGTGATGCTCTCGTATTGCTCCGCCAGTGCTGGCGCGTTGTCGCCGTACCCTTGCGTTCCCTTGATCATCACGTCCTCTCCAAACCCATCTTGGTTCCGGACCGCGGCCGGAAGGTTTTGGACCTTATGGAAGCCGGCCCTGAGCCTTCGCCGACCGGATCAGGTCCGCGTACCAGCGCGCCGAGTCCTTCGGACTGCGGGCCAGGGTCTGGAAGTCGACATGGACGATGCCGAAGCGTTGGCCATAGCCGCTGCCCCATTCGAAATTATCCAGCAGCGACCAGACGAAATATCCCTGAACGTCGGCACCCTGGGCCATCGCATCGCGCATCGCGGCGTTGTAGATGGTCAGATAGTTGATGCGGTGCGGGTCGTGGACGGCGCCGTCGGGGCTGACGGTGTCGCTGCCGCCGCAACCGTTCTCCGTCACCACGATGGGCAGGCGGTAGCGGCGCTGGATGGTCAGCAACTCGTCCCGGAAAGCGTCGGGGAAGATCGCCCAGCCGACGCCGTGGGTCGGCGAATCGGGCGGCGCGTCGCCCCAGCCGTAGCCCCAGGTCCGGGCCGGATCGGCCTTGGCGAAGATCGGGCCGTAATGGTTCAGTCCGAACCAGTCCACTGGCCGGGCGATGCGCGCCATGTCGCCGGGCTGCACATAGGGTTCGATGGCGGCGGCGGTCTGCGGCGGATAATGGCCGAGGATCTGCGGGTCGCAGAAGACGAGGTTCCAATGCTCGTCCAGCAGCGCCGCCGCGGCGCGGTTCTCCGGCGTGTCGGTCTCGGGAATCACGACCTGACGATTGTGGATCGCGCCGATGGAGGCGCCCGGCACCAGAGCGCGCAGCACGTCCACCCCGGCGCCATGGGCGAGGTTGACGTGGTGGATGGCGCGCAGATGCTGCGCCCGGTCGACGATTCCCGGCGCCGCCCAGGGAATCGCATAGCCGAACAGGGTGAAGACCGAGAACTCGTTGAAGGTGATCCAGCGCTTCACCCGGTCGCCGTAGCGCCGGGCGCAGAGTGCGGCATAGTCGGCATACCAGCCGGCGCAGTCGCGGGCCGACCAGCCGCCCAGATCCTGCAGCGCCTGCGGCAGGTCCCAGTGATAGAGGCACAGCCAGGGCTCGATCCCCGCCTCCAGCAGCCGGTCGATCAGCCGGTCGTAGAAGTCCAACCCGGCTTCATTCACCGCCCCCTTGCCGCGCGGCAGCACCCGCGGCCAGGACACCGAGAAGCGGTAGGCATCGACGCCCAGCCCCTTCATCAGCGCCACATCCTCCGGCATCCGGTGGTAATGGTCGCAGGCGACGTCGCCGGTGTCGCCGTTCACCACCCCGCCCTGGGTGCGGCAGCGGATATCCCAGATGCTGGCGCCGCGCCCGTCCTTGGCCGCCGCGCCTTCGATCTGGTAGGCGGAGGTGGAGACGCCCCAGACGAATCCGGGCGGATAGGGGCCGGGCGGATAGGGGGAGGTCGGATCTGTCATCTCAGGCTGCGATCTGGTTGATGCCGCGGCAGCGGCTCTCGAACTCGTCGGAAATGAACTCTGGGCGTTTGTAATAGCCCTTGATCCAGCTCGCCAACAGGCAAAGCTCCTCCAGCTTCACCAGTTCGTCCAGCGTCCCTTCGGGGAAACGGATGTCGAAGCTCTCGGAGATGTATTCCAGAACCTGCTCGATCTGGTCGATCGACAGCTGGATGTCGGTTTCCAGCGTCGCATTCCGGGTCAGCAGAGCTTCGTCCACCCCGTATTCGTCGCGGATCAGCTTCACGATCCAACGGAACATGTGCATCCAGTTGGATACACCTTCGATCGACTTGCTCATCGCGACGCTCTGTCCGGGTTGCGCGAAAGGGGTAGGCGACAGCGACTCTACCCACCGTTCGTTAAAGAATATCGCAGCCTCCATTGCGGTCTCCACCCGACGCGGCAAAAAAGCTGCGTGGTTTTTTGCCACCTGTGCGGGCATCTCCCGGACGCTTCTGCTCAGGAACTGTGCAGGAGCGTCCGGGAGATGCCAAAAAATTCGGGGGCGGCGACGCGGCACGCCCCATGCATCGCGATGCAGCACAACAGGACAGCGAGGCTTGCGCCATGACACGCGCCACCGACAGAACAGCCGCCCATCCCGTCGACGAGGTGCTGCCGCCCTGGCGGCTGCTGGCGCTGGGGCTGCAGCATGTGCTGGTGATGTATGCCGGGGCCGTTGCGGTGCCGCTGATCATCGGCGGGGCGCTGAAGCTGCCCAAGGACCAGATCGCCATGCTGATCAACGCCGATCTCTTCGCCTGCGGCGTGGTCACGCTGATCCAGGCGGTGGGGGTCTGGCGGTTCGGCATCCGGCTGCCGATCATGATGGGCGTCACCTTCGCTGCCGTCGGGCCGATGGTGGCGATGGCGGCCAACCCGTCGCTGGGGCTCCTGGGTATCTATGGCGCGGTGATCGGATCCGGCGTCTTCGCCATGGTGGCGGCGCCGCTGGTCGGCCGGCTGCTGCCTTTGTTCCCCCCGGTGGTGACCGGCAGCGTCATCGCCATCATCGGCATCTCGCTGATGCGGGTCGGGGTGGGCTGGGCCGGCGGCGGGGTGGGCAACCCGCGCTTCGGCGATCCGGCCTTCCTGGGCGTGGCCGCCTTCGTGCTGGTGACGATCCTGGCCCTGATGAAGCATGGCCGCGGATTCGTCCGCAATGTCGCGGTTCTGCTGGGGCTGGTGGCCGGGATGGTGCTGGCGATGGCGCTGGGCATGGTCAATTTCAGCGGTCTGGCCGAGGCGCCCTGGGTGGCGCTGGTCCAGCCCTTCCAGTTCGGCCTGCCGGTGTTCGACCCCATCGCCATCCTGACCATGTCGCTGGTGATGATCGTGGTGATGATCGAGTCGACCGGCATGTTCCTGGCCGTCGGCGACATGGTCGGCCGCCCGGTGACGCAGGAGGACCTGGTCCGCGGCCTGCGCACCGACGGGCTGGGCACGCTGATCGGCGGCGTCTTCAACACCTTTCCCTATACGTCCTTCTCGCAGAATGTCGGGCTGGTCGGGGTGACGGGCGTGCGCAGCCGCTGGGTCTGCGCGGCGGGCGGGCTGATCCTGCTTCTGCTGGGGCTGCTGCCGAAGCTGGCCCATGTGGTGGCGTCGGTGCCGGCCTTCGTGCTGGGCGGCGCCGGGCTGGTGATGTTCGGCATGGTGGCGGCGACCGGCGTGCGGATCCTGTCGCAGGTCGACTACGCCAACCGGCGCGAGAACCTGATCGTCGTGGCGGTCAGCGTCGGCGTCGGGCTGATCCCGCTGGTGTCGGACAAGTTCTTCTCGCAGATGCCGGCCTTCCTGTCGCCGCTGCTGCACAGCGGCATCCTGCTGGGCACCCTGACGGCGGTGGCGTTGAACTGGTACTTCAACGGTCTGGCGACCGGCGACCGCGCCCGCCACGACGTCGCCACGGCGGCGCAGGGGGCGGAGGCCTAAGAGGACTTCCGCCGCAGCAGGTCCTTGCTGGCCAGCAGCGAGCCGCCGGCGATCAGGGCGCAGGACACCCAGATGATCGCCGAATTGGCGGCGAGGCCGAACAGCACCAGCAGCAGGGTGGACAGCAGCGGCGCCAGATAGGACAGCGCCCCCAGCGCCCGGATGTCGCCGTGGCGCACGCCGTAATCCCAGACGAAGAAGGCCGCCCCCACCGGACCCAGCCCCAGCAGAAGCATCGCTCCCCAACCGGCGGCGGTCTCCGGCCACACCGTCTGTTCCAGCGCCAGATGGCAGAGCAGCGACAGGAGTGCGGTGACGAGGCAGAAGGCGCTGACGGCATCGGTCGGCGCCTCGCCGATCTGGCCCAGCCGGCGGCGCAACACCGAGTAGCCAGCCCAGGTGACGGCGCTGCCCAGGGCCGCGGCATACCCCGGCAGATGCGCCGGATCGATTGAGAGAGCGCCGCCCAGGCCGCCGCTTCCGCCGCGGACGATCAGCAGCGCGGTTCCCGCCAGCCCGGCGATGGCGCCGCCGACATGCCACGCCCGCAGCCGCTCCCCCGGCAGCAATGCCGAGAACAGCACGATCAGCAGCGGCCACAGGTAGTTGATCAGGTTGGCCTCGACCGGCGGCGCCGCCTGCAGCGCCATGAAATAGAGGAAGTGGAAGCCGAACAGCCCCCCCACCCCCAGCGCCCAGGCGGCCGGCGGCTGGCGGAAATAGCGCAAGGGGTTGTCGCCGCGCAGCGCCGTCCAGCAACTGCCGACCAGGAAGGCCAGCAGGAAGGAGGTCGCCACCAGCTGGAACGGCGGCACCATCGAGGCCAGCGTCGCCAGCGGGGCCAGCGTCGCCCACAGCAGGATGGCGATGAAGCCGACCAGCGTCGCGCGGTTGACGGCACGGCGGTCGGGCAGGGCGGGGCGGGCGGCGGTTGAGGCGGGCATGATGGGGATCGGTCGGTTGGCGTGGATCGGGCGACCATAGCCGGTGAACGGCACGCTGTCTTGACCGGGGCTCCGGCCGGGATTGACCGGTTCTCCGGCGGAAGGGATCCTATGTGTGCCTGTACGCTCCGGGGCTGACGGCGTAGCATGGCCGCTCCAACCCGTTCCCCAGGAGTCCGACGGCGTGGCGTCCCCGCATCGGCCGAGCGTCAGCACCCGCAGTTACGACGGGTTCGAACGGCGGCACGCGCATGATCATCACCAGATCGTCCTGCCCATCGCCGGGACCCTCGACATGGAGGTCGGCGGAGCCCAGGGGCGGGTGGGCGACGGGCGCGGCGTGCTGGTGGCGGACGGGATGCCGCACAGTTTCCGCAGCGCCGGGACCAACCGCTTCGTCGTGCTGGACGTGCCGGCCGGCGGGCTGGTGCCGGAGGCCGCGGTGCATGCCTGCGACGCCTTCTTCGCCATCGACACGGCGCTGGACGGCCTGGTGCGCTATCTGGCGGCGGAGGCGGCCGACCGGCCGCTCGACCCGGTGCAGGCGCATCATGCCGCCGGGCTGCTGCTCCGCGCCCTGGAGTCGCGCCGTCCCACCCCCGCCGTGCCGGACGACCCGGTGGAGCGCGCCCTGGCCCTGATGGCGGAGCGCTGCGAGGAGCCGTTGACGGTGGCGGAGCTGGCTGCTGCGGTCGGGCTGGCGCCCAGCCGGTTCCATGAGCGCTTCCGGGCGCAGACCGGCACCACCCCGGCCCGCCGGCTGGCCGAGCTGCGGCTGGACCGGGCGGAGGCGCTGCTGCGTGCCGGCCAACTGCCCTTGGCGGAGGTGGCGGTGGCGGTGGGATTCTCCGACCAGAGCGCCCTGACCCGCAGCCTGCGCCGCCGGCGCGGGACCACGCCGGGGGCACTGCGGAACGGCGGTTAGGTGGCGGAGCGCGCCGCCTCGACGATCACCGCCGCTACTGCGTCGGGGCGCGACAGGTGGGGGGCGTGGCCGCTCTCGACCTCGACGGTGCGGGCGCCGATGCGCCCGGCGGTGGCGCGCAGGAAGTCCGGCGGCAGCATGCGGTCCTGGGTGGCGACGATGTACCAGGCGGGCTTGGCCTTCCAGGCGGCGGCGGAAACCCTGGTGGCGAAGCAGGCGGCGGCCACCGGCCCCTGGGTCGCGGCCAGCAGGGCGGCCTCCTCCGCGGCCAGATCCTGGGCGAAGTTGCGGGCCATGCCTTCCGGCGTCAGGGTCAGGAAACGGCCCCTGTCGACCGAGACGCCGGACAGGCCGGCCGATGGCGGGAAGGGCTTCAGCGTGTCGTTCGGCGACTGTCCGGTGTCGGGGGCGAAGGCGGCGACATAGACCAGCGCCTTCACCCGCTCCTGATCGCCGATCTGGGTGATGACCGCCCCGCCCCAGGAATGGCCGACCAGCAGCACCGGCCCCTTCGTCCGGTCGATGGCGCGCTGGACATGGGCGGCATCGTCGTCGAGCGAGACCAGCGGGTTCTGCACCGCGACCGCCGCCAGCCCTTCCGCCTGCAGGCGGGGGATCACCCGGCCCCAGGAGGAGCCGTCGGCGAAGGCGCCGTGGACGAGGATGATTGTCGGGGTGGAACTCATGGGCGATGCTCCCGCTGGCGGTCGGACCCGGCAGGGAGAGCATGCGGGCTGCGGCGGCGTCCAGCCGGGGAGGGGGAGTTTTCCTCTTGATGGAATTCCTCTGGGCTGAAACCCGGCGCCGCTACTCGGCCGGCTGACGGGCGGTGCGCCGGCCGAAGGTGGCGACGCGGTAGGCGTACCAGAGGGCGATGCCCACCGCGACGATGTTGGACACCGGGTTCAGCCAGCCGGCGACCTGCTGATAGCGGTCCTCCAGCAGATAGCCGGCGGTGGTGAGGAAGGTCGTCCAGATCACGGTGCCGAGGGCGGTGTAGAGAAGGAAGGGGGCAATCGCCATTCCGGAGACGCCGGCGGGGATCGAGATCAGCGTGCGCACCGCCGGGATCATCCGGCCGATCAGCACCGCCCGCCCGCCATGCTCGCGGAAATGGGCGCTTGCCCGGTCCACCTCGTCCGGGGCGATGGTCAGCCAGCGGCCATGGCGTTCGGCCCAGTGCTTCAGCCGGTCGCTGCCGACCCAACGGCCGATGACGTACCAGAACAGCGCGCCCGCCAGCGCGCCGGCCGTGCCGGCGGCGACCACCAGGGGCAGGCTCATGTCCCCTCGCGCGGCGGTGAAGCCGGCCAGCGGCAGGATCAGCTCCGATGGAATCGGCGGAAACAGGTTCTCCGCGAACATCAGCAGCGCCACGCCGAGATAACCGGTCTGCTCCACCATCCTCACGATCCAGTCGAACACACCCATCCTCCTGTGTCTGCCCGACCGGAGAACACCGGACGGGCCGATTGGTTGCGCCGGGGGGACTCGCAGTCGCCGCCCGCCCGGCATATGTTCCCCTAGATGATGGTTCCCGGTGCGGATTGAAGAGAGACGGAATGGCGACGATCAAGCTCGACCGGCATGAGAAGGGAATTCTGGCGGCCCTGCAGGAGAATGCCCGCCTGACCATGCAGGAGTTGGGCGACACCGTCGGCCTGTCGGCCTCCCCCTGCTGGCGCCGGGTGCGGTCGATGGAGGATATCGGCGTCATCCGCCGCTACACGGTTCAGCTCGACCCGCGCAAGCTGGGGCTCGGCGAATGCGTCTTCGCCCATGTCACGCTGGAACGCCACAAGGAGAATGCGGTCGAACAGTTCGAGACCGCCATCGCCGGCATGCCGCAGGTGCTGGAATGCTTCGCCGTCACCGGCGATGCCGACTATCTGCTGCGCATCGTCGTGCCGACCACCGAGGATTACGGCCGTTTCCTCAGCGAACGCATCTTCTCCATTCCCGCCGTGTCGCACGTCAAATCGAGCGTGACCCTGAAGGAGGTCAAGTTCGAGACCCGGCTGCCGCTGGATCATCTGGAGTGATGGGTCGCGAATGCCAGGACTTCTCCCGGCCGTCATCCCCGCCTCCGGGCTACGGTATGCACAGATCTTGGAGCGACATTAAGTCTCTGGAACAACAGGAACTTTGCGTCATCCCCGCGAAGGCGGGGATCCANAGAAGGCCTGTCAGCTCTCCAAAGCCCCCGCCAAAGCCGGCGTCAGATCGCCTCCGCCGCAGACGGTCACGCGCTCCAGCCCCAGCCATCCGGCCATCCGGCGCAGTTCCGCCGCCAGGGGCGGGGCGACGGCCTCGGGGTTGGCGTGGGGTTCGGTGTGGGCGGCCTGGACCAGCAGGGTGCAGGCCTTGCGGTCGGATTTCAGGTCGACGCGGGCGGCGATGCGCTCGTCCATCAGGAAGGGCAGCACGTAGTAGCCATGCTCCCGCTTGTGGGCGGGGGTGTAGATCTCCAGCCGGATGCGGGCGCCGAACAGGCGTTCGGTGCGCTGCCGCTCCCAGATCAGCGAATCGAAGGGGGAGAGCAGGGCGCGGGCAGGGGCCTTGCGGGGGATGCGCAGGTCCGGGGTGACGTAGGCGGTGCGGTCCCAGCCTTCCACCGTCACCGGGATCAGGTCTCCGGACTCCACCAGCTCGGCGATGCGCAGCCGGGCGTCGGCGACATCCAGCCGGTGGTAGTCGCGCAGGTCGCGTTCGGTGGCCACGCCATGGGCACGGGCGGCGATGCGCAGCAGGGCGCGCTGGGCCTCGGCCTCCTCCGGCGTCGGGGTGTCGAGGATGGCGGCGGGCAGCACCCGTTCCGGCAGATCGTAGAGCCGCTCGAAACCCCGCCGCCCGGCGGTGGTGACGAGGCCGGCCCAGAACAGGTATTCCAGCGCCCGCTTGCCGTCGCTCCACCCCCACCAGCCGCCGGCCCCGCGCCCGGCCCCGCTGAGCTCCGACGCCCCCATCGGTCCGCGCGCGGCGACCTCCGCCAGCACGGAGTCGATGTAGGCGCGGCGCTCGACGGCGAAGCGGGCGAGTTCGCCATAGATCCCTTCGCCGCGCTTGGCCCGCGCCATGCGCCAGCGGAACAGCGGCTGCTGCTCCACCGGGATCAGCGAGGCCTCGTGGCCCCAATATTCGAACAGCGCCCGGCGCTTGCCGCCATAGGCCAGACGGTCGAGCAGCGCCGCCTCGTACGGCCCCAGCCGCGAGAAGAGCGGCAGGTAATGGGAGCGCACCAGCACATTGACCGAATCGATCTGGACCAGCCCCAGCCGGCCGATCATGCGCCGGGCATGGCGCGACTCCACCGTCGCGGCCTTGGATTCTGCATCGGAGGCGCCATTGGCGAAGCCCTGTGCCGCTATGGCGACGCGGCGGGCTTCACGCAGGGACAGGCTGTCGGGACGGGGCATCGGCCTGAACGCAAAAGAGACGGGGGACGAGCTTGCAAATGCGTTTGATTTTCGTCAAGGCAGGGACGGGGCGCGGGGCTCACGCTGGCGGTCAATCCTGCATTGCAGCACCCGTTTTGGGGAGTCCCCGTTCATGTCCTCACCCAGTCTTGCCGGCCGCGACGACGGTCCCGCGATCCCGATCCTGTTCCAATATGGCTTCCGCTTCTTCTTCCTGTTCAGCGGCGTGGCCGCCGTCGGGATGCTCGCTGCGTGGCTGGGCGTTCTGGTGACGGGGGAGTGGCCGCAGCATGCCGCCGCCGCCAGTGCCTGGCATGCGCATGAGATGCTGTTCGGTATGGTGGTCGCCGCCGTCGCCGGCTTCCTGCTGACCGCCGTGCCGAGCTGGACCGGCACCAAGGCGGTGGCCGGCGCGCCGCTGATGGCGCTCGCAGCCCTGTGGATGGCCGGCCGCGTCGCCGTGTTCCCCTGGGCGGGAGTGCCGGAACCGGTGGCGGCGGTGATCGATATCGCTTTCCTGCCGGGGCTGGGCGTGGCGCTCGCCCGGCCGCTGGTGGCCGCCGGCAAGTGGCGGAACAGCGCCTTCCTGATCCTGCTGGGGCTGCTGACCGCTGCCAACCTGCTGATCCATCTGGAATGGCTCGGCCTGCTGGACGGCGGCGCGGAGGCCGGATTCGCGCTCGGCCTCGGCATCGTGCTGATGATGGTGACGGTGATCGGCGGGCGCATCCTGCCGGCCTTCACCCGCAACGGGCTGGGCCGCGCCGGGCTTGGCGTGCGCTCATGGCCGCTGGTGGAGCGGGCGACCCTCGTGCTGACGCTGGCGCTGATCCCGGTGGCGATGGTGGCGCCCGAATCCGCGGTCGCGGGGCTGATCGCGCTTGCCGCCGCGGTGGCCCACACGGTGCGGCTGGCCGGCTGGCAGGGCTGGAAGGCCTGGCGGTCGCCGATCCTGTGGATCCTGCATGTCGGCTATCTGTGGGTGCCGGTGGCGCTGCTGCTGCGCGGGCTGCATGCGCTTGCCGACGTGCCGGCCGCGGCGGGAACCCATGCGCTGACGGTCGGCGCCTTCGCCACGCTGATCCTGGCGGTGATGAGCCGCGCCTCGCTGGGGCACACCGGCCGTCCGCTGGCGGTGTCGCGGCTGACGGTCGCCGCCTATGTGCTGCTGACGGTCGCGGCGGTCGCCCGCACCGTCTCGCCGATGCTGCCGGTGGAGTGGGTGTGGGCGGCGCTGCAATGGTCGGGCTATGGCTGGGTCGCCGCCTTCACCCTGTATCTGGCCGCCTACGCCCCCGTCCTGCTGGCGCCCCGCGCCGACGGCCGTCCCGGTTGAGGCCGATCAGCCGTCAGGCGCGGCCGCGGAAATAGCGGTCGATGGCGTCGGTCATCTCGATCTCGCGGAAGGGCTTGGTCAGGACGGGGCGGTCCTGGTGGCCCTTCGGCAGGCCGGCGGCGCCATGGCCGGTGGTGAAGACGAAAGGGATCCCCTGGGCGCTCAGCGCGTCGGCGACGCTGTCGACGCGCTCCCCGCGCAGCGAGACATCGAGCAGGGCCGCATCGATCCCCCCCTCGGCGATCAGGTCGAGCGCCTCGGCCACCGTGCCGGCCGGGCCGACGACGCCGACATTCTGGACTTCCAGCGAATCCTCGATGGCCATGGCCACCAGCGGCTCGTCTTCCACGAGCAGGATGCGCAAGGGCTTGGGCTGGTCGGCTTCCATGGACAGGCGGCTCGCTGCTGGTCTGGGCGATGGTCAAGCCGGACATGGGGACCGAAATCCCGCGCGGCAACCGGCGTGAGCTTTTCCGTTCGGCCGTCCGCTTGTCCATCCCGACCTTGGTCATCGCCCATTGGGCCATCGCAAGCTGCGGTTGGACTATCACCCCAGATCATCAAGCGCCTGTTGCAGGGACGGATAGAGCGCCTCCACCACGGACCCGTCCGGCCGCACCGGCGACGGCAGAACGTCCGCCCCCTCCAGTGCGCGGGACAGCGGCAGGCCGCCGACCTCGACGAAGCCGCCGCGTTCGCCATACTGGCCGACGATCCAGTCCCTGACCGCCGGGTCGCCGTCCAGCGCATTGTTGTGCGAGATCAGCGCATGGGTGCCGTCATCGGAACGCCGATACCAGGCATGGCAACCGTCTCCCAGCTCCATGGGCTTGAAGCCGGCTGCCGTCAGGGGGGCCTGCACCGACGCGCGCACCTTTTCGGTCCGCAGGCCGTCCGTCCGGTCGAGATCGTCCGCAAGCTCGCTCATGTCGCCTCTCTGGTCGTGGTCCCGGATGGACAACGCCGCAGGAAGACTTTTGTGCCGCGCATACCTGTCCGAACGTGGGAGGCGGGACTGCCTGTCGGTGCCGGCCCTGCCGTCCGCCCATCCGTTCAGTCGCTCATTCAGGCGCCCTGGGGCTTGCGGGCGCGCAAGGCGCCCAGCGAGCGGTCAAGCAGGTCGTAGAGCCGCTCCGCCTGCACCAGGACCGAGGTGGCGGGTGCCTGTTCCAGCTCCTTCGCCAGCCGGCCGAGCGCCGCCGCGCCGAGATTCAGCGAGGTGCCCTTCAGCGTGTGTGCCGTGCGGTTGTGCGGTTCCCCGGCGCGGGCCTGGGCGATCATGCTGTCGATGGTCTTGCGGCCGTTGTCGGTGAAACCGTCCAGCGAAGCGCTCCAGTCCTCGGCGGTCAGCACCTCCAGCAGGAGGGAGACCTGTTCCTCGTCGAGGAGGTCGGCATCCTGGGCGTTGGGCATGTCGGTCATCGCAACCTCCGGGGCAGCGGGTTGGCAGACGGCCGTGGGGGCGGCAGCGTTCCGACCCAGGAACTATGCCGGAAGATATAACATTGGATAAATGCTGCAGATAGGGGCAAGCGCAGGCGGACAGGGCTGGACCGGGCCGGCTGCGGCAGGCGTTGGGCCAAGAAAGATCACGCTTTGGTTGCGGTTTGGTCCGCTATGTGTCGATGAACCTCATCGCCCACCAGGGAAGCCGCCGTGCCGGAACGATCCGCCGACCCTCGATCCGCCATTTGCCGCGCCATCCGCCTGTTGCGTGAACACAGCCGCAGCTGCGACAGCGTGGAAACCCGGCGCCTCCTGATCCATACCGAACGCTGGCTGGTCTGGATGCTCCGCCGCGAGGAGGGGGAGGAGCTTCCCGTACCGGCCGAACTGGCGGGTGAAGTGCCATGGGCCGGTCGGGAGCATCTTCTTCCATCGCCATCGCCATCGCCATCGCAGGCGGTGCGGTGCCGATCTCCGATCTTTCGCCATTTTTTGAAGCTGTTGGGACAGGAGCAAGGTTTTCCGCACCCGCTCACTCGCCGTAGACTCCGCGCCGGAGTGTCCAGTCCCGGACCCTGACCGGAAGGAGCGCGCGTGTGATGGAGCCCATCCTGTGGGAGTGGATCAACGCCCTGGCGCGATGGCTGCACGTCATCACCGCCATCGCCTGGATCGGATCGTCCTTCTACTTCATCCATCTCGACGCCTCGCTGCGCCGCCGCGCGGGCGCACCGGCCGGGACGGCGGGCGATGCCTGGCAGATCCATGGCGGCGGCTTCTACCACATGACCAAATACATGGTCGCCCCGCCGCAGCTGCCGGAGGAGCTGACCTGGTTCAAATGGGAATCCTATGCGACGTGGCTCAGCGGCTTCTTCCTGATGTGCGTGCTGTATTACCGCGGCGCCGACCTGTTCCTGATCGACCAGGACGTGATGGCGCTCGGTCACTGGCAGGCGGTGGCGATCAGCGTCGCGGCGCTGGTGGCGGGCTGGGTCGCCTATGACCTGATGTGCAAGTCGCCGCTGGGCCGCAACGACAGGGCGCTCGCGGCCGCCGGTTTCGTGCTGCTGGTGGCGACCGCCTGGGGCATGACGAAGATCTTCAGCGGACGCGGCGCCATGCTGCAGGTCGGCGCGCTGATGGCGACCATGATGGCCTGCAACGTCTTCATGATCATCATCCCCAACCAGCGCAGGACGGTGGCCGCCCTGCTGCGCGGCGAGACGCCGGATCCGGCGCTGGGCAAGAAGGGAAAGCAGCGGTCGCTGCACAACAATTACCTGACGCTGCCGGTCGTCTTCCTGATGCTGTCCAACCATTATCCGCTGGTCAGCTCCACCCGCTACAACTGGGTGATGGTGGCGCTGGTGCTGGTGGTCGGCACCGCGATCCGCCACTTCTTCAACAGCCGCCATGCCGGCAAGCCGACTCCCTGGTGGACCTGGGGGGTGGCCGCCGCCGGCATGCTGGCCTGCGTCTGGCTCAGCACCTTCGGCCCGGCGACGATGGGCACGGCCGCCGCTGCGCCGGCCGGGGTCGGCTATGCCCAGGTGGAGGAGATCGTCGCCACCCGCTGCAGCATGTGCCACGCCGCCCAGCCGGTATGGGACGGCATCGCCACCCCGCCGCGCGGCGTGATTCTGGAGGGCGACGGCATCCGCCGCCATGCCGGGCAGATCCGCCTGCAGGCCGGGTTCAGCAGCGCCATGCCCCCCGCCAACATCACCGGAATGACGCCCCAGGAACGTGCGGTGTTGGCGGCCTGGTCCGGGGACATTAAGTAACTCTCCCTCACAGCCTTTCCCCTTTGCTTTCGACGCGAACCGGAGCCCCATGCCCGACCAGTCCATCGTCCCCCCGGTGTCCGCCGCCATCCGCGGACGCCTGCTCAGCTTCCACCGCGCCCCGGCCGGGCCGGGCGACCTCGATGCCGTGCGCCATCACGAGGACGGGTTGCTGCTGGTCGGGGCCGACGGGCGGATCCTGGAGCTCGGGGATTGGACCGCTCTGCGCAGCCGGGTTCCGGAGGGGGTGACGGTCGACGACCACAGCGGCAAGCTGGTGCTGCCGGGCTTCATCGACACCCACATCCATTTCCCGCAGACCCAGGTCATCGCCTCCTATGGCGCCCAGCTGCTCGACTGGCTGGAGACATACACCTTCATCGAGGAGCAGCGCTTCGCCGATCCGGCCCACGCCGCCGCCAACGCCGCCTTCTTCATGGACGAGCTTCTGCGCAACGGCACGACCACGGCGGTGGTCTACGGCTCGGTCCACCCGCAGTCGGTCGACGCCCTGTTCGCCGAGGCGGAATCGCGCGGCGCCGGGCTGATCGCCGGCAAGGTGATGATGGACCGCCATGCCCCGCCCGCCCTGACCGACACGGCGGAGAGCAGTTACCGCGACAGCAAGGATCTGATCGGCCGCTGGCACGGTCGCGGGCGGCAGCGCTATGCCGTCACCCCGCGCTTCGCCATCACCTCGACCGAGGCGCAGCTTGAGGCGGCGGGCGCGCTGCTGCGCGAGCATCCCGGCGTCCACATGCAGACCCACCTGTCCGAGAATACCGACGAGATCGCCGAGGTGCGCCGCCTGTTCCCCGGCGCCCGCGACTACACCGATGTCTACGACCGATTCGGTCTGCTGGGGCCGACCTCGCTGTTCGGCCACTGCATCCATCTTTCGGAGGCGGAGATGGGCCGGCTGTCGGACAGCAGGTCGGTCGCCGTCTTCTGCCCGACCAGCAACCTGTTCATCGGCAGCGGCCTGTTCGACCTCGACGCCTTGTCGAAGCCGCAGCGGCCGGTGCGCACCGCCATCGCCACCGATGTCGGCGGCGGCACCAGCTATTCGATGCTGCGCACCGCGGCGGAAGCCTACAAGGTCTTGCAGCTGCGGCGCCGGAACCTGCCGGCGCTCGCTGCCTTGCACTGGATGACCCGCGGCAATGCCGAGGCGCTGGGCATGGCCGACGAGATCGGCAGCTTGGAGCCCGGCCGCTGGGCCGACCTCGTCGTGCTCGACCCCGCCGCCACGCCGGCTATGCGACATCGCATGAACGCGGTCGACGGCGACCTGGAGGAGGAGCTGTTCATCCAGGTGACGCTGGGCGACGACCGGTCGGTGGCCGCAACCTATCTGCGCGGCCGCAATTCGCATCTGCGGCAATCGGGCGCTTGACCCCGGCAGCCGGCCCCTGTACGACTTTCGCCATCATTGGGGAGTAGCCACCCGCCGGCGATTCGACCGGGCGGGGTTCGCGTCAACAGACTTGGATGGTTCCGGCCTCCGGCCGTTTCCGCCATGGCGCGCACGGCGGCCAGAGTGCCGACCCGGCGAGACCAGTGGATCGGGCATCTCCGCGGCCAGCCGGAGTCCGTCCGGTTCCACTGAGTTGTCTGGCCCGGGAATAGCCATGATCGCCACGTCCCTCGCGCTCGCCTTCAGCCTGTCCATGGATTCCTTCGCCGCGGCGCTTGGCCGCGGTGCCTGCTCGCGCCGTGCCGGCCTGCCCGAGGCGGTGCGCGTGGGTGCGGCGTTCGGCGCCTGCCAGTTCGCGATGCCGCTGGTCGGCTGGGGCGTCGGCATCGCCTTCGCCAGCCTCGTCGAATCGGTCGATCATTGGATCGCCTTCGGTCTGTTGCTTGCGGTCGGCGGCGCGATGCTGCGCAACGCCATCATGGGCGGCGAGGATGAGGGCGCGGAGGATTGCGGCCCGGTGCGCAGCGGGCGGTCCGAATGGCTGGCCCTGCTGACCACCGCCGTCGCCACCAGCATCGACGCCGCCGCCGTGGGGGCGGGTCTGGCGCTGGTCGATGTGGACATGGTGACGACCTCGGCCCTGATCGGTGCCGTGACCTTTGCGGTGGCGTTCGGCGGGGTGCTGATCGGGCGAGCCGCCGGTGCGCATCTGGGGCGTTGGGCGGAGATGGCCGGCGGTGTGGTGCTGATCGGGCTGGGGGCCAAGATCCTGCTGGAGCATACGCTGGGGTGAGACGCCGCGACCGCTCTCCTCCACGATCCTCCGCTGCGGCCCGAGCGCTGACGGACCTTCTGCCATGACCTCTCCCGCCGTCACCATCCTGTGGAACGAGGGCACCGTCGGCGAATGGGGCCGGCATTACGCCGCGATCCCGTGCTCGACCCTGCCGCAGAGCTTCGGCTATGCGAGCGCGATGGCGAAGACGCATGGCTATGTCCCGCGCCTGGGCCTGATCCACTACGTGGGGCAGCCGATCGGGCTGGTGCAGGTGCTGCAGCGCCGTGCGCTGAAGCTGTTCCGTCAGACCCATATCCACCGCGGGCCCCTGTGGTTCGGCGACACGCCGTCCCCGGATGTCGCCGAGGCCGCGTTCAGGCTGCTGCGGCGCGAATACCCCAACCATCTCTTCAGCCGCGTCAGTTTCCTGCCCGAGCTGCCGGCCACGCCGGAGATGGCGGGGGTGCTGGAGCGTTGCGGCTTCCGCCGCATCGGCCCCGGCTACCAGACGGTCTGGATCGACCTGTCGCCGAATCTGGAGGCGATCCGAGCCCGTTTCGCCGGCTCATGGCGCAAGGGTTTGAAAGCCGCCGAAGCGGCCGGGCTGGTTCTCGACGTCGATCCGGCGGCGCAGAACCTCCCGTGGTTGGCCCGCCAGGACCAGAAGCAGGCGCAGAGCAAGGGATACCGCAGCGCCTCTGGGCCACTGATCGTCCGGCTGCGCAATGCAATGCACAAGGCCGGCGGCGTGCTGATGATCACGGCGCTTGCCGGAAAGGAACCGGCGGCGGCGGCGCTGCTGTTCATCCATGGGCAGGCGGCGACCTATCAGATCGGCTGGTCGAGCGAGACCGGGCGCAAGAGCAACGCCATGCGGCTCGTGCTGTGGCGGGCCATCGCAGAGTTGAAGACTCGTGGCGTCACCACGCTCGATCTCGGCGGCATCAACCCTGACGATGCGCCGGGCGTCACCGAATTCAAGCTCGGCCTGGGCGGGGAAAAGGTGGAGACGGTCGGCCTGTACCGCTGACGGCGGCCGACGCGCTCCCCCCATACGCCACCCTCACCCCGCCAGCGTCATTCCCATTTCCCAGAAATCCGCCTCCAGCCGGCAGGCCTGCCGGAACACCGTCAGCAGCCGCGGGAAGCGCGCCTCCGTCATCCCGTCGGCCGCCAGCCGGTCCAAATTCTCCCGTGCCGCCCGCGCCACCTCCTGATAGGGCTCTCCGGCATATTCCGCGATCCAGACGCGGTAGGGGTTGGCATCGTCCAGAGCGCCGGGCAACCCGGCCAGCCGCCGGCCGATCTCGGCATAGCCGATGACGCAGGGGCTGAGCGCCACATGCAGATCCAGCAGGTCGCCGCGCAGTCCGGTTTCCAGCACATAGCGGGTGTAGGCCATGGTCGCCTTGGACTCCGGCGCCTGCTCCAGTTCGGCGGCGGACAGGCCCCAACCGGCGCACAGGCCGACATGCAGGTCCATCTCCATGTCCAGGATCGCCTTCAGCCCGCCCAGCGACGCCCGCATTTCGCGCAGGTCACGGCCCTTGTAGATGGCGAGCGCATAGGCGCGGGCGAAATGGATCAGGAACAGGTAATCCTGCACCAGATAATGGCGGAAACAGGCCTGCGGCAGCGTCCCGTCGCCCATCCCGCGCACGAAGGCGTGGTCGACATAGGCCGACCAGTCCGGCCGGGACTCGGCGACGAGCCGGTCGAACAGGTCGGGGCGGGAAGCGGGGGCGGTCATGACTGCGGTCTCCGGTGTCGCTGACGGTTTCGGTTGCCCAGTTTAGCGATCATTCGCCGGTTTGCAGCAACGCTCCGCGCACCCGCGCCTGGCGGAAGGCGTAGAGGAACACCGCAATGCCGGCCGCCATGTAGAGCGCGTTCAGCCCGACCGCCCAGGCCAGATGGTCCCAGCGCAGGGCACCCTCGAACACCAGCGCCCGCATGCCCTCGAACACATGGGCCGACGGCAGGGCCAGCGCCACCGGTTGCAGCCAGGCCGGCAGCACCGAGACCGGGTAATAGACGGCGCTGACCGGGGCCAGCATGAAGACGACGATCCAGGCCAGCCCCTCCGCCCCCATGCCGTAGCGCAGGATCAGCGCCACGATCAGCAGCCCCAGCGACCAGCCCAGCACGATCAGGTTGGCGAAGAAAGCGGCCAGCGGCAGGCCCAGCGCGAAGACCGAATAGCCGAAGAAGGGGATCGCCAGCGCCGCCGCCGGCAGCACGCCGATCAGGGTGCGCAGCAGGCTCATGGTCATCAGCGCCGTCACCCATTCGCCGGGGCGCAAGGGGCTGACGAACAGATGGCCCAGGTTGCGCGACCACATCTCCTCCAGGAAGGAGATGGAAACGCCGAGCTGGCCGCGGAACAGAACGTCCCACAGCAGCACGGCGCTGACCAGCACGCCGGCCCCCTGCGCCACCCAGCCGCTGCCGCCGCCGCTGGATGAGGCCATGAACTGGTTGATGTAGCCCCACAGGATCATCTGCATGGTCGGCCAATAGGCCAGCTCCAGGATGCGCGGCCAGGACCCGCGCAGCAGATACCAGTAGCGCAGGACCATGGCGCCGACCCGGCGCAGCGAGAAGTCGGCCCGCGGGATCGGCGGGGAAGCGGTCGCGTCATTCGGCGGCATCGGCGGCCTCCCCGGCCAGGAGCGTTGCGCCGTCGGACGCGCGGGCGATGTCCAGGAACACCTCCTCCAGCGTCTGGCGGCCATAGCGGGCGAGCAGGGCGGACGGGGCGCCGCGGTCGACGATCCGCCCCTGCCGCATCATCAGCACGCCGTCGCACAGCCGCTCCACCTCCAGCATGTTGTGGGAGGCGAGCAGGATGGTGGCGCCGGTGCGGGCGCGGTAGCGCTCCAGATATGTGCGGATCCAGTCGGCGGTGTCGGGGTCGAGCGATGCGGTCGGCTCGTCCAGCAGCAGAAGCTCCGGATCGTTCAGCAGCGCCTTGGCCAGCGCCACGCGGGTTTTCTGCCCCGCCGACAGCCCGCCGGAGGGGCGATCGAGAAAACGCGTCAGGTCAAGATGCTCGGACAATTCCCGGACGCGCTTTTTGACGCATGTCAAACCGTAGAGGTGGGCATAGACGGTAAGGTTCTCCCGCACCGTCAGCCGATGGGGCAGCTCGACGTAAGGGGAGGAGAAGTTCATGCGCGGAAGCACGGCATGCCGATGGCGCGCCATGTCGACGCCCAGGATCTCCACCGTCCCGGCCGTCGGCAGCAGCAGCCCCAGCAGCATCGAGATGGTCGTCGTCTTGCCCGCGCCGTTGCCGCCCAGAAGGCCGGTCACGCTGCCGCGCGGTACGGTGAAGTCGATGGCGTCGACCGCCGTCACCTCCCCGCCGCCGGGCGTGGGGAAGCGCTTGGTCAACCCAACCACCCGGATCGCGGGCGGATGCTGTGGAATGGTTCGCTCGGTCATGGGCACACAATATGGCGGCAGGAGCCGCAACCGCCAGGGGCATGCGGACAACGGGCATGCGGGCCAGGGGTATGGATCATGGTGACGCTCGCCAGCGTATTTCCCGTCCCGGTTCCGGCCGCCGCACCGGCGCAATGGGCGCAGCCCGACGGCCGCATCACGCTGCGCACGCTGATCCTGATCCGCTGGGTCGCGGTGATCGGGCAGCTGGCGGCGGTCGGATTCGTCAGCCTGGGGCTGGGCTTCCCGCTGCCGCTGGGGCCGGTCCTGGCCGCCATCAGCGCGTCGGCCCTGCTGAATGTGGTGGCGATGGCGCAGCAGGGCGGCCGGCTGCGGCTGGCCGACCGCGACGCCGCGCTGTATCTCAGCTACGACATGCTGCAGCTGACGCTGCTGCTCTATCTGACCGGCGGCCTGAGCAACCCCTTCGCCATCCTGCTGCTGGCGCCGATGACGGTGGGTGCCGCCATCCTGTCGCGCTACAGCACGGTGCTGCTGACCGGGCTGAATCTGATCTGCCTGACCGCGCTCGCCCTCTGGCACTTCCCGCTGCCGTGGGAGGAGCCGGTGCGCTCCATGGCGCCGCTCTATGCCTTCGGCGTTTGGCTGTCGCTGTCGGTGTCGTCGGTCTTCATCGCCGGCTATGTCTTCCGCGTTGCCGCCGAGGCGCGGCGCTTCGCCGACGCGCTTGCCGCCTCGCAGGTGGCGCTTGCCCGCGAACAGCGTCTCGGTGCCCTGGGTGCGCTCGCCGCCGCTGCCGCGCATGAGCTGGGCTCGCCGCTGGGAACCATTGCCGTGGTGGCGAAGGAGCTGGCGCGCGACCTGCCGCCCGACAGCCCCTATGGCGAGGATGTCGAGCTTCTGCAGAGTCAGGTGATGCGCTGCCGCGAAATCCTCGCCGATCTGGCGCGCAAGCCCGAGGCCGACGGCGGCGATCCGTTCGAACGGCTGCCGCTGACCACGCTGATCGAGGCCGCTGCGGCGCCGCACCGGCTGGGCCACATCGACTTCGTCGTGGAGCCGCATCCGGTCGGCGACGCGGAGGAGCCCTTCCTGCGCCGCAGCCCGGAGATCATCCATGGCATCGGCAACTTCATCCAGAACGCCCACCAGTTCGCCCGCCACAAGGTGACGGTCGCCGCCGCCTGGGACGGCCGCGGCATCACCATCACCGTGATGGACGACGGTCCGGGCTTTCCGTCCCACCTGCTGGGCCGCATCGGCGAACCGTACCTGTCGGTGCGGGGCGAACGCTCCGGCCACAAGGGGCAGACGGGCGGCGGGCATATGGGCCTGGGCATCTTCATCGCGCAGACGCTGCTGGAAAAGACCGGCGCGACGGTGCGCTACACCAACAACCCGCCGGCCGGCACCCCGCCCGCTGACCAGGCCGCCCGCGGGCATTCCACTCTGGGCGGAACGGGTGCGCGGATTTCCGTGCGCTGGAAGACCATCAACGCCAAGAAATGAGGTTTCACGGTGGACACCCTCAAAACAACCGATGACATGCTGTCGGGCGATGCCGTCAAACTGACATTCACTGGCGATGTCACCCGCAGCCTCTTGATCGTCGACGACGACGCCCCCTTCCGCACACGGCTGGCCCGTGCCATGGAGAAGCGCGGCTTCAACGTCGTCGCGGTCGATTGCGTGCAGCTCGGCATCGAGGTGGCGCAGGAATCCGCACCAGCCTTCGCGGTGGTCGACCTGCGGCTGGCCGACGGCAACGGGCTGGACGTGGTGTCCGCCCTGCGCGACGCCCGCCCCGACGCCCGCGTCGTCATGCTGACCGGCTATGGCAACATCGCCACCGCCGTCGCGGCGGTGAAGGCCGGCGCGGTCGATTACCTGCCCAAGCCCGCCGACGCCGACGCCGTCGAGTCGGCCCTGCTGGCCGACGGCCGTCCGCTGCCCCAGCCGCCGGAGAACCCGATGTCGGCCGACCGCGTGCGGTGGGAGCATATCCAGCGCGTCTTCGAACAGTGCGACCGCAACGTCTCGGAGACCGCGCGCCGCCTGAAGATGCATCGCCGCACCCTGCAGCGCATCCTGAACAAGCACGCCCCGCGCGCCTGAGCGCCGCGAAGGTCCGGGAGAACATGCGAACGGCCCGCCATGTTTGGCGGGCCGTTCGCATGTCCGGCGGGTGCGCCCGTCAGGCGGTGCGGTCCTCCGTGCGGCAGGTCTTGATGCCCAGCAGCGTGTAGGCCGGGCAGAAGCCGACGACCGCCGTCAGCAGCGGCACCAGCCCGACCAGTCCCCACAGGGTCTGAGGCCCGACGACGGTCAGCGAGATCAGGATCAGCCCGACGATGGCGCGCAGCGCGCGATCAACCGGGCCCATATTGCGGCAATTCATGGCGGCACCTGCCCTTTCAGACAATGATGCCTCCGGTGTATGCCCGGTGCCGCTTTCGGTCTGTGACGGAGTCACACTGCCGGAGATCAATGAATGAGTGCCGGTTCTGCTCAGGAAAGCGGTTTGGAGTCCGACTGTCCCGGAACCATCCAGTCTTCCAGCATTTCGATCATTCTGCGCTCGACCCGCAGCAAGGTTTCCCGTGCATGCAGGTCATGGCTTTCACGGCTGAGATTGCGGATTTGTCGGATGACGCAAGCGGTCGCAGTTGCCTGACGGTGCGGCATGATGGATTTCTCCGACTAAAGACCGACTAAATCCTATGCCATTCACCAGATAAACGGTATCAGTATTTATGCGTATGGTGTGGTGATCGTATGTCATAAGTCATAGTTTGTCGATCGACTCAAATCCAGCAGGGCCGCCGCATCGAGCACCTGGATGCGGCCCCGCGACAGCGCCACGAAACCGCGGCGCTCGAACTCCTTCAACTGGCGGCTCACCACTTCGCGCACGGTTCCCAGTTCCACCGCCAGCGTCTGATGCGTGATGTCCAGCCCGCCGGCACCATCGCGGCGGTCCGCCAGGAAGCGGGCGAGGCGCAGATCGACGCGTCCGAAGGCGACCTCCTCGATCAGCATCATCATGCCAGTCAGCCGGTTGCCGAAGGAGGCGAAGACGAAGTCGCGGAAGGCGGCGGAGCGGGCCACCAGATCGTGAAATGGGCCGGCCGCCACCGCCACCGCGTCGATGTCGGTTTCGGCAACCGCCTCGGCGCTGTAGGGATTGTCGGTCAGCAGGCAAGCGGTGGTGACGATGCAGGTCTCGCCGCGGGAGACGCGGTACAGAACGATCTCCCGCCCGGTTTCCGACGCCATCTGCACCCGGACGGTGCCATCCAGCACCATCATGAAGGTGTGACACCGGTCGCCGGCACGGAACAGCACGGTTCCGCGCGGAACGTTCACCCGCCGGCCGGCGTTGCCAAGAAAGGCGGCCTGGTCCGGTTCGAGCCCTGCCAGCCTGGGGAAGAGCGTGGGGATCAGCGCGGCCCAGCCTGCCCGTTCGCCCGCCCGTTCGTTCGTCATGGACCCTGTCCTTCCGAGTACCCCCCATTATCCTCCGCCCCGTCCCTGCGGTCCATACCGCAGCGCAACAGGGTCAGGAAGGCTACCCACTGCGCGCCCATTGCTCGCCGCATGCACTGGATGGCCGATGCAACGGCTGGACTAACACTGCGTTTCAGCCAATCGGACGAACCGCCGAGCCTGCCCGCCGGACAGCAGCCGCTGTCCGAAGAGGCGGATCGGACAATCGGACGGTCCTATGGCCGCGCATTCGGTCGTTACGCGAGGAGGACCCCTTGGCCACCCAGGAACTTCAGGAACAACCCCGACGCAATAACCCTGAGTCTCGGCGGGGTCCAGGTTCCGTCTCCCCCGGTATCTCCTACGATCTGTCGGCCAGCGCCGCCAGCGCGGTGCGCCGGACCACCGGGCTGCTGCGGCGGCACAAGCTGCTGATCGGCACGGTGATCGTGGTCGGCACCGGACTGGCGGTGCTTGCCGCGTTCCGGATGACGCCGCTCTACACGGCCGAGACCCTGATCATGGTCGAGCACCGCAAGAACACCGTCCTCAATTTCGAAGGCGTGGTCTCCGACATGACGCCCGACATCAGCGCCCTGCAGAGCGAGGTCGCGATCCTGAAGTCGCCGGCCTTCGCCGAGAAGGTGGTGGCGAAACTCAAGCTGATGAACGATCCGGAATTCAACGCCTCGCTGCGGCCGCCGCCGCCGGGATGGGTGGCGGCGCTGAACCCGCGCAACTGGATTCCCGACAGCTGGAAGCAGACCGGCGCCGTGCCGCTGTCGCCCGAGGAGATCGAGCGCAACCATCTGACCTCGGTGGTCAACGAGGTGCTCGACAACACGTCGGTCCGGCCGCAGGGACGCTCCTACGTCATCGCCGTCAGCTTCGACAGCGAGGACCCGCGCAAGGCCTCGCTGATCGCCAACACCATGGCCGACCTCTATCTGGTCGATCAGCTCGACGAGAAGTTCAAGGCGTCCAAGCGCGCCACCCAATGGCTGGAGGAACGGCTGGCCGACCTGCGGCGGGAAGCGCAGACAACCGGCGACGCGGTGGAGAAGTACCGGACCCAGCATGGCCTGACCACCTCGTCGGTCAATGAAAGCACCGTGGTCGGCCAGCAGCTGAGCCAGCTGAACGCCGACTATATCCTGGCCCGCACCAAGCGGCAGGAGGCCGAGACCAAGCTGCGCGACGTCACCGCGATGGCCAATTCGCCGCGCGGCGCCTCTGCGGTCGGCGACGTGCTGGGATCCCCGCTGATCCAGGCGCTCCGCGAGCGCGAGGTCGATCTGCAGCGGCAGATCGCCGACGCCACCAACCGCTACGGCAACAGGCACCCGATGCTGCAGGCCCTGCAGAGCCAGCTGCGCGACCTGCAAGGCCAGATCAAGTCCGATGTCGGCAAGATCGTCTCCAACCTCAGCAACGAGGTGGAACTGGCGAAGGGCCGCGAGCAAGGGCTGAAGGCCAGCCTGGATCAGGCCGAGGCCAAGCAGAACGAACAGCAGCAGGCGACCGTCGGCCTGCGCACCCTGGAACGCGACGCCACCACCGCGCAGGCGATGTACGAGTCGCTGCTGACCCGCTCGCAGCAGATCGCGGCACAGACCGACATGCGCCAGCCCGATGCCCGCGTGGTGTCGGAGGCGTCGATCCCGCTCGACCCGTCGCAACCCAACCGCAAGCTGATCGTGCTGCTGGCGCTGGTGGCGTCGGGCACGCTGGGCGTGCTTCTTGCCATGCTGCGCGAACGGGCCGACGGCGGTTTCCGCAGCCCGCACCAGTTCGAGCTGGCGACCGGCGTGCGCAGCCTGGGCATCGTGCCGCGCATTCCGCGCTTCGGCGGGTCGCCCGCCAGCTATGTGGTCGACAAGCCGGTCTCCGCCTTTGCGGAATCGATGCAGAACCTGCGCACCTCGCTGCTGCTGGCCAATCCGGACGGGCGGCACCGGGTGATCCTGTTCAGCTCGTCGGTTCCGGGCGAGGGCAAGAGCTCGGTCGCCGCGGCCTTCGCCCGCACCTGCGCGAACGCCGGCCAGCGGACGATCCTGGTCGACTGCGACCTCCGGCGGAAGTGCCTGCACGAGATGCTGGGCATGGCCAACACCCTTGGCCTGTCGGAGGTGCTGGCCGGCACCGCGGCGCTGGAGGACGCGATCCAGGTCGATCCGCGCACCGGCCTGCACGTCATCTCCGCCGGCCATGGCAGGTCGCTGCCGCAGGATGCCCTGGGCTCGTCCGGCATGCACCAGCTGCTGTCGCGCCTGTCCGTCAATTACGACCGCGTGGTGCTGGATTCGCCGCCGGTCCTGGCGGTGTCGGAGGGCAAGCTGCTGGCGGCTCTCGCCGACCAGACCGTCTTCATCGTCCGCTGGGGCCTGACCAAGCGCGGCACCGCCATGGCCGGCCTGAAGGAAGTGGTCGAGGCCGGCGGCGAGGTGGTGGGCGTCCTGTTCAGTCAGGTCGATACCCGGCGCCATGCCCAGTACGAGTTCCCCGACAGCGGCCGGTATCACGGCTACCGCCGCTACTACGCGAACTGAGGAACGCCCCCTCTCCCGCAATCGGACCGCCCCTCGGCCGGTCGAAGGCCGGTCCGATCGGCCGACCGAGAGCGGGAGAGGCCGTTCCGCCTTGCGTCTCGAAAAGTGTTTCCACCACAAAAGAGCCTGTGAATGTCCGCTGGCCACCGCATCTTCCGGAACATCCGCGCCCTTGCCGCCGCGAAGGCGGCGACGATGGCGAGCGGGCTGGTCACCGCCGCCTGGACCGCGCGGGTGCTGGGGCCGGACAGCTTCGGCGTTCTGGGGTTCGGCACGTCGCTCATGGCCTATGCGGCCCTGTTCGTGAACATGGGGCTGTCCACCTACGCCATCCGCGAGATCGCGCGCGACCGCGATCGGAACGACCATCGCGACCGGGCAGCGGAACTGTCGGAGCATGTGCTGACGCTGCGCACCGTGCTGGCCCTGGTCGTGGGGGCCGTCTACGCAGTCTTCATCCTGTCGCTGGACAAGCCGATGGAGGTGAAGGCGGTTCTTCTGGTGCAGGCGGTCCAGTTGCTCGGGAACGCCCTGGTGCTCGACTTTGTTTACCAGGCGACGGAGAAGATGGGGGTGATCGCCACGCGGGAGATCGGGACCTCGATCGGCTCCATGCTTCTCGTCTTCCTCCTGGTGCGTGGCCCTGAGGACGCCATCACCGCGGCCGCCATCACCGGCGGATCCATCACCGTCAACGCGCTGATCATGATCGGCCGTTTCCGCCGCGATTTCGGCAGGCTGCGTCCGAGGATCGATCTGACAGTGTGGCGCGAGATCCTGACGGCGGCGGCGCCGATGGCGGTCGGCGTCTTCGCCTGGGCGATCTTCACCCATCTCGACGTGGTGATGCTGGGCTTCCTGGCTCCGCACACCGAGGTCGGCTGGTACAGCGCGGCGGTGAAGATCCAGACCCTGGCCAATCTGGTCGGCAACATCGTCATGAACGCCTTCCTGCCGCAGCTGGCCGCTTCCTATGGCGAGATCGGGCCGATGCGCGACCGGATGCGGGCCTATGCCGGGGTCATGCTGGCGGTCGGCGGGCTGGTCATCGCCGGTGGCTTCGCCCTGGCGCCGTCCATCCTCGGCACGCTGTTCGGCGACGCCTACGCCCCGGCGACGCTGGCGCTGCGGCTGCTGATGCTGGCCTCGGCGGTGGTCTACGCCAACATGATCCTGGGCAATCCGCTGCTCGTGTGGCACCGGCAGACCGGCTACATGGTCGCCATGCTGTCGGGCGGCGCGCTGAACGCCCTGCTGAACATCTGGTGGATCCCCCGCTACGGCATCGAGGGCGCGGCGATGGCAACCTTCACCGCGGAACTGGCCGCCACCGTCGCCATCGCCTGGATCCATCGTCGGGCGGTCGGCGAACTGTATGCCGGTATCGCCGCGCGGGCGATGCTGTGCGCCGGTGCCGCCATTGCGACGGCCTTCGCCCTGGCCCATGTCGGCGCTCCGTTCTTCGACCGCATGCCGGCGCTGGTGCATTTCGCCGCCGGCAGCGCGGCAATGGTCGCGGTCTATGCGCTGGTGTCGGTCCTGACCGGTCTGGTGCGCCCGAAGAGGCTGCGCCGGCTGACCAGCGCCACGGCATGAGGGAGGGGGGCGTGACGGTCCGGTTGTCCGCTCCGGCGATCGAACCCGACAAGTTTGCAATGCCGGCCTTCGCTTTTCGGACGCTGGAATGGAAAGTGCCTATTGCACCACTTTCGAACGTCTCTGTTGGTGCCTCCAAGCATTCATTCGCGCGCGGCGGGGGTTAGTACCATTAATACGGCTGTGATCTGCAATCATGGTCTTTTCATCTGATGGCGATTTCTGAAACACTTCGCGCTGCACAACGCCGGTAACGAGGTACTTCATCGTCACGGCGAAGTCACAACAAGAAAACAATTTCGAATTTCGAGGTTTCTCCGTCTGCATCCTTGGAGACAGGGCAGGGCAGTCGGGGCGTCTCCAAACTCCAAGGCCCCGCCGCCGGTGGCGGGGGCTCAGCAAACGGCAGGAGCGACGATGCTTCCCAAGACTTTTTCCGATCGTAACGTCTGCGTCCTCGGGCTCGGCTATGTCGGCCTGACGCTGGCGGTGGCGATGGCGGACGCCGGCTTCCAGGTGCATGGAGTCGAGGTGCGGCAGGACGTGCTCGACAAGCTCGGCCAGGGCAACCCGCATTTCCACGAGCCGGGCCTGACGGAGAAGCTGCGCCACGTCATCGCACGCGGCCGCTTCACCTTCAGCCGCAACCAGCAGGATTGCAGCAAGGCCAGCGTCTTCATCATCACGGTCGGTACGCCGCTCGGCAAGGACGGCCGGGTCCGCACCGACATGATCGAGGCGGCGACCCGTCAGGTCGCCAGCTGCCTGCATGACGGCGATCTGGTCATCCTGCGCTCCACCGTGAAGCTGGGCACCACCCGCAACATCGTGGCGCCGATCCTGCGCGCCACCGGCAAGCAGTTCGACATCGCCTTCTGCCCGGAACGCACGCTGGAAGGGCAGGCGCTGCTGGAGCTGAACCAGCTGCCGCAGATCATCGGGGCGGAGAGCCTGGACGTCGCCACCCGCGCGGCGCAGATCTTCGGCATCCTGACGCCGACCACCGTCAAGGTCTCCACCCTGGAGACGGCGGAGCTGATCAAGCTGGTCGACAACACCTACCGCGACGTCACCTTCGCCTTCTCCAACGAGATCGCCAAGCTGTGCAACGCCATGGAGATCTCGGCGGTCGAGGTGGCGCGCGCCGGCAAGCTGGGCTATCCGCGCACCAACCTGCCGCTGCCCGGCCCGGTCGGCGGTCCCTGCCTGGAGAAGGACCCCCACATCCTGATCGAGGCGGCGCGCGAGGTCGGTGTCGAGATGGCGATCACCGCCGCCGGCCGTCTGGTCAACGAAAGCCAGCCGGTCGAGGTCGCCGATTTCCTCGGCAAGCTCGCCAATTCGATGCAGGGCTTCCCGCAGGTGCCGACCATCAGCCTGATGGGCCTCGCCTTCAAGGGCCGTCCGGCGACCGACGATCTGCGCGGCACCATGGCCAAGCCGGTGCTGGAGGAGCTGCGCCAGCGCTTCCCCACCGCCCGCCTGCGCGGCTTCGACGCGGTGGTGCGGCCCGACGACATCCGCTCCTTCGGGCTGGAGCCGGCGGCCAACATGGCCGAGGCGGTGTCCGGCGCCAATCTGGCGGTGATCCTGAACAACCACCCGGTCTTCACCTCGATGCCGCTGCCGGATCTGGCCCAGCGGATGGACCGTCCGGGCGTGATCTACGACTTCTGGAACAACTTCAACAGCCGCGATGTCGATCTGCCGGACGGCACCGCCTACGTGGCGCTCGGCAGCCATGGCGCAGCCCGCTACGCGCATGTGGCCTGACGGAATCCGGGCCTGAAGAGGAATCGAACCGACATGAAACATTATCTCGTCACCGGCGGCAGCGGCTTCATCGGCGCCGCCCTGGTCCAGCGTCTGGTCCGTGACGGCCATCGCGTCCGCGTGCTGGACGACAACTCGCGCGGGCATACCGGGCGGCTGGCCGGCGTGCTGGACGACGTGGAGTTCGTCCAGGGCGACATCCGCGACGCCGACGCCGTGCGCGGGGCGGTGCGGGGGGTCGACGGCGTGCTGCATCTGGCCGCCGTCAACGGCACCAGGCATTTCTACGAGAAGCCGGAGGTGGTGCTGGACGTCGGCGTGCGCGGCATCCTGAACGTGCTGGACGCCTGCCGCGCCGACGGCGTGGGGGATCTGGTCGTCGCCTCCTCCTCGGAGGCCTACCAGACCCCGCCGATGGTGCCGACGCCGGAGGATGTGCCGCTGGTGGTGCCGGACGTGCTGAACGCCCGCTACAGCTATGGCGGCTCCAAGCTGATCTCGGAACTGCTGGCGGTCAATTGGGGCCGCAGCGGCTTCGACCGCGTGGCGATCTTCCGTCCGCACAACGTCTATGGCGCCGACATGGGCTGGGAGCATGTGGTGCCGGAATTCTCCCGCCGCGCGGTGGAGGCCATCGCCGGCCATCCGAACGGGCCGGTGCCCTTCCAGATCCAGGGCGACGGCCGCCAGACCCGCGCCTTCGTCCACATCGACGACGCCATCGACGGCATCGTGACGGTGGTCGACAAGGGCGAGCATCTCGGCATCTACCATGTCGGCAACCCGGAGGAGGTCACCATCGCCGACCTCGCCCGCCAGACGGTCGCCTGCCTCGGCCGCGAGGCCCAGGTGATGCCCGGTCCTGCGGCTCCCGGCGGCACCGACCGCCGCAGCCCCGACATCGCCAGGCTGACCGCACTGGGCTTCACCCCGCGCATCCCGCTCTCCGCCGGCCTGCCGGGCGTGGTGGAGTGGTATGCCGAGCGCGCACGGGCGGATCTGGGGCGCATAGGGCAGGCGGCGGAGTAGGGGGGGCGTTAGACCCCTCCAGTTCTCTGCCCCCTCCCTAACCCTCCCCCTCTTCGAGGNAGGAGACGGCCCGCATGGACCGCAACAGCCGTATCTTCGTCGCCGGCCACCGGGGACTCGTCGGGTCCGCCATTCTGCGGCGGCTGACCGAGGCCGGGCACACCGACCTCGTGATCCGCGACCGGTCGCAGCTCGACCTGACCGACCAGGCGGCGGTGCGCGCCTTCTTCGACCGCGAGGGGATCGAGCATGTGATCCTGGCCGCGGCGAAGGTGGGCGGCATCCTCGCCAACGACCGCTTCGGCGGCGACTTCATCCGCGACAACCTGCTGATCCAGTCCAACGTCATCGACGCCGCATGGCGCGCCGGCGTGAAGAAGCTCCTCTTCCTCGGCTCCTCCTGCCTCTACCCGAAGCATGCGGAACAGCCGATCAAGGAGGAGGCGCTGCTGTCCGGCCCGATGGAGCCGAGCAACAAGCCCTACGCCGTCGCCAAGATCGCCGGCATCACCATGTGCCAGGCCTACCGGCGCCAGTACGGTTTCAACGCCATCTGCGCCATGCCGTCCAACCTTTACGGCCCCGGCGACCATTTCGATCCCGAAACCTCCCACGCGCTGCCCGGCATGATCCGCCGCTTCCATGACGCCAAGCTGGCCGGCGACCAGACCGTCACGCTGTGGGGCACCGGCACGCCTCGGCGCGAGTTCCTCTATGTCGACGACATGGCGGATGCCTGCCTGCATCTGATGGACCGGTACGAGAGCGAGGAGATCATCAATGTCGGCCCCGGCGACGACATCGCCATCGCCGATCTCGCAGCATTGATCCGCGACACCGTCGGCTACACCGGCACGCTGACCCACGATCTGAGCAAGCCCGACGGCCACCCGCGCAAGCTGATGGACGTGTCGCGCCTGTTCGCCACCGGCTGGCGCCCCAAGGTGTCGCTGCAGGAGGGGCTGCGCCGCACCTACGACTGGTTCCTGGAGAACGCCGCTCCGAACCGTCGCCAAGCTTCCAAGCAGGCTGCGGAGTAAAGCCCCGATGCCGGACGATTCCATCCATCTGCGGGAGCCGGTCACCGACCGGCCAGCCTCCAAGGCCTCTCCCAGCTCGCTTTCCCTGTCGGACGTGCCCGTGCCGGAGGAGCTGCTGCTGGTGGCGCAGAGCTATTGGCCGGAGCCGGCCGGCAGCGCGCCGATGATGACCGACCTCGCGACCGCCTTCGCGGCGGCCGGGGCGGAGACGACCGTGCTGACCGCGCGGCCCAACTATCCCGGCAACACGGTCTATGACGGCTATGCCGACGGGTCGCAGGACAGCAGGACGGTGGACGGGGTGCTGATCGAGCGCCTGCCCACCATCCCGCCGGCCGGCGGCGGCATGAAGGCCCGCCTGATCCACGAGGGCGTGCTGCATGCCGGCTTCGCCGCCGCACTCGCCCGCGGCCGGGTCGGGCGGCACCACGCGGTGCTGTCGCTCTGCCCGTCGATCCTGTCGGTGGCCGTCGCCGACCGCCTGACCACGCCGGGCGGCCGCCATGTCGCCATCGTCCACGACATCCAGTCCGGCCTTGCCGGCGCGCTCGGCATGGGCGGCAAGGCGGCGGTCAGGGCGATCCGCGCCATGGAGCGCACGGCGCTGAACCGCGCCGATGCCATCGTCGTCCTGTCGGAGCCGATGCGCGGCGTGCTGGAGGAGCTGGGCGTCACCAAGCCGATCCATGTGATCCCGCCCCATGTCGATGCCGACGCCGTCCACCCGCTGCCGCGCCCCGACCAGCCGCCGACGGCGCTCTACAGCGGCGCCTTCGCCCGCAAGCAGGGGCTGGAGCAGGTGCTGGACATGGCCGGCCATCTCGCGGAGCTGATGCCGCAGGCCCGCATCAAGATGCGCGGGCAGGGTGGCCTTGAGGAGGAGCTCAAGTCGCGCGCCCGCACCATGGGGCTCGGCAACGTGATCTTCCAGCCGCTGGCGCCCAAGGACCAGCTCAACGAGGCGATGGCGGAGGGCGACGTCCATCTCGTGCCCCAGCGGCCCGAGGGCGCGGCCTTCGCCATGCCCGGCAAGGCGGTGACCATCCTCGCCGCCGGCCGGCCCTTCGTCAGCACCTGCCTGCCGGGGTCGGCGCTTGCCACGCTGGAGGCGCAGGTCGGCGCCTTCCTGTGCACCCCGCCGGAGGAGCCGCGCGCGATGGCGGAGGCGGTGGCGGCGCTGCTGTCCGACCCTGCCCGCGCCACCGCGATGGGACGCCGCGGCCGTGCCTGGGTGGAGGCCAATGCCACCCGCGCGGTGGCGCTCGACCGCTACGCCCGCCTTCTGTTGGGAGAGGCAGCATGAAGAAGCCCGTGCTGGTCTTCAGTTGGGAGATGTTCGGCCCCTACCACATGGACCGGCTGGAGGCCGTCGGCCACCGGCTGGGCCATGTCTATGACGTGGTCGGGCTGGAGGTCGGGTCGAAATCGCATACCTACGCCTGGGATTCGACCGGAACCGGGCAGAATTTCCGCAAGATCACCCTGTTCCCCGGCCAATCGAAGGCCGACCTGTCGAAGGCCGCGGTCTACCGCGCCCTGCTGCGCGAATGCCGGCGCGCCGACGCGCGTTTCGTCTTCCTGTGCCATTACGAGGATCCGGACGTCTTCGCGCTTGCCCTGACCATGCGGTTGATGGGGCGCAAGGTCATCAACATGAACGCGTCCAAGTATGACGACAAGCCGCGCATCCTGTGGCGGGAGATGGTCAAGAGCGTCTTCTACTCCCCCTATCAGGCGGGGATCGGCGGAAGCCACCGCACGGTGGATTACTTCCGTCTGCTGGGACTTCCGAAGGACCGGCTCTACATCGGGTACGACACGCTGTCGTTGGACCGCATCCGCCGACTGTCCGGGATGGAGCCGGCCCCTGGCGGAGTACCCTTCGCCGACCGCCACTTCACCATCATCGCGCGCTTCGTCCCGAAGAAGAACTTGTTCCGGGCGGTCGAAGCCTACGACATTTACCGGCGGCTGGCCGGTCCCGCCGCCCGACCGCTCCACCTCTGCGGATCCGGTCCGCTGGAGCCGGACCTGCGGGCCGAGGTGACGCGGCGCGGGCTGGACGGATCGATCGTCTTCCGCGGTTTCCTGCAGGAGAAGGGGATCGCGGAAACGCTGGGGTCCACGCTGTGCCTGCTGCTGCCGTCCTTGGAGGAGCAGTTCGGCCTGGTGGTGAACGAGGCATTGGCCATGGGGGTTCCGACCATCCTGTCCGACCAGTGCGGCGCCCGCGACGTGCTGATCCGCAGCGGGCTGAACGGCCACATCGTGGAGCCGGACAACCCCGAGGGGCTGGCGCGCTACATGCTGTCGGTCGCGGGAGACGAGGAGGAATGGCGCCGCCTGAGCCTGAACGGGCGGCCCTTCCAGGCCTTGGCCGATGCCAGCTTCTTCGCCCGGTCGGTGGAGAAGGCCGTGGTGGCGCTGGGCGGCCCGAAGGCGGAGCGCAGCGCGGACAGGGACTATGTGTCCGACTATTCCGCCGACCCGGAGGGTGGCCAGCATGGCCGGTCCGCCGGAGCGGCCCTGACCGGGAGTTGACGATGGAACGGAACGCGCGCACCCATGTGGTCGTCTCCGGGCGCCTGCCGCCGCCGGTGGATGGGATGAGCCGGGTGACGGCCCTGGTGCTGGAGCGTCTGCAGGACCGCATGCGGGGGCGCAGCCGCGTGGAGGTCGCCGACCTGTCGCCCGGTTGGAACGGCGGCGGCGCCCTCTATCATCTCCGCAAGATGACGCGGGTGTTCGGCGCCATGGGCCGGCTCACCGCCGGAGTGGGGAAGGCCGACCGGCGCTTCTACATGCCGGTCGATTCCGGCTGGGGGGCGCTCTATACCGCCGCGCTCGCCGGCACCGCGCGCCTGTTCGGCTATGAGCGTGTGCTGCACCATCATTCCTTCGCCACCATCAGCAAACCGACATGGCGGATGCGGCTGCTGACCAGGGTCGCCGGGACGGACTGCACCCATGTGCTGCTGTGCCCGGCGATGCAGCTGCGCTTCCAGTCGATCTATCCGGCGGCGCGCAGCTGCATGACCATGTCCAACGCCATCTTCTCCACCCCCGACGCCGCCCCGCGTCCGCGGCGCGACGGTCCCCTCCGCATCGGCCATCTGTCGAACCTGTGCAGCGAGAAGGGGCTGGACACGCTGTTCGCGCTGCTGCGCGCCCTGCAACTGGACGGGGTGGACGCGAAGCTGGTGCTGGCCGGTCCGGGGCTGAAGCCGAAGGACAATGCGATGATCGCCGCCGGGCTGATGGCCTTCGACGGGGCGGTCGAGTATCACGGCCCGGTCCATGGCGAGGCCAAGGATGCCTTCTACCGCGACATCGATGTCTTCGTCTTCCCGACCCGCTACCGGAACGAGGCTCAGCCGCTGGTCCTGTTCGAGGCGATGGCGGCCGGTGTGCCGGTGCTGGCCTATGAGCGCGGCTGCATCGGCTCCGACATCCCGGCCGACGGGCTGGTGCCGCAGAATGCCGATTTCGTGAAGGCGGCGCTGCCGATCCTGGCGGCCTGGGCCGACGACCGCGAGGCGCTCGCCGCCGCGTCCGCCCAGACGCTGACCCGCGCGCGGGTCGCCTACGAGACCAGCCGCATCGGCCTGGACCTGCTGCTGGACCGCATCGCCGGACCGCATCCCGCGACCGCCGCCGCTGCCGTGCCGGCCAAGCGCCGCGTGGCGGGGTAGGGCGCGAAGCAGGGTGGGGGCGCTACGCCCCGCCCCCCAGCGGCAGCGCCGTCTCGAACTTGATTTCCTTCAGGGCGAAGTTGGAGCGGATGCGGACCTGGAAGGGCAGCTGAAAGACGAACTCCTCCAGAAAACGGTTGTAGTCGGCGATGGCCCGCACCGCGACCCGCAGCAGATAGTCGGCGTCGCCCGACACCGCATAGCATTCCAGAACCTCCGGCCTTTTGCGCACCGTGTCGATGAAGATGGCGGCGGTCTCCGCGGAATGGCGGTCCAGAGTGACATGGGCGAAGACGCATTCGCCGACCGACGCCGCCTTGGGATCGACCAGCGCCGTGTAGCGGCGGATCACCCCGGTTTCCTCCAGCGACTTCAGACGGCGCCAGCAGGATGACGGCGAGGTGCCGACCCGGTCGGCCAGTTCCTGCACCGTCAGGCGCGAGTCCTCCTGCAGGGCGATCAGGATTTTGACGTCGATTTCCGATAGAGCGGCGGGCACCGGTTAAACTCTCCGATATAAAATGTCATTTCGAAAAATCCTGCCAAGATCATAGGTGTGCCCGCCCCACTTTGAAAGCTCTTTCCACGGACAATCCGGCATGCTGATCGCAGAGCAATCAAAGGGAGAGGCGATCATGGCCGACATGTGGGAAAACCCGATGAAGACCGATGGGTTCGAGTTCATCGAATTCACCGCGCCGGACACCGTGGCGCTGGGTCGCCTGTTCGAGCAGCTGGGTTTCTCGGCAATCGCCCGCCACCGGTCCAAGGACGTGACGCTCTACCGGCAGGGCGACGTGAACTTCATCGTCAATGCCGAGCCGTCGGGCTTCCCGCGCAATTTCGCCGCCCAGCACGGCCCGTCGATCTGCGCCATCGCCTTCCGCGTCGCCGACGCCGCCTTCGCCTACCGCCGCGCCGTCGACCTCGGCGCCTGGGGCGTCGAGAACCGGGTCGGCGCGATGGAGCTGAACATTCCTGCCATCAAGGGCATCGGCGATTCACTGATCTACCTCGTCGACCGCTATGCCGACCGCGGCAACATCTATGAGGTCGATTTCGTGCCGTTGCCGGGGGTGGACCAGCATCCGCAGGGCGCCGGCCTGACCTACATCGACCATCTGACCCACAACGTCCACACCGGGCGGATGGAGGAGTGGGCCGAGTTCTACACCCGCCTGTTCGGCTTCCGCGAAATCCGTTACTTCGACATCGAGGGCAAGCTGACCGGCCTGCGCTCGAAGGCGATGACCAGCCCCTGCGGCAAGATCCGCATCCCGATCAACGAATCCGCCGACAACAAGTCGCAGATCGTCGAATATCTGCGCGACTACAAGGGCGAAGGCATCCAGCACGTCGCGCTGGGCACCAATGACATCGTCCACACCGTGGAGACGATGCGCGGCCTGGGCACTCCCTTCCAGGACACGCCCGACACCTATTATGAGGGCATCGACGCCCGCATTCCCGGCCACAACCAGGATCTGGAGCGCCTGCGCGCCAACCGCATCCTGGTCGACGGCGCGCCGACCGAGGGCCAGGGCCTGCTGTTGCAGATCTTCACCCAGACCGTCATCGGCCCGATCTTCTTCGAGATCATCCAGCGCATCGGCAACGAGGGCTTCGGCGAGGGCAACTTCAAGGCGCTGTTCGAATCCATCGAACTCGACCAGATTCGCCGCGGCGTGCTGAGCGAGGATGCGGCCTGACCCCCAGCCAATTCCACAGGCAGATTCCGAATGCCGTCCGGTCGTGAGAGCGGGCGGCGTTCGTGCGTTCTGGAAAGCGGGTTTAAGACCAATATTTCCATAATTCAACTTATGTGTTTTACATGGATGTAATCTTGATGTTGTTCCTGCATTATTAATTGATTTCCTTTGAACGCAAATGACTCAAAAGGAGTCATTTGCGTTATAACGCTCTTTAAAAGCGTGAGCTATAATTAAAAAGCACGCATTAGGAGTATTTTCGAACCGTTCATTCTGCCGGAGGGTGTCATGCCAAGCAAAGGGGTCGATTATTATTTCTTTGTTAATAATCCTTCAGCATCAATTGCCGCAACAGAGTATGACAATCTGAAGAATTCTCAGACTTGGAGCAAGTCTTTCACGGCCAGCCCCAACTTTCAGACCGGCAATGTGCAAGTCAATTATTCCTTCGCATTCACGGGCATCGATGGAAGTTTTGGATGGCAAACAGTCGGCACTGCTCCTGGTTTCAGCGGGCTTGCAGTCATTGACCCAATCACGGGAAACATGGATGGCGGAAACCTGTCCACAATGATGGCCACGCCGTCGCTGAGCGCTCCCGGCTTCGCCCTTTCTTATGGTTTCTACGATTCCGGGCCCGGCTTCGGCGATCTGACCAACCAGGACCAAGCCTACGCATATCTGACGCCGCCGGTTTTCAATTGGATGGGCCAGCTGGTGACGGCCAATCCAGCCGCCGCCGATCAGCCTTTCAGCAGCTTCTGCCTGCCCGGCGCCCATGATGCCGGAACCTTCGATCTGACATGCGTACGGAACCTGCTTGCCAACAGCAATGCGGCAAGCGCTCTCCTTTCCATTCTCGGATCGGCGGCGTTCGGTGTAGTCGTCAAACTCGCCGCAAGCCAGGCGCTGACAGCGATCACCAATCTGGCGGTTACGCAGAAGGACAACGTTATTTCCATGCTCAACATGGGGTGCCGTTACTTCGACTTCCGTCCGGGTTATCTGCCGCCTCAGATTCGGCCCTTCGACGGCGGCATCTACCATGAGCATACCGTGATCCCCGGTTATCCGTTCGCCAGCTTTCTCAACGACGTCCTGAATTGGCTCGCCGCCAATCCATCGGAGATCGTTGTTGTGTCGGCCAACAACCAGGGTTTCTACGACCCGTCGATGACGCCTGACGAGGCGACCCTTGCCGGTATTCTGTCCTCGGCGCAGCAATCGACACAGTCGAAGATCGCCATCGGCGACGCCGGCGATCTGTCCAGTACCTACGGCACCCTGATTGCTGCCAACAAGCGCCTGATCTTCTTGAATCAGATCTCGAACTGGATGCAGGCTGCCAAATACGACTCCTATAACGACGATTCCTATGCGACGACCCAGCCCGGCAACATCATTGCCGCCCTGTCCGCGATGACCGCCGCCGGCCAGAGCGGAAGCAATTATACCGTGCTTCAGCTTCAAGGTACGGCGACCTCCACCGGTGCCGCAGTGGTTACATCCTGTGCCCTGTCGCAAAGCAATGCCTCGTCTCCGCTGATGTCGACCAAGGCCTTTTTCGACAGCGCCACCTATCCGTGGCTGTTGGCGAATGTGAACAAGAACCTGTTGAAGAACCAACTGGTCGTGTTCCTCAACGACTTCGTCGACAACGCCCTGGCGCAGACAGCGTCAGCCATCACGCTTCAGCGCATGGGGCTGTCAGCCTGATCTCCACCGCCCGTCCCGTCCCCGCCAAGCGGTGAGGGGAAACCACACCCCTCATTCCGGATGGGTATGGGCGTCGAAGCGCTCGCGGTCGGTCTTGTCGCTCATGAAGATGGCGAAGGGACGCAGGGCGTCGGCGTGGTTCAGTGTGATGGCGATCAGCACCGCCATCGGGGCGGCCAGCAAGGTGCCGGCCGCCCCCCACAGCCAGCTCCACAGCAGAAGCGCGATCACCACCAGGGGCGAGAAATGACAAGCTGCACGCGGTCGATGCGTCCGCCGTCGGCGGCCCTGCCCTCTCCGTTGCCGCCCAGTCCGCCGTTCAGTCCGCCGTCCATGCCGTCCGTCCCCCTGCCGATGCGCCGCAGGGACGCCCAAGCTAGACGCGGAAACAGGGAGTCCGGTTCCATTCTTTAAGCGCGATATCCGGACGACGCTCACAACCTTCATTCACAAGTCGGGACGCCCAAAAACGGTAAAGCATCCTTCATTCATAAGGCTTCCATCAAATAGAAACCCTCAAGCCCGAGGCAACCTGGTAAAATTTGCCGATCAATTTCTGCCAGACCGCCATGGATGGCGGAGTTCCATTTCCCACTGATTCGCCTAAAAAAACAACCGTCCGTTTTTTGTCTCATTCATGCCACGGGAAACCGCCTCATTCATAATTTTCTAACCATAAGTGTTAGTACCCGATTAAGTCTGACAGACGAGCCTGCGGAACAAGGCGATACCCATAAAGCGGAGTTCCAAAATGGCTACCACCAACACCGACGGCACGATCCAGGTCACCTTCGCGGTCAATGCCTGGGGCACCGTGGCTGGCGGGAAATGGCCGCATTTTCAGTTGCTTGTCGATGGAAAGGTCATCGGCGACGCCACCGTCGCCTCCGCCACCCAGTCGCGCTATGTCTTCACCGCCAACGTACCGGCCGACAAGGCGCATGCCCTCCAACTGGTCTACGACAACGACGACACGGTGAACGGCGTCGACCGCAACCTGTTCGTCAAGTCCTTCGAGGTGAACGGCAAGACCATCCTCGCCATCGATCCCTCGGTGAAATACGACACTGGCAAGATCGACGGACTGCACGTCATCGCCGGGCAGAGCGAAATGTACTGGCCGGGCGCGCTGAATGTCGCGCTGCCCGCCACGCTGTTCTCGACGGCGCCGGTCGACACCGGCAGCGACACCGCGACCATGACCACCACCATCAAGGTGAAGGCCTATGGCATCGGCGCCGGCGGCCAGGCCCCGCATTTCAAGCTGCTGGTCGACGGCGAGGTGGTGGGCGACGCCTGGGTCAACGCGACCTCGGCCACCGACTACACCTTCGCCGCCAAGGTGGATCCCAACGAAGCGCACAAAATCCAGGTCTGGTACGACAATGACGCGACCGTGAACGGCGTAGACCGCAACCTCTATGTCAAGTCGATCAACATCGACGGCAAGACCATCTCCGCCACCTCCGAGATGGCCTCCTACGACAAGGGACCGGTCGACGGCAAGTTCGTGGTCGCCGGCCAGGAAGGCCTGTTCTGGGGCGGCGCCCTGTCCTTCGGCGTGCCGGAGGAGTATTTCGGCGGCGCCTATGTCCCGCCGCCGCCGCCGCCGCCCACCAAGCCGGTCGACATCGTCGTCAACGCCTACGGCACCTCGGCCGGCGGACAGGCGGCGCATTTCAAGCTGCTGGTCGACGGGCAGGTGATCGGCGACGCCAAGGCGTCGGCCACCGCCGCGGGCTACAAGTTCACCGCCGACATCGATCCGACCAAGGCCCACACGGTCCAGGTCTGGTACGACAACGACGCCACGGTGAACGGCGTCGACCGCAACCTGTTCGTCAAGTCGGTGGTCATCAACGGCAAGACCGTCCCCGTCACCGACAGCATCGTCACCTACGACAAGGGTGCGGTCGACGGCAAGGACGTGGTCAAGGGGCAGGAGGGGCTGTATTGGGGCGGCGCCCTCAACATCAAGGCCGGTGCCGAGATGTTCGGCGACACGCCCGTCCCGCAGAATCCGGTCCCGACCCCGCCGACCAAGCCGGCCTTCTACGTCGCCGCCAACGGCAAGGACAGCTGGTCCGGCAAGCTGGCGGCCCCGAACGCCGACGGCACCGACGGTCCCTTCGCCTCGCTGGAAAAGGCGCAGGCTGCCATGCGGGCCAGCTCGACCATCGACACCACCTATGTCCGCGAGGGCACCTACCACCTGACCAAGACGCTGGAGCTGACCTCGCTCGACAACGGCCACAGCTTCAAGAACTATCCCGGCGAGACGCCGGTGCTGAGCGGCGGCGAGGTGGTGAAGGGCTTCACCAGCGAGGGCAACGGCCTCTATTCGGCCAAGCTCGGCACCGCCAGCAGCCTCGACCTGATCGTCGGCGACGTGCGCCAGCATCTGGCCGAGAAATACGCCTATGACGCCGCCGACGTCACCAGCGGCTGGCGTTTCGCCGATGCGGCGTCGGGCGGCCCCAGCGGCTGGTACATCCGCTCCCACGGCAGCGAGGTGACCGCCGCCGACATCCAGCCGGGCACGATGATCCAGGTGATGGACGCAGAACGGCTGGGCGACACGCTGACCGGCATCGAGAGCTTCAACGCCGCCACCCGCACCATCAAGCTGAAGAACGGCGCATCGCTGCCGTTTGCGGAAGGCACCACCTACAAGCTGCTGAACAACGCCGCATACGTCGATCAGGCGGGCGAGTTCGCCTGGCGCGCGTCGGACGGCAAGCTGCTCTACAAGGCCGCCAGCTCCGGCTTCGCCTCGACCGGCGTGGAGGTGCCGCGGCTCGGCACGCTGATCAAGCTGACCGGCGCCAGCGACGTCACCATCGACGGGCTGACCTTCAAGAACACCACCACCGGCGGCGACGCCCTGCTGCTGACCAATGCCGACGGCAACCACATCAGCGACAACAGCTTCCTGAATGTCGGCACGGCGATCCGGCTCAGCTCGGGCTCGTCGAACAACCAGATCGCCCACAACACGCTGAACCATCTGGCGGAAAACGGCATCGAGATGGACGGCCGCAGCAACGGCAACACCATCTACGCCAACAGCATCAGCAACATCGGCGAAGTGCGCAAGGCGGTGTCCGGCATCTTCGGGACCGGCGTCGACAACAACATCATCTCCAACAACGACATCGACCACAGCGCCCGCTACGGCATCTCGTTCAAGGATTACGGCGGCAGCACCAACACGGCCAACCACAACAACGTCATCCAGTACAACAACGTCTCCTACACCGGGCTGGAGACCGCCGACGGCGGCGCCATCGAGATCCTGGGCCGCTCCAGCACCAACACCGGCCTGATCATCCAGGGCAACCGGATCGAGCATGCCAACGGCCTCGCCACCAGCGCCCAGGACAGCTGGATGTTCGGCCAGAAGGGCTTCGGAATCTATCTGGACGACATGGCCGGCGGCGTCACCGTCAAGGACAACTTCATCAGGGATGCCGACTGGGCCTCGGTACAGATCCATGGCGGCGACAACAACGTGGTGACCAACAACTTCTCGGTCATCGCCAGCAACAAGGAGGACTTCATCCGCATCGAATGGCAGCCGGTGCACGGCGCGGCCGGCGATCCGCACAACAACACGATCACCAAGAACGTGGTGATGGGGACCCTGCCGCTCGACGACTACATCGAACTGCTGAGCGCCAACGACTTCGTCATCGACCAGAATCTGGTCTACAACGTGCCGACCTATGGCGACCGCGACGTCAGCGCCAAGCCGATGTTCACCAACCCCTACTGGGGCGACTACTCGCTGCAGGCGTCCTCGCCGGCCTTCGCGATGGGCATCCATGACCTGGCCTGGGCGAAGATGGGTATCGTCGGCACGGCGGCGGCCGGGATGGAGCAGTTCTGGGACGGCGTCTGATCGCCCGATCCCGCACGGCGGCTCCGGGGGCCGATCCCTCCGGTGTGCCGAGCTTCGCAGTGGGCGGATCCTGTCCTGTTCGACGATGTCGGGCAGCGGTGGGCTCCGCCCTTCGGCGTTCGTCCACAGGCGTTTCCGGCGCGGGCTGTTGCACCGGCTTGGCTCCAGCCTTGCCGCGCACCATATGCGGAGTCCCGATCGAGACCGGACGGACAGAGACCGTTTCCATTGATGACGCAGATGAGCAGGACCGCAGGAACAGCAGGCGGGATGGTGGCGGCGATGGTGGCCGGCCTCCTGATGTGCATCGCCGGCACGGTGCCGGCCTGGGCGCAGGAAGACCAGAAGCCGAAATTCGGGCCCGACGCGGTGCCGATCACCCGTGCCGCCGACTATCTGCGCAACACTCCGGCACCGGATTACTGGGCGCTCAGCCCCTTCTACGTGCCGCAGACGACCAGCGCCTCCTGTTCGCTGGCCAGCGTGACGATGATGCTGAATGCGCTGCGCGGACTGCCCGCCCTGGCGTCGGAACGGTTGGTGACCGGGCGGCAACTGCTCGACCGCGTGGACGACGATCATTGGCGCGCCGCCACCGCCGACGATGGCGAGGGCGTTTCCTTCGGCGAACTGATCGCCTATGTCCGCCGCAGCCTCGCCGCCTACGGCATCGACGCGGAGGTGGAGGTCTGGCGCCCGCGCGACGCCTCCCCGGCCACGCTGACGGAACTGCGCCGCATCCTGACCGAGAACGAGCGCAGCGCCGACGACATCATCCTGCTGGCCTTCGACCAGGGAACGCTGACCGGGGATGTCGGTCTCGGCCACGTCGCGCCGCTGGGCGCCTACGATCCGGCAACGCGGCGCGCGCTGGTGATGGATCCCGACCGGCTGTGGTATGTGCCCTATTGGACCAGCGACGCCCGGCTGCTGGACGCCATGCTGAAGCCGGACCGCGCCGATCCGGAGGGCAGCGGTCTGATCCGCGTCCGCGCCCGCCGGGTTTCGGGATAGCCGGCGCTACTTCACGTCCCGGCTGGTGAGGTCGGAGGGACTCTGCGAGCGTGTGGGCTCGTTGATCTGGTTGGGTTCGCTCGCCCACCGGTTCGGCCGCGGGACCGGGGTGCCGTTCAGGTCGGGCGGCGCCCGGCGGACATCGGCGAGTGCCTGCTGAAGTTCGCCGCTTCCTGTGGCGGCGGAACTGGACGGACTGGGCGGCTTGTTGCCCTGCTGGCTGGGGAGCGGGTCCTGGCTCTTCTGGACGCCGTTGTCGCGGGCGAGCGCGTCGCCCGCCGACTCCTTCGCTCCGGAATCGATCGACGGGGCGGGTTGCTGCTGAGCTGGTTCATGCCGGGCCGGCTGCTGGGCGATGGCGGTGAGCGGCAGGCCGGCGAGAAGGACGGACAGCAGCAGGGCGGCGGCGGACTTGCGCATGGCGCTTCCTCAGGTTCGGGGGCTCAGGTTCGGGGGCTTTTGGCGAGCCGGCGGCACCATTCGCCCGCCGGAGCGTTGTAGCGGGGACGGAGCCCGCCTCCAGCCCATCAGGAACACCGTCCATGCCCACCCGGTTCCCGTCAGCCTCCGACTTGCCCGCAGCCCACCCGGCCTCCCCGCCCGACCGCGCCGAACGGCGGACGGTCGGCGTCGTGGTGGAGCGGCGGCGTGTCGACAACCCCTGGATCGAAGCGCGCTGGCAGCCGGTCCTTCTGGTCCCACCCGAGCCGGAACGGCCCGACTGGAGCGTGGTGGCGGAGGGGCCGGACTGGAGCCGCCACTATGCCGGCACCGCCGAGATCGCCCTGTTCCCGACCGAGGCGGAGAACTACAAGCACAATCTCGACGGCGGCAAGCCCTGTGCCTACGTCATCCTGCGGCCGGGCGGCCCGACGCCGGGGATGCGGCTGCTGGCCGTCACGGTGGACCCCGGCGAGATCGACACCCATGCCGAAGCCGGCGACGACGTGATCGAGCCATTGGCTCTGCCGATCCCCCTGGTGCTGTGGATGGACGGCTTCGTCGCCCGGCATCATGTCGAACGCCCCTTCCACAAGCGCAAGCGCGACCGCGCCGACACCGAAGCCCTGGCCCGGCACCGCGGGGCGGAGCGGCCGCGGCATGGCTGACCCCGCTGGCACGGACGAAGGCTTCCTCGGTCGCTGGTCGCGGCTGAAGCGGAAGACGCGGCCGGAGGAGGCGCCGGACGAGGTGCCGCGGCCGGAGGGGGTGGACGACGCGCCGGTCGCGGTCCCGGTGGACGTATCGGCCGTTTCTCCGGCCGAGGAGGAGGCGCCGGACCTATCCGACCTGCCCCCGCTCGACAGCCTGGACGCCGGCAGCGACTACACCGGCTTCCTGCGCAAGGAGGTGCCGGAGGAACTGCGCCGCCAAGCCCTGCGCAAGGCCTGGACCAGCGATCCGTCCATCGCCGGCTTCCGCGGCTTTGCCGACTATGACTGGGACTACAACGCGCCCGGCTATGGCGCCCTGCTGCCCACCGACGACATCGCCCGCCTGCTCGACGCCGTGCTGCCTGACAGGACGCGGGAGGAGAAGGTGGCAGAGGAGGAGGTGGCGGTGGCTGAAGCTCAGGCGGAGGAGGAGCCGGGGGACGGCGTGTTGCCTGTGGAAGCCACTTGCCCCGGCCCCGCCCCGACCCCGCCCAGCAGGGAAGGGTCGGTGGGGGGCTGTGACGCCCCAAAAAAATCCATTCCCTCAGACGCACCGGCCGCCATCCACCTCCAGACACACGCCGGTCAGGAAATCCGCCTCGTCGGAACAGAGGTAGAGCGCCGAATTGGCGATGTCGTCGGGCGTCGACAGCCGGCCGAGCGGGATGCTGCGCAGGAACTGCTCGCGGCGTTCCGGCGTGTCCTGCCCCATGAAGCGGTGCAGCATGCCGGTCTCGCCGGCGACGGGTGCGATGGCGCAGACGCGGATGCGGTCGGGCGCCAGTTCCGCCGCCATCGACTTGGTCAGGGTGATGACCGCTCCCTTGGAGCCGTTGTACCAGGTCAGGTTCGGCCGCGGCCGCAGGCCGGCGGTGGAGGCGATGTTCAGGATCACGCCGCCGCCCTGGGCGCGGAACACCGGCACGGCATGGATGGCGCCGTGGTAGATCGACTTCACGTTGACGGCATAGATGCGGTCGAAGGTGGCCTCGTCCACTTCCAGCATCGAGCCGTAGCGGTGGGTGTAGCCGGCATTGTTGACCAGGATGTCGAGCCGGCCGAACGCGCCGAGCGCCGCGGAGACGATGGCCTCGTAATCCTCCCCCACCGCCACGTCGGCGCGCACGGCGAGCGCCGTCTCACCCAGGCTGTCGGCGACGCGGCCGGCCGCCGCCTCGTCCAGGTCGGCGACGATGACGCGGGCGCCTTCGGCGGCGAAGCGTCGGGCGATGCCCTCGCCGAAGCCCGATCCGCCACCGGTGACGACGGCGACTTTCCCTGACAAACGCATGAGCGGTTCCTCCCCGGCTGTGCGCGGCCGTTCGGCGCGCGGACTCCGGACAACAGGGAACCGGCGCTTTCGGCCGCATCGTGAACACGGCGAAGACTGCATGATAGCGCGAAGCCGCCCGGCAGGGCAGTCGCCATCATCCGCTATATCGATTTGAGGAGATACAAAGGAGAATGGCGCGAGTGACGGGACTTGAACCCGCNACGGACCCTGGCAAGCGGAAAAATGCAATGTGACGCATTTTTTCTGGAGAAGACCGCTTTCACGCCGTTTGACTGTAGCAATTCCCATTTGACACAGCTTTCGGTTGCTGCACCGCAGGCTTGCTCTTGACAGTTCGGACCATCTCAGGCTTTTTCTCGCCCTCCCCTCCCCACCATTGCCGCAGGCCCCGATGTCCGAGGTCGTCCCCTTCGCCGCCGCCCGCGAGGCGCTGCTCGCGCGCCTGACCGAACAGCTGCCGCCCTCGTCGGAATGGGCGGGCCGGCTGATGTTGATGCCGGACGGACGACGGGTGGAGCCGATGCCGGCCGCCGACGCGGTGGGCTCGCTGCGCGCCTTCCGCGCCGGGCTCGGCGAGGCGATCGGGGCAGCCGCCTGCTCGGTCGGCGGCGTCTGGGTCAGCCGGGAGGATTGCCTGGATTGGGACGGGCTGCTGGCGCCGCTGGCGGTCGCCGCCGCCTATGTGGTTGGCCGCAACCAGTCGGCGGGCGGTTTCGCCGCCGAGCTGTTCCGCTGCAAGGACGCGCTGGCCGGCTGGGGCGTGCGCGGTCTGCGCGGCGACCCGGCCGTCGCCCGTGCCGCCGGCTATGCGGTGGTGGCGGTCAGCCGCCGCCCCGACGACCAGGAGATCGTGCTGGACCGGGTGATGGACACCTTCGCCTTCGTCATGCGCAGCCAGGGTGAACCGACGGTCACCGGTGCGGACATGGACCGCCGGCTGGTGAAGCGCGCGGTGCCGGCGCGGCGGTGACGGGCGGGGAAGATCGTCGCCGACACTCTCCACGCTCCGCGTCCGCCGCCGCCGGGAGGGACCTGCCGATCGGATCCGGCGGCAGGCCTATCGGATGAAGAACTGGACCGGAACGACCAGTTCGATGCGGTCCTGGGCCATCTCCTCCGGCGGGGCCGGCAGCGGGGAGGCGCGGCGGACCATTTCCACCGTTTCCTCGTCCAGCGCGCTGTGGCCGGAACTGCGGTCGAGTTGGACCGACAGGACGCGCCCCTCGCGGTCGATGGTGAAGCGGACCTGGGCAACCCCTTCCTGCCGGCGGGCCTGGGCGGATCGCGGATAGCGCTTGTGCCGTTCCAGATGGCCGAGCACGCGGCCCTGCCAGGTCGGCACCGCCCGGCTGGGGGCGGCTGACGGCGCCGGGGCCGCCGGGACGGGTGCCACGGCCGGGGCCGGCGGAGCGGCGACTGGGGCCTGCTGGACCGGCTGGGCCACCGGCTTCGGCGTCTCCGGCTTGGGTTTCTCCGGCCGGGGCTTCGGTGCCTCCTTCTTGACCTCGGGCTTGGGCTTGGGCGGTTCGGGCGGCGGCTTGGGCAGGACAACCTCCGGCTCGACCACGGGCGGCGGCTCCGGCGGCGGGGGCGGCTCCTCGACCACCGGTTCCGGTTCCGGCGGCGGCGGTTCGGGAAGCGGTTCGATGACCGGTTCGGGCATCGGTTCCGGCAAGGGGATGTCGATGGCCGGAGCCGGCTCGGGCGGCGCGACCGGCAGCGGGGCCAGTTCCAGCAGCACGGCGGGCGGTTCCGCTTCCGATGGCGTGATCGGCACATGCCACGCCACCATCGCGACGCCGGCCGCGGCATGGACGCCCAGCGCCAGCATCAGGCTGCCGCTCCAACGGGCGACGCCGCGGGCCGGCCGCTCGCTGCCGTCGTCGGAAAGGGCGGCGGACCAGTCCGCCGCACCGTAATCGGAGGCCGCACTCATGGGGCGGGGGCCGTTTCCAGGCCGACGAGGCCGATCTTCAGATAGCCGGCGCCGCGCAGGCTGTTCATCACCTCGGTCAGGGCACCGTAATCCACCGTCTTGTCGGCGCGCAGGAAGACGCGCTGGCTCTTGTCGCCGTGGGTGGCGGCATCGAGTGCCGCACCCAGCGACTCCCTGGTGGTCTGGGTGTCGCCCAGCGACAGCGTCTTGTCGGCCTGGATGGTCAGGAACAGCGGCTTGTCCGGCCGCGGCGTCGGCATGGCCGTGGAAGCCGGCAGGTCCACCGGCACATCCACCGTCGCCAGCGGTGCGGCCACCATGAAGATGATCAGAAGGACGAGAACGACGTCGATGAAGGGCGTGACGTTGATCTCATGCGTTTCGGTCAGTTCGTCGTCGTTTCCGGAGCCGAGGCGCGCACCCATCGCCGTTACTCCGCCGCGCGGGAATTGCCGTGGCCCTGCGCGGCATGGGCTTGTGCCCGCGGCAGCGCATGGCGGTCGATGTCGCGGCTCAGCAGGCGCAGCACCGCCGCCGACGCGTCGGTCAGCTGGGCCTTGTGGCCGCCGATGGCGCGGGTGCAGGCGTTGTAGACCACCACCGCCGGGATGGCGGCGACGAGACCGATGGCGGTCGCCAGCAGCGCCTCGGCGATGCCCGGCGCCACCACGGCGAGGTTGGTGGTCTGCGCCTTCGAGATGCCGATGAAGCTGGTCATGATGCCCCACACCGTACCGAACAGGCCGATGAAAGGCCCGGTCGACCCGATGGTGGCAAGGATGCCGGTGCCGCGCGCCATGCGCCGTCCGGCCGCAGCCTCGATCCGCTCCAGCCGCGAGGCTGCGCGGTCCATCAGCCCGTCGCGCGACGGCGCATCGGCCGACAGATGGGTCTCGGCGATCACCGCGCGGACCAGCGCCGCCGCCGTGCCCTGGCTGAAGCCGACCCGCTCCGCCGCCTGGGACAGCGACCGCGCCTCCTCCAGCATCGCCAGGGCGCCGCGCGCCTTGCGCTTGGCCGAGGACAGCTCGACCGCCTTGGCGATGGCGATGGTCCAGGTGACGACGGAGGCGAGAGCCAGACCCACCATCACCGCCTGCACCACCGGGCTGGCGGCGACGAACATGCCCCAGGGCGACAGGTCGTGCGGAAGAGTGGCCAGTGCGGCGGCCGCGTCCGAAGCACCCTGGGCGGCGGGAGCCACGCCCTGCGTCACACCCTGAGCCACATGCGGCACCGCACCCTGCACCGCCGGCGCGGTGGTGGCGGGTGCGGCAGCCTCCTGCGCGCGGGCGGCGGCGCCGGCCATCAGCGTCCCGGCGCCGGCAAGGACGGCAGCCAGAACAGGACGGTGGCGAAACGATGTCGGCATGGCGGTCCAACTCCCCTCGACGCGTGTCCGGCACGCGCGATGCTAAAACCCGATGACACTCCAGAGCAAAGCCCCCACCGCGGTTATAGTGCGAATGAGTCGCACTCGCACGGAAAATCGACCTCCGCCGCACGCGATCGGGCCATTTTTTGTGGGGATTTCAAACTGCTTGGGCGTCGCTCCGTTTGTCTCGCGAACCGTTCAAGGGCCGCAAACGGTACAGATTCGATGCTGCGAACAAGTCCCAGTACCACCAAACTGCCGCCCTGTCGCGGGGAAATCGCGAAATTATCAACCAGCAGGACAGGCTGAAATGAACTGGCGCCACGCAACAATCGGGCGCCGCCCCAGGTTGAGCCGGCAGGGGGGCGCAGTCCCCAGGAGCAATCCGAGGTGGAGACGCGGGCCGGACGATCTGCCTCCCGGATCTCCGGCGTTTCGGGGTGGAGCCCAGGCAGGAACGCGATGGTCCGCTTTTCGTTCGGATCAGCGGTTTGCCGACGTAGCAGCGGAGAATCGATGCCCTTACACCAGCGCTGTGGTGGGTTTGGACGCTTCGAACGCTTCGAGAAGCTCGGTCAGCAGCTTCCTGCTCTCCGATAGTTTTCGGCTTTGCTCATCGATCGCCTCGATCTGCATGCGCAACTTGGATTGCAATTCGTCGCATGGTTCGAACGAATGCCTGCGATCAAGGGAACAGGGCAGGAAATCCCGAATGGTCGCCAACGTCATGCCAGCGTTCCCGAGCAAACGGATGCGCTCGACCGTATCGACGCTGGAAGGGCCGTAGTCCCGATATCCCGTTTGGCTGCGGACCGGCGCCAGGAGCCCCTCAGCTTCATAATAGCGGAGCATTCGAACGCTGACGCCGGTTTTCCGGGAAAGTTCGCCGATCTTCATTCGAGGCCCTTGACTCTGACAGTGCTGTCAGACTGTAGGAAGGACGCTCCACACTGTAAACACCCAAGGGAGCGTAACGATGACCGGCAAACCCGACTTTCGGACCCAGATCAATGGGCGACCGGCGACAGCTGAGGACCTCTCCTCTCTCGCCTTCGCAGGATTTGCGCACTTTACTGCCATGCAGGTTCGAAAGGGCGCCGTACGCGGGCTCGATCTTCACCTATCGAGGTTGAGGTCGGCGTCGAATGAGTTTTTCGGTCAGGCTCTTCCCGACGCGGTGGTGCGCGAACGTCTGCGAAGCGCGATCGATGCCGGGACTTCGGCTCTATCCCTGACGGCGACGATGTTCTCGAGCAACGGGGAGTTCACCTCGACAGGGGCAGAGGACGATCCTGCCATTCTGGTGCGCACGGCACCTCCATCCGATGGTCCCGACGGGCCTTTGCGCTTGGCCATCGTCCAGCATGAGAGGCCCTTCCCGACGATCAAACATGTCGGCGAAGCATCGAAGACCCACTACCTCCGGCAGGCCGTGAAAGAGGGGTATGACGACGCGGCATTTATCGACACCCATGGACATATGAGCGAAGCCACCATCTGGAACCTGGCCTTCTGGGACGGCGAAGCAGTGGTTTGGCCAAAGGCAGCGCTCCTTGCCGGTGTTACGATGCAGATCGTTCGCCGTCGCCTCGATGCGCTTGGCATCGCTCAGCGGGAGGAACCGATCGGTCTCGCTCGTGCGATCGAAATGAAGGGCGCGGCGGTTATGAACTCCTGGACGCCAGGCGTTCCTGTCAGCGCCCTGGGCTCCATCGCTGTCCCCCTATCGCCGACCTTCATCGAGATCCTTCGGGCTGCCTACGAGCGCGAACCGCTGGTCGAAATCTGAACGAAGGGGGCCGCTTCCGGCGACCTCTTGCGTGATCCCAATGGCTTGAACGTGGGAAGGCGGCGGGCGGTTGCCAAAGCAGGTGCGATGTTGCAAAAGCCCGCCGCGAAAGACACGGTTCCGGGCCCTGAATGGGTCTTGTGCCGGTTTCCTCCCCCCATTGCTCCCGCCGCCGCCTCTGATCCGCCAAGTCGCTGGCTGCGTAGGTGTGAGTGCGGAAAGCTACGGAGCGCATCATGGACGGCAAGGCAAGCGGCGAAGAGGGCGATCCCAATGGCGGACTGCCATTGACCTGGATCACCGGCGCCAGCAGCGGCATCGGCCGGGCGCTGGCGATCCATCTCGCCAACGCGGGCGAACGGGTGGCGCTGTCCGCCCGCAACGCCGAGGAACTGGCCGCGACCGCCCAAATGTCGGCGGATCGCATGCGGATCTTCCCGTTGGACGTCACCGACCGCAAGGCGACCGCCGCAACCGTCGCCGCCATCGAACGCTGGCTGGGTCCGATCGACCGGGCGGTGCTGAATGCCGGCACCCACATGCCGATGTCGCTGGAGGATTTCTCCGCCGACACCGCCCGCCGGCTGATGGAGGTCAACTACATGGGCGTCGTCCATGGGCTGGAGGCGCTGTTGCCGCGGATGCGCGCCCGCGGGCGCGGGCATGTGGCCGTGGTGGCCTCCGTCGCCGGATACCGCGGACTGCCGACCGCCGCGGCCTATGGCCCGACCAAGGCGGCGCTGATCAACCTGTGCGAATCGCTGAAACCCGACTGCGACCGCGCCGGGATCCGGCTCCAGCTGGTCTGCCCCGGTTTCGTCGATACGCCGCTGACCGCCCGCAACGGCTTCGCCATGCCGGACCTGATGCCGGTGGAGGACGCGGCGCGGGAACTGGCCGACGGGCTGGAGCAGAACGGTTTCGAGATCGGCTTCCCCAAACGCTTCGTGCGCAAGCTGAAGCTGGCGCGACTGCTGCCCTATCGGGCCTACTTCCCGCTGGTCCGCAAGGTGACGGGGGCATGATGGCGGGAAACATGACGGCAGGGATCACAATGGACGATGCGAAAAGCGCCGGGCTCGACGCCTGGGTCGCTTTTTTCGAGACGCTGAGCCACGGCACGCTCGACCGGCTGACCGGACTGACGGTGCCGGAGGTGCGCTTCCGCGACCCCTTCAACGATGCCCATGGGCGCGACGCGGTGCGCGCGGCGCTGCTCCACACGCTGAACGGCTGCCGGGATTTGCGCTTCACCGTCACGCACCGGCTGCCCGCCGACGATCTGGCGATCCTGCGCTGGCGGTTCGAGGCGACGGTGACCGGCATCGGCCGGATGGACGTCATCGGCACCAGCGAGGTGCGGCAGGCCCCCGACGGCCGGGTGGCCGAGCACATCGACCATTGGGATTCCGGCGAACATGTCTATCTGCGCCTGCCGGTGCTGGGCGCTCCGCTGCGCCTCATTCGGCGGCGGCTGGGGGCGGCACCGCCGCGTTGACGGCGCCCGGCTGGATCATCCGCCCTTCGGGCAGGAAGAACAGGCTGACGGTGCCGATCCACACCCCCCAGCGATAGACGTTGGCGCGGTTGATCAGCGCGTCCCCCGGCTGCAGCCACATCCAGTCGTCGAACCGCACGCGCCAACGGCCGCCCCCGACCTTCAGCGCCATCTCGTAGGTCCAGTTCAGGGCATTGCCGGCCGACCGGCCGACCGCCTTGCCGATCACATCGTCGGCCCTCCCCTCATACAGGCCCTCCCCGGTCCTGACGATGCGCCAGATCCGGCGGTCGGTCTCGCCGTCCGCATAGTCGAAGCGTTCGTCCAGCGTCAGCTCCCGCCCGTCCCAATGCCCGTCGATGACGACGGTGAAGCTGCGGCGCAAGGTGCCGAACCGGTCCTCGAACAGGCCCCAGGCATGGGTGCGGCCGGCGAAGTAGCGCTCGATCCGCAGCTCCGGGCCATTTCCGGCGAAATCCTCGACCTTCATGGCAGGCTGCCTCCGCTCAGGCCGCCGGTGCGGGCCGGCGGAAGCGCCAGAGCCCGACATCGATGGTGCCGGCACGGAACCCCGCCTCGCAGTAGGCGAGGTAATAGTCCCACAGCCGGCGGAAGCGCGGATCGAAGCCCATGGCGGCGACCCGCGGCGCGGCCTCGTGGAAGCGGCGGCGCCATTCGGCACAGGTGCGGGCATAGGAGGCGCCGAAGGTCTCGACATGTTCCACCGTCAGCCCGGCCCGCTCCGCCTCGGCGCGCAGGGCCGACGGGCAGGGCAGCAGGCCGCCGGGGAAGATGTGGCGCTGGATGAAATCGCAGTTGCGGCGGTACTGCGGGAAACGGGCATCGTCGATGGTGATCGCCTGGATCACCGCGGCGCCGCCGGGAACCAGCCGGTCGCGCAGGCTGGCGAAATAACGCGGCCAATGCTCCTCCCCCACAGCCTCGATCATCTCGATGGAGACGATGCGGTCGAAGCTGCCGCCGGCATCGCGATAGTCCATCAGCCGCAGATCCACCGTTCCGGCCAGTCCGGATTCCTCCATGCGGCGGCGGGCAAAGGACAGCTGTTCCGCCGACAGGGTGAGCCCGACGACGGAAGCGCCGGCGCGACCGGCCAGATGCTCCGCCATGCCTCCCCAGCCGCAGCCGATCTCCAGCACGCGGTCGCCGGGACGCAGCTGCAGAAGTTCGGCGACGCGGCGGATCTTGGCCTCCTGCGCGTCCTCCAGGCTCTGCCCCTCATCCTGGTAAAGGGCGGAGGAATAGGTCATGCCGGGGTCGAGCCACAGCCGGTAGAAGTCGTTGCCGAGGTCGTAATGGAAGGCGATGTTGCGGCGGCTGCCGCGGCGGGAGTTGGCGCGGCTGCGGTGGAACAGCCGGTTGATCGCGGACGCCGCCAAGGTGCCCTTCAGCACCCCCTTCAGCGCCGCCTCGTTGCGGATCGCCAGTTCGATCAGGGCCGGCAGGTCGGCGCTGTTCCATAGCCCGTCGCCATAGGCCTCCGCCATGCCGATCCCGCCCCCCAGCAGCAGCCGCCTCGCCGCCGAACCGTCGAGCAGGGCGAGATCGGCGCGGGGACCGGTCGTCCCGTCGCCGAACCGCAGCGTCCGCCCGTCCGGCAGGCGCAAGGTCAGCTCGCCGACGCGGATGCGGGCGGCCATCCTCAGCAGCGCGCCGGTCCACAAATCGTTTCCGGTCACCAGCCGCAGCCACCGGGGTTGACGGCGAAGCGCGGGCGCAGCGATGTCGGTCATGCGGGGAAGCCTTCTCAGGAACGGTCAGAAGCGGGTCGAAGCGGGGCTACCGGCGACCACGGTCACCGGATGGGCGGGTGCCGGCGGGCGCGGCCGGATCCCCAGCCCCTTGCGCCAGAGATGCAGCGCCTCCCAATGGATGCCGGCGACCACCTTGGCGGTCATCAGCGGGTGCCGGGCCCAGGCATGCAGGATGGCGCCGTCGGTCAGCTCCACCCGCCGCAGGGCGAGCGACGCATGCAGGACCGGCCCCGCCGCATCGGTCTGGCGGATCGAGACGGCCAGCGGTTCCGCCTCCTCGCCCGAGGGCGGACGGATGCGGAAGTGATAGGCGGTCTCCATGTCCATGAAGGGCGACACGTAGAACCGCTTGTCGCAGCTCTGTCGCACCAGCCCGTCCGCTCCGCGCTCCGCCGGGATCAGATAGGCGTGACGCTGGCCGAAGGTGTTGCTGACCTCGTGGATGATGGCGGCGAGCGTCCCGTCCGGCCGGTGGCAGAACCAGACGCAGAGCGGGTTGAAGACGAAGCCCAGCACCCGCGGGAAGCACAGCAGCCGAACCGGTCCGCCCGCCTCGATCCCGGCCGCCGCAAGCTGGGCCTGCGCCCAGGCTTTCAACGCGGTGCCGTTCTCGCCCAGCGGCCCGAAATCGCGGTCGTGGAAAGCGGTCAGTCCGAACCGGTTGTGGGCGAACAGCCGCAGTTCGCGGTCCATCCGGGGAAGCTCGTCCAGATCGGCCAGCAGGCTGAACACACGGTAGGACAGGCGGTGGCGCACCGGCTTCACCCGGTGGTGCATCACCGTGCCGAGATAGAGGCCGGAGGCGAAGCCTTCCCGATGGCGTTCCATCACACGGCCTCCAGCCGGGCGGCACCGGGGGCCGGAACGGGCGATGGCCCGAGATGGATGCGGCCGGACTCGTTCGGCACGCTCCAGGGACGGCGCAGGCCGCCCAGCGCCTCCGCCGCCGCCAGCCCCGCCTGCACGCCGTCCTCGTGGAACCCGGCGCCGAAATAGGAGCCGGCGAACCAGGTCCGCCGCTGGCCCTGAAGCGTCCACAGCCGCTTCTGCGCCGCAAGCGCCTCCACCCCGAAGATGGGGTGGTCGTAGAGGACGCTGCGCAGGATGCTGCCCTCGCGCGGCGGATGGCACGGGTTCAGCGTGACGAACAGGTCGCGCTCCCGCGGCAGGAAGCCCTGCAGCCGGTTCATCCAGTAGGTGACGCAGACGGCGTCGCCGTCCTTGCCGCCGCCATTCCGCCGGCTGAGATAGTTCCAGCTCGACCACACGGCCCGGCGCTTCGGCATCAGGGCGGCGTCGGTGTGCAGGATCGCAAGGTTTCGCTCGTAACCGAACGCGCCCAGCAACCGGCGCTCCTCCTCGCCCGCATCCTCCAGCAGGGCGAGCGCCTGATCGGCGTGGGTGGCGATCACGACATGGTCATGGGCGCGGACGGCGCCGCGGCGGTCGCGCACCAGGACCCGCCCCTCCTCGCGGGCGATCCCCTCGACCGCGCAATTCAGGCGCAGCGCGCCGGGCATGTCCGCCAGGATGCGGTCGACATAGCTGCGGCTCCCGCCCTCCACCGTGCGCCAGACCGGACGGCCCTTGATCTTCAGCAGGCCATGGTTGTCGCAGAAGCGGATGAAGGCGGCGGCCGGATGGTCGCGCATCGCCTCGGCCGGGCTCGACCAGATGGCGGCGGCCATCGGCAGCAGATGGTCGCGGACGAAGGCGTCGGAATAGCCGCCGCGGTCCAGCACGTCGCCCAGCGTCCGCGTCTCCGCCAGGGGATCGGCCAGCAGCCCCAGCGCTTCGCGGTAGAAGCGCAGCAGGTCGGTCAGCATGCGCCAGAAACGGGGACGCAGCAGGTTGCTCTTCTGGGCGAACAGCGTGCCGAGGGAACTGCCGGCATACTCCACCCGCCCGCCGTCGAGCGAGGCGGCGAAGCTCATGTCCGTTTCGCGGGTCCGCACGCCCAGCCGGTCGAACAGGGCGACAAGATTGGGATAGCAGGGCTCGTTGTAGACGATGAAGCCGGTGTCGACCGGGCCGGCGCCGTCGGCCTCCACCGTGTTGGCATGGCCGCCCGGCCGGTCCTCCTTCTCGTACAGGGTGACGTGGTGCGACTTCGCCAGCAGCCAGGCCGCCGACAGCCCGGAAATGCCGGCGCCGATCACGGCGATGTCGAGCGGGGCCGATGGCGGCAGGGCAGGGTCGGAAAGCGGCATGGCGGACGGCCCTTCTCGGGGTCTTGGACATGATCGGGACCGGATCCTAGCCGAATTGGGTAGGTCAGGCGCAAGTGAACCTGATACGGCGCTCGGCCGCGGTTGGATCATGCCACGCTCGCGCTTTCCGGCGCTCCGGTCGAGTGGATGATACGCGCACCGACAAATGTCTCACGGGCAGTGATCCGAAGCGCCAGCGTCGGCGTATCCTGGCCATGATCGCACCGCTGGCCTCACTTCTTTCGCATGCCACCGGCCCGGACCGGACCAGGACCGGGCCTGCCCGGCTCCTGCCTGCCCGGCCTCCCGCCCGATGTCCGGACGATGCGCTGGCGGCACGGCTGTCGGACGATCTGGTCGCGGTGGCTTCCGGCGACCGGGCGGCTTTCGCCCGGCTGTTCGGCCATTTCGCCCCGCGGGTGAAGGCCTACATGCTGAAGCTGGGCATGCCGGCGCAGCGGGCGGAGGATCTGGCGCAGGACACCATGCTGTCGGTGTGGCGCAAGGCCTCGCTCTACGATCCGGCGAAGGCGGAGGCGGCGACCTGGGTCTTCACCATCGCGCGCAACCTGCGCATCGACGCGCTGCGCCGTGAACGCCACCCGGAGGTGTCGGACGACGAGTTGCTGGAGCATGAGGACGACCGCCCCCGCGCCGACGAACTGCTGGACGGCGACCGCCGCGCCAGCCGCCTGCGCGGCGCGCTGGCCTCGCTGACGCCGGAACAGGCGGAGGTGGTGCAGCTGTCCTTCTTCGCCGACCTCGCCCACCCGGCCATCGCCGAACGGCTGGACGTGCCCCTGGGCACAGTGAAATCGCGTCTGCGTCTGGCCATGGCCAAGATCCGCAAGGCGCTGGGAGACGACGACCGATGACCGCCCGCGAACCGACCTCTGCCCGCCCGCTCCTGCCGAACCACCACCCCAGCGATGCCTTGCTGGTGGCCTATGGCGCCGGCAGCCTCGCGGAGGGGCTGTCGCTGGCCGTGGCCGTCCATCTCGCCCACTGCCCCGACTGCCGCGCCGCCCTGGCGGAGGTCGAGGCCCTGGGCGGCGCCCTGCTGGAGGAGCTGCCGCCCGCCCCGCTCGAAACCCTGTCACTGTCCGCCACGCTGGCCCGCCTGGATCTGGAGGAGGCACCCGTCAACCCGTGCAAGGCCGGGTGCGCCGGCCTGCCGTGGGGCAACCGTCGGCCGTCCCGTCCGGGAGTGCGGGACGGCAAGGCGCTTCCGTCACCGTTGCTGCCCTATGTATCCCAGGCCACCGACCTGGACGGGCTGGCATGGCAGCGTCTGGCGCCCGGCGTCCGGCGGGTGGAGCTGATGCCGCGCAGCGCGGCGGGCGGCGCCGCCCAGCTTCTGCGCATCGCCCCCGGCACAGCCCTGCCCCACCACAGCCATGGCGGACTGGAGCTGACCGTGGTGCTGAGCGGCCATTTCGCCGATGAGCTCGGCCGCTACGGTCCCGGCGATCTGGCCGAGGTGGACGGGGATACCGACCACCAGCCCATCGCCGACAGCCACCGCGACTGCATCTGCCTGATCGCGACCGACGCGCCCCTGCGCTTCACCGGACTGATGGGACGGCTGATGCAGCCCTTCATCGGGCTATAGGCGGGGGGCTATAGGCGGGGGCCATAGGGGCGGGAGCTTCAGACCCGGAAGCCCTGTGGCGGCGGACATCAAGGTCGAACCGCCGGCCTCTCACGCCACGGCTTCCAGCGGCCTCAGCCCACGGGTCAGCCATTCGACCTCGCGGTCGAACCCAGCCTGATCGGCGTCCGACAGGTCGAACTTCACATGCAGACGGCCCCGTCCGCTGGATTTGATGCGGCCGGAAAGCGCCCGGTCGACGCCATCGATGCGCAGGACAAGCGGCGCACCGGCCGACAGGTCGGGAGCACCGGTCAGCATGGCGCCGCCCGACGACAGGTTGGCGACGGTGGCGCGGACCGGGGGCCTACCGCCACTCTCGACCGTGCAGTCGACCGACACGGCGAAACGCGGGCGCCGGCGGCGGTCGACGTCGGTGGTGGCGGTGCGGACGACACGGATCAGCACGTTGCGCAGCGTGTCGATGCCGCCGGCCACATCGACGGCGACGGTCCGCATCTCGCCGGCGCGGTCCTGGGTGGAGCTCGCCTCGGCGGAAACATGGCGGATGCGCAGCGACACCTCCTTGGCGGCCTCACTGGTCTGGCCGACGGACCGGGCGATCTCCTGGGTCGCCGCNGGAGATTGGTCTGGCTGGCGATGTCGCCGATCAACCGGGCGACGGCGCCGATGCGCTCCACCGAGGCCGACAACCGTTCGATGGTGGAGCGGGCGAGACCGGCACGGTCCACCGCCCGGCCGGTGACATCGGCGGCGGTGGACACCTGCATGCCGATGTCGGCGATGGCGGCCGACAGTTCCTCGGTCGCCGCGGCGACGGCTTCGGCATTGCTCAGCGCCTGCTGCGCCGCGGCCGCGACGGTCTGGGCATTGCCGCTGACCTGCACCGCCGATTCAGCCATGGCACCGGCATTGGCGCGCATGCGGTTGGTGCGCTCCGCGACATGGTCGACGGCGACACGGGTCTCCTGCTCCACCTTCTCCGCCATCGCCTCCAGCGCATGGCGCCGATCCTCCTCGCCGCGGCGGCGGGTCTCCTCCTGCTCGGCACGCAGGCGGGCATTCTCCTGTGCGTTCCGCTGGAAGACACGCACGGTGTCGGCCATATGGCCGATCTCGTCCCGGCGTTCCGTCAGTCCGATCTCGACATCCAGAGAGCCGCCGGCCAGCGCCACCATGACGCGCCTCAACCGCTCCATCGGCCGGATCATCGCCGCCTCCATGAACAGCACGCAGGCGGACGCCATCAGCAGGATGACCAGACCGGCACCGATCAGCGTCAGGCGCAGACCGTTCGCCGTCGCCTGCACCTCCTCGATGCCCGCGGTCAGCTCCGTCAACCGGTCGGAACTGACGGCGACGACGCTGGCGCCCAGCGCCTCCAGACTGTCGCCCATCGTCTCGGCGACGCCGTCGAACTGGCCCATCATCGGGTTGCCGGCCGCCGGCCCGCCGGCGACATAGGCATTCGCCATGCGCTGGCCCATCTCATAGAAGGGGCCGAAGGCGGTCTGGGTCTTCTCGATCTCCGCGGCCACCTGCGGAAGCTTCAGTTCGCGCGCCAGATCGGCGGCCCTGGCGGTGTGCTCCCCGAAGCGGCGGGCGAAATCGGCCGCCTTCGCGCTGCCGTCATCCAGACCGTCCAGACCGCGCGTGGCCGACAGGTCGGTCAGCCATTGCTGGATCTGCACCACGTCGTACCGGATTTCATCCACCAGGGACAGAAGGGGTATGACCCGGCCGACCACCTCGCCGGTTTCCCGCCGAACGTCGGCCAGATGCTCGGTCTGGCGTCCCATGTCGCGCATGGTGAGGACCGAGGACAAGCCGACCGCGGCGAATACGAACACCGCGACCGCCACAACCTTCGCCCGGATGGAAATGACGTGGAGAATGTTGCCGGAAGCAGCCATGATCATGCACTTCATACATTTAGAATACGAACGGTTTACGTTCTTGGACGTATGGCCACCCTAAACGGCTTCGCCGGATTCGTCACGGCAAACAACTGAAACGATGCACTTTATTGATGAAATCGTTCAAAATCACTCTTGGGTTACTTGATTTTTCTTCTTGAGTAATAAAATTACAAGACTATCGCCTTCCGTTTCTTCAGGCCATCTCGTTTCTGCTTTCGGGGCTTTCCACGGACGGCTGGAGCGACGCGAGCGCCTCCTTGGTGGCGGCGGCGACCTCCCCCAACGCCTCGAACAGCGGGTCGTCGGGTGGGCAGGAGCCGGGCGTCTGCAGCCGCTGCTCCAACAGCGAGGCCAGTCGGCTCAAGCGTACGGCTCCGATGTTGGCAGCCGTCCCCTTCAGCGTGTGGGCGATGCGTGGGAGAGGGGCTGGGGAATTGCCGGATGTCTGTCCGGCCCCGCCCGGCTCCGCCAGCCGGTTGGCTTCCCGGATCGCGCCAATGCTGTCATCCACCGTCTGCCGGAAGGCGCTCACCGTTCTCGTCCAGGTCTCTTCACCGATCACCGCGCGCAGGGACTCCGCCTGCCCGGTGTCGAGAAGCGGTGCGGTCCGCCACAGTTCGGCATCGGCCGGAGCATGCCCCCGCGATGGCCCCGGCGGCGCGGGAACGCTCCGCCTCGCTTTTGCATCGGACGACAATTGTTGCGAACCGGCGACGACCAGGCCGGATGGGTCCGTCCGGGATGCCGACACACCGCTCAGTATCTCGAACAGGTCGCCCGATACGATGGGCTTCGTCAGGTAGGCGGTCATGCCGGCGGCAAGATATTCGGCGCGGTGGCCCGGCATGACGTTCCCGGTCAGCGCCACGATGGGCAGGCGGGACGCCGGACCGGACATGGCGCGGATATGGCGGGTGGCGGTGACGCCATCCATCACCGGCATCTGCACGTCCATCAGAACCAGATCGAATCGATCCTCCTCCACCAGCCGCACGGCCTGCAGCCCATCCTCCACCGCCGTCACCCGGTGGCCGGCGCGGCGCAGCATGGTGACGACGATGTCGCGGTTGATTTCGTTGTCCTCGGCCACCAGCACGCGCAGGCCGCCGGCGTCCTCCCTCCCCTGCCCTCCCCGCGGCGCCGATTCCAGCGCGCAAGACGCGGTCGGGATGCCGTCGCACGGGTCGGCGGCCGGTTCGCAGTGCACGGTGAACCAGAAGGTGCTGCCCTTGCCCTCGGCGCTGGCGACGCCGATCCGCCCGCCCATCAGCGTCACCAGCTCGCGGCTGATCGCCAGCCCCAGCCCGGTTCCCCCGAAGCGCCGGGTGGTTGAACTGTCGCCCTGGGTGAAGCGGCGGAACAGGGTCGGCTGCACATCCTCCGGAATTCCGATGCCGGTGTCGGCCACCTCGAACCGCAGGAAGAAGCGCCGGCCTGGCACGGCCTCCCCCTCCAGCCCGACCCGCACGGCGACCCCGCCGCGTTGGGTGAATTTCAGCGCATTGCCGACCAGATTGACCAGCACTTGCCGGATACGCCGCAGGTCGGCGCGCACGCGGTCCGGCACCGCCGGGGCCACCTCCTGCGTCAGGATCAGGCCGCGTCCGCCGGCCGTCGGTTCCAGCAGATCGATGCAGTCGCGCATCACCGCGCGCAGTTCGAAATCCACCGGTTCCACCTCCGCCTTGCCGGCCTCCAGCTTGGACAGGTCGAGGATGTCGTCGATGATCTGCAGCAGCGCCTTGCCCGACCGGTTGGCGACCTCCAGCAGCTGGCGCTGCTCCTCGTCCAGGTTGGGTCCGTCCACCAGGGCGAGCGCGCCGAGGACACCGTTCATCGGCGTGCGGATCTCGTGGCCTGNGGCGCGGCGCAGGCTGGCCTCGATCTCGCGTTGGGCGGTGACGTCGCGGAGCGCACCGGTGACATAGCGGCGGTCTCCTTCCCGCCAGCCGGCCAGCGACGCCTCCAAGGGGAACTCGCTGCCGTCCTTGCGCCGCCCCGTCAGTTCCTGCACCTCCGACCGCGGGGTGTCGCCGCCGCCGTCGCGATATGTGGCCAGCAGACCGTCATGGACCGCGCCGACCGCTGCCGGCATCAGCCGGGTCATCGGCCCTCCAAGCACCTCCGCCGCCCGGTAGCCGAAAAGCCGCTCCGCCGCCCGGTTGAAGGCGTCGATGGTGCCGCGCTCGTCGATGGTGACGATCGGCTGGCCGACGGCCTCGAACATGGCGCGGTAGCGCGCCTCGCTGGAGGCAAGGCGGTTGGCGGCCGTCTCCCGCTCGGTGATGTCGGTGGCGGAACCGCGATAGCCGCGGAATTCGCCGCGCCGGTCGAAGACCGGCCTGCCGCTGACGCTGAAATAGCGCGGTCCGGTCGCCGTCATCACCCGGTAGCGGAAGTTCCGGAACGGTTCCCGCCGCTCCACGACGCGGCAATGCTCCTCCCACTTGGCGGCATCCCCCGGCTCGCGCAGGGCGACATCCTCCCGCCGCATGCCGATGGGCAGGGAGCCGTTGGCGATGTGCGGAACCAGCGGCCCGGCCAGACCGGAGAAGCGCAGATCCGCATCCATTTCCCAGAACCAGTCAGAGGCGGTCTCGGCCTGGTCGCGGAACCGCTCCTCGCTCTGGGCGAGGCGCCGGGCAAGCGCGGTGAGCCGCGCCGCCTGCCGGGACGCCAGCAGCGCCAGCCCGAACAGACCGACGCTGCAGGCCGTCGCCCCCAGCAGATAGATCCGCTGCCGACGCCGGGTGTCGGCCATGAAGGACGCCTCGTCGAAGGCGGCGGTGACGATCAGCGGATAGGAGGACAGGGTGCGGTAGGATTGCAGGCGCAGAATGCCGTCGATCATGCTGACGTTGCGCAGGAAGCCGGTGGGCTGGCGACGCGCCATCGCGAGCGTCACCGAGTCGTTGAGGTCACGGCCGATGATGCGGTCGTTCATCAGGGAGCGGGCGCGCAGAATGCCGTCCGTGCCGATGATCGCCACGGCACCGTTCGGACCGACGTCCAGCTCCTCCAGCGAGCGGCTGAAAAAGAAGGGATCCATGGAGGCGACCAGCACGCCGGCGAAGCTGCCGTCCTCGCGGTCGATCCGGCGCGTCAGCTGGATCGACCATTTGCCGGACGCCCGGCCGAACACCGGCTTGCCGATGAACAGGCCGCTTTTGGGATTGTTGGCGTGGACACGGAAATGCTCGCGGTCGGCCAGATGGACGCGGGCGGGTGCGTCCTCCACGCTGGTGTGGATGAGGTCGCCACGTTCGTCGATGATCGCGAGCTGGACCAGGATCGCCGACCGTTCCACCGCCTGCCGCAGCATCCGGGAAACGCCATGGCTCCAGACGTCGCCATGCTCGCGGAAGTCGTCGATCAGGAACAGAAGGATCTGGTCGGCCTCGGCGATGGTTCTGTTCGCCTGCTCCGCCACGACACGGGCAAGATTGCCGCTATCGCGCTCGGCGCGCTCCATGGCCTCCGCATCGTCGTACCGCACGAGCATCAGGGACGCAGCCCACAGACCGGCGGCGATCACCAGGGTCGCCGCCCAGACGGCGGCGATGAAGCCATGCTGCTGAAGCCGTTCCCCCATCAGCCGCGCTCTCCGTCGGACCGGCCTCCACCTGGCCCTCCCGCGGCCAGTGCGGCCACCCCGCGCGCCAGCCGCGGCAGGTCCACCGGTGTCGGCAGCACAAGGTCGGCAGCCCCGTCAGGTCCGCGACCGGCTTCCCCGCCATAGAGCACGCAAGGCAGATCCCCGCGCAGTTCCTTGAGGCGGGCGGCAAGCGCCATGCCGGCGGGCAGCGCGCTCAAGCCCGGCCCGATCACCACCGCATTGAAAAAGCCGGGCTCCTCGGCGACCACGTCCAGCGCATCGCGCAGGTCGTCGCAGACCGACACCTCGAAGCCCTGCTGCTCCAGACCGGCCTGGAAGCGGTCGCCCGACGCCTGGTCGGCCTCTACGACCAGAACCTGGAGCACCGGAACCTTGCGCTGCTGCGGTGGAAGTGAAGGCTCTGCCGGCGCCGGCGCCGGCGCCGGCGCCGGCCGGGAAGCCGAGGCGGCGGGAATGTAGAGGCGGACGGCCGTCCCGTCGACAGGGTGTGTCAGCAGGCTGAGACCACCGTCATGGCGCCGCGCCGTCGAAAGGGCCGTCGGCCAGTCGGCATCCTCCCGCGCCGGCTGTCCGCGCCGGTAGCGCGTGCGGACGGACAGCAGCGGGTCGACCAGGGTGAACAGAAGGTCGTCGGCCAGCGGCGCGCCGTTGACGCGCAGTTCGAACAGGGTGTGCGGGCCTTCACGCGGCTGCAGAAGCCGATGCACATGCCAGCCGGCGCCCGCCGCATCCTCGTCCGGATCTCCGCCGCCACCCTCGCCGGTGGCCCCTCCGCAAGCGAAGCCGGAGGGGCCGGCACACAGGCAGAACCGGAGTTCGGAGCCTCTGCCGGTCGCCAGAACGATTTCCGCCACCAGCCCGGCCAGCGTCCGCGCCAGCAGCCCGGCATCGCAGAGGGGATCCGGTGTGGCGGGGTCGTGCCTGACCGCAAGACTGGCCGCCGTCGCGGACGCGGTGCACAGAAGGGCCGCAGCCTGGTCAAGCACGCCGGCCGCCTGTTCCTGGACGACGGCGGCCGGGTCCATCCTTGCCGCCATCACCAGACGATGGAAATCCGGTCGGGCGCGACGAACGGCAATGAGAATTCTCTCGGCATAGTCGGCCTGGGGCGAGTCGGCCGGCAGGTCGGCCGCAAGGAAATCGGCATAGCCGGCAACGGTCCCCAGCGCATTGTTGAAATCGTGGACGATGCTGCGGACCAGTTCTGCACGGGCGTCCATCGCCGCCATCTGCTGGGCGCGCAGCCGGACCGACATCCGGCGTTGCGACTCGCGCAGCGCTTCCTCCAACGCGGCGATCCGGGCGGTGTCCGCGGCGCTTCCTGCCTCTCCGCCCCCGTGCCCGGCCGACGGGGAATCCGCGGGCGGGGAATCGGCCGGCGAGGTGGCGGGCGCCTGGTTTTGCAGCTCCGGAGCCGCATGCCCGCGGTGCGCGGCCCAGGAACGGAACAGCGCCAGCCCGGCAGCCGCTCCGGTGCCGGCGGCAACCAGGGGAAGCACCCAGGGGGGGGCTCCGCCCAGCGGGTCGAGCACGGGCAGGAGCAGCACCGCCGCACCCGCCAGCGCAGCCAGCGACGGCGCAGCGACGGCATTGCCGGGCGCGTCGCGACCGGCAGGAGCAGGGACCGGCGGAGCGGCAGGCCGTGGCGGGAAATGGTCGGATGAGCTCATCGGCGACTCGGGAGTGCGGCCATTTGCGATTGTGCCCCACCTTGCGGCGGACCTGACGGCAAGCGGGGCAGGAAACTCGACCGGATGGGGAGGGACTATACCAGAAGGGTTGCGGTCGCGCTGCTGGGACCAGCCCTATGCGTCACCTTGGCCCCCGTTTCGAAAGCGGCCCCGACGTCGCCGCTGCCGACGAACCGGCCGGTCAGGACGACGCTTCGTCAAGGCTGCGCGACAGCAGCCCGGCCTGCTGGGCCCGCCGGACGGCATCGGTGCGGTTGCGGGCCCCCAGCTTGCGCAGGATGCGGCGGGTGTGCAGCTTGACCGTCACCTCCTGAAGGCTCAGGTGACGGCCGATCTCCTTGTTGGTCGCCCCGGTGGCAAGCATGGACAGCACCTGCTGCTCCCGGTCGGTCAGGGGGGACGACAGCGCTCCCTCCCCCTCCGCCACGGGATCCTCGACATCCTCCGCCTCTTCGATGTCGAGCGACAGGTCGGTCATCTGCATCAGGTCGAGCGCGACGCATTTCGGCACGAAGCTGCCGCCCTCCGCCACCAGCCGGAGCGCCTGCGCCAGGACGCGGCGCGGCGTGGTCTTCGGCAGATAGGCCTCGGCGCCACAACGCAGCACCTCTAACGCCGTCACAGGGTCCTCCGCCCCGGTCACGACCGCGACCGGCCCCTGGATCCCGGCTTGGCGGAGCACGCTGACCGGATTGCTTCCCTCGGCACCCGGCATGCGCCAATCAAGGACGATCAGGTCGTAACGGAGAGCCAGGGGAGACGCGCCGTCGGGAAACTGCCGCACCGCGGGCAATTCCAGCAACGACCCGATGCAGCCAACCTCGGCATCCGGCCAGGCCTGCCGGACCGACAGCTCAAGCGCATCCCGGAACAGGGGATGGTCGTCTGCCACCAAGATCTTCATCAAACAGCCTCCGCCACCCTCGGCAACCGCCCAGTCCATTGTATCAGCATTCCCCCTTATGCATGCCGAAATCTTAAGTTTTCGTGGCCTCCGTATATTTCACCTCGGTCACATTGGAACATGATTCAACGAACCGACTCCTTCCCGTCAGCGGGATAATATCCCCACTATCCCATTTCCCGATCCCGCTATCCCAGACTGGACCGCCGTGGAGGGCCTCAACCGGGTATTGTGATGCTCAGCGATCCTTATCCAGAGCAGCCGCCGGCGTGATGGCGGAGGACGGAAGCGGCCACCATGGACATGACCCTTTACGAGCTGCGGGCCAAACCCGGCACACTGGCCGGCACCGTCCTGCTGGTCGACGACGATCCCGACTTCCGCGGGATGACCCGCATCGCCTTCGCGCGCGCCGGCTATACCGTCCATGAGGCCGAGAACGGCAACGCCGCCCTGGCGATCCTGGCCGGCCATTCGGTGGATCTGGTCGTGACCGACATCATCATGCCCGAGGCCGACGGATACGAGGTGATCCTGCGGCTGAAGGCGCAACCGTCCCGCCCGCCATTGATCGCGGTCACCGGCGGCAGCCTGCGGCTGCGCATGGAGCTGCCGGGAATGGCCCGCCTGCTGGGGGCCGACGCGGCGTTCGAAAAGCCGGTCGACCTGTCGGCCCTGCTGGCGGAAGCCGGGCGGCTGATCGCGGCCCGCAAGGGGAATTGCACCGGATGAACATCCTCATCGTCGACGACGACCGCACCAACCTGTTCATCATGGGCGCCATCGTCCGCCGTCTGGACGATGCGGAGCCCATCGGCATGGACAACCCGCTGGAGGCCGTGGAGTGGCTGCGCGGGAACGAGCCGGACCTGATCCTGCTGGACCAGATGATGCCGGACATGGACGGCATGGACCTGCTGCGCCACATCCGCGAGGATCCGCGGCTGGAGAATGTTCCCGTGGTGATGATCACCGCCAACACGGCGGTGGACATCCGGGTGCGGGCGCTGGACGAGGGCTGCAGCGATTTCCTGACCAAGCCGATCGTGGTGCCGGAGGTGCAGGCCCGCCTGCGCAACCTGCTGGCCCTGCGCCAGAGCCGCGCCCTGCTGCGCGACCGCGCCGCCCTGCTGGCCGCCGAGGTGGAGCGGGTGACCGCCGCGCTCCAGCGCCAGGGGGAGGAGCTGGTCAACCGCCTGTCGCGCGCCTCCGAATACCGCGACCCCGAAACCGGTGCCCATATCGAACGGATGGCGCTCTATTCGCGCCTCGTCGCTGAGGCGGCGGGCTGCGGCGGCGCCTATGCCCAGGAGTTGATGAAGGCGGCGCCGATGCATGACATCGGCAAGATCGGCATCCCCGACATGATCCTGCTGAAGCCGGGACGGCTGACCTCGGAGGAATTGACGGTGATGCGCCAGCACGCCACCATCGGCCATCGCATCCTGGCCAACAGCGACATCCCGCTGCTGCGGCTGGCCGCGGAGATCGCGCTCAGCCATCATGAGAAGTTCGACGGCAGCGGCTACCCCAACGGGCTGGCAGGCACGGCGATCCCGCTGTCCGGCCGCATCGTCGCCATCGCCGACGTGTTCGACGCGCTCACCTCCACCCGGCCCTACAAGCGGTCGTGGACGCTGGAGGAGGCGCGCGCCTACATGGTGGAACAGCGCGGCCGCCACTTCGATCCCGCCCTTCTCGACGCCTTCCTGTCGTGCTGGGACAAGGTCTGCACCATCCACCACGAGAATGCCGACGAGTTGCCGGCACTCTGCCCGACCGAGCATTGAAGCAGGGATGCCGTCCAGCCGCTGACCGCGACTGCTCAGTTGACGATGCGCCAGGTGCCGTCGGACTGGAGACAGGCGGTGCCGTAGACCGGCTGCGACCGGCCGCCGACCATGGCGCGGCTCTGATACTCGCGGCATTGCTGACCGCTGCGCGAGTAATAGACCGGGCCGGCCGGATCGACGCCGACGGCTGCCGGAGGCGAGTTGTAATACTGAACCACCGGCGGCGGCGGGGCATAGACCACCGGCGGCGGCGCGTAATACTGCACCACCGGCGGGGGCGGCGCATAGTAGCGGTAGGGATGGTAATAGCCATAGCCGGGATAGACCGGCCCGAAGCCAAGACCGACACCGACCGACACCGACGTGCGCGCCTGCGCCGGTCCAGGAACCATGGCCACCGCCGCGGCTGCCGCGGTCGCCAGCATCACAGCACCCAGGGCAAACGCCCTCCGCACCGTCTTCATCATCCGTCTCCCGGTCGCGGCATCCGGCGGCGGCCCCGCCGCCGACATGCCCGGCAGGCCATCATACACCGCTCCCGCGGCGCATCACAGGGGCTGCGCGCGCGGGACCGTATGCGGGCCGTTCAAATCGATCAGATGTCGAGCGGCAGGTTGTCGGGGTCGTACCCCAACTGCTCCACGATGGCGCGGGCGAGCGGAATGCTGGTCTCGAAGCGCCATTCGGCCATGCCCGGCCGGTATTCCGACACGTTGGGGCGGCCGTTGGCGAAGCGGCGCGGGTGCAGCTCGTACCAATAGATGTCGCCGAGCGCCACACCCTGTTCCTTCGCATAGGCTTCGGCGATGCCCGGCCAATCATTCACGGCCGGCTGGGGCGACCCGGCCGCCTTGGCGATGTCGGTCTGTTCCAGGAAGGCGACGATGCGCTTTCCTTCGCGCTCGAAATCGGCGACCCGGATGGTGACGGGCTGCTTTCCCTCACGCTGATAGGTCCACTCGCGGTTCTTTTCGACCAAGGCCTTGTCCACGGCAAATGCTCCGGTTCACTCCTGCAAAGGCTAACCGACCGGCCCGCCTTAAGCCAACTGTTCCGTTGCCTTATCCGAACGAGCCCGAGCCCCTGCGACCCCGTGCCCCTCGGCACGGCGGATCAAAGGTTACCAAAGCACGGCGCTTTTTCTTTGTACACGGGAATTGTAACGCCCGGCCTCCGCCGGGCGCCCTTCTTTCCTTCCGGCTCATGCCGTCCGGCCAACCGGCCGCTGGCCCGTCAATATCCCAGCGTCATGCCGTCGGGGTTGCGCGGGTCGGAATAGCCGTAGAGCCCGTCCTCGCGCAGTTGGATGGTCTGGGTCCGGCCCATCGTCGGCTTGACCGCCACCTTGTGGCCCATCTGCTCAAGCAGCCGGATCGTATCGGGACTCAGGCCCTTCTCCACCCGCAGCTCGTCGGGGGTCCACTGGTGATGGACGCGCGGCAGGGCGGCGGCCTCGGCCGGGTTCATGCCGAAGTCGATGTGGTCGATCACCGTTTCCATGGTGGTGGTGATGATGCGGCTGCCGCCGGGGCTGCCGGTGACCAGCCAGGGCTTGCCGTCCTTCAGCACGATGGTCGGCGACATCGAGCTGAGCGGCCGCTTGTAGGGCTGGATGGCGTTGGCCTCGCCGCCGATCAGCCCGAAGGCGTTGGGCACGCCCGGCTTGGCCGAGAAGTCGTCCATCTCGTTGTTCAGCAGGATGCCGGTGCCCGCGGCGACGATGCCGCTGCCGAAATTGAGGTTCAGCGTGTAGGTGGTGCTGACCACGTTGCCCCGGCTGTCCGCCACCGAATAGTGGGTGGTCTGGTCGCTTTCGTAGGGCGCCGGCTTGCCGGGCTTGATGCTGCTGGCCGGGGTCGCCTTCTCCGGATCGATCTTCGCCGCCAGTTCGTCGGCATATTTGCATGAGGTCAGGCCCTTCACCGGCACCTTGGTGAAGTCGGGATCGCCCAGATACTCGGAGCGGTCGGCATAGGCGAGCTTCATCGACTCAGCCATCAGATGGATCGACCGCGCGCTGGCAGGGCCGTACTCCTTCAGCGGCCAGCGTTCCAGCATGGTCAGCATCTGGATGATGTGCGTCCCGCCGGAGCTGGGCGGCGGCATCGACTTCACCGTATAGCCGCGATAGCTGCCGCTGACCGGCTCGCGCTCCACCACCTTGTAGGCCTTCAGATCCTCCTTGGTGATGGCGCCGCCATGCTTGGCCATCTCCGCCGCGATCTTCTCGGCGATCTCGCCCTCGTAGAAGGCTTTCGGCCCCTGGCGGGCGATCATCTCCAGCGAGTTGGCGAGGTCGGGATTGACCAGCGTCTCCCCGGCGGTCAGCGGGCGGTCGCCCTTGAAGAAGATGGCGCGGGTGGCCTCCCACTTGGCCAGATGGTCGCGTTCGACCTCCAGCAGGCCGGCCAGCTGCGGGGTGACGGTGTAGCCTTCGCGCGCCAGCCTGATCGCCGGGGCCATCACGTCGGCCAGCGTCATCGTGCCGTATGTCTCCAGCGCATGGGCCAGCCCGGCGACGGTGCCGGGAATGCCCACGGCCAGATGGGTATAGAGCGAGCGGTCGGGCACCACCTTGCCCTGCGCGTCCAGATACATGTCGCGGAAGGCCTTGGCCGGCGCCATCTCGCGGAAGTCGATGGCGACGTCCTTCCCGCTGGCCGCGTCATGGACGATCATGAAGCCGCCGCCGCCGACATTGCCGGCGTTGGGCAGCACCACCGCCAGCGCGAAGCCGACGGCGACCGCCGCATCGACCGCATTGCCGCCGCGCTTGAGGATGTCGACGCCGATCTCCGTCGCCAGCCGGTGTTCCGAGGCGACCATCCCGTTCTGCGAACGGACGGGATGGAAGATGTCATAGCCGATGTCGTAGCGGACCGATGCGGGGGCCGAGGTGCTGGCGGGCGCGGCTGCCGGGGCCGGTTGGGGAGCCTTCTGGGCAAGGACCGGCGCCGGCATCGCCAAGCCGACGCAGAGCGCCGCCACCGCCGCGATGGTGGGACGGGACCGGAAAGCGGGGAACCACATGCGGTGAATCTCCTGAGCGGGACGACAGGTCGGGGGCTGCAGCCCGGGTCCCGTAGGATGTCACACCCGCGGCGCCCGGTCTTCACTCCGTCGCTGGTCTGCCCAACAATTCACCATCGGGGTTAATGGCGTCGCTCATTCCCATGACTGGCCTGTGACGGCCGGTGAATGGATTGCGACGCGGCCCCTCGAGCGGCCATTGTTCCCGTCAGTAGGTCTCCGCCATCCGCGACCGGCTGATGCTGTCGGATCCGGCGTCATCGGAACCGTGATGGCCCAGCGCATCCTGGTGGCCGCCGGACAGGCGTTCCTTCACCGGGCAGTGGCCGCTCATGCCGCGGACGACCAGAGCGGCGCCGACCAGCCCCATGATGGCGCCCGGAATGCTGGCGCCCTTGCGCAGGCCGCCCGCCGCGACGGCGAGACCGAGGCCGGTCGAGACGATGCGCTCGCCCATGCCCATGTTGGCGTGGCCTTCGAAGACGCTGTCATAGGCATGGCGGATCGAGGATTGGGCGTTCATGGCTGCTCCGGGGGACGATGGGGGTGGGATGCCCCTTCCAACGCGGAACATCCCCGTCTGTTCCCTCCCCTGCCGTCGTCTCGAAGCCGGCCGAAGCCGCCGCGGCGCCGGATCAGGCGCGCGCCCGCACGGCCCCCGGCAGCTTCAGCACCGACAGGGCGAGGCCGGCGAAGACCAGCAGCCCGCCGGCCATCTTGGCCGCGGTGAAGGTCTCGCCCAGCAGAAGCGCGCTGGAACTCATGCCGAAAATGGGCACCAGCAGCGAGAAGGGAGCGACGAGGCTGGCCGGATAATGCCGCATCAGGAAGCCCCAGGCGGCGAAGCCGAACAGCGTCGCCCCCACCGCGATGTAGACCAGCGAGCCGACGCCGACGACCGTCAGGGTGGCGAAGGCATGGACGATGCGGTCCGGCCCCTCCAGCGCCAGCGACATCGCCAGCAGCGGCAACGGCGGAATCAGGCTGACCCACACCATCAGGCTGAACAGGTCGGGCGCCCTGGCCTGCTTCATCACGATGTTCGACACGCCCCAGGCCGCCGCCGCCGCCAGCGTCAGGGCAAGGCCGAGCAGTGAGTCGCCCGCCGGCATCTCCAACGCGATCAGCCCCACTCCGGCGAAGGCGACGACCATGCCGGCGATCTGCCGCGGCCCCGGCCGGTCGCCCAGCATCAGGGCGGCGAAGATGGCGGTGAAGAAGGCCTGGGCCTGCAGCACCAGCGAGGCGAGTCCGGCCGGCATGCCGACGTCGATGCCCAGGAACAGCAGCGGGAACTTCACCACGCCCAGCATCACGCCGATGCCGATCACGAAGCGCCAGGGCACCGGCGGCCCCTTGGCCCAGCCCAGCACCAGGATCGGCAGGGCGGCCAGCGCAAAGCGCAGGCAGGAGAAGAGCAACGGCGGGAAATCGCGCAATCCGACCTTGATCGCGACGAAGTTGAAGCCCCAGACGGCGGCGACCGCCACCGCGAGCAGAATATGGGTGACACGCATGATGCGAAGGCTAAACGGGCGCCGACGGGCCGGTCAATCGGCGGCAGGGCGTCCCCGCCGCGGGGCTGACCTGCGCGGTCCCGTCACGGATCGCCGTGCAGAATCCGGCATTCGTCCGACGCGTTGATCGCCCAGGACGATCCCGAGAGCACCATCGCGCCGATATCCCCCAGACCGCTGCTGCGGAAGCTGACGCGGCGCGAACGGGCGAGCGGCTCCAGATCCTCCAGGTAGCTCTTGGTCGGGATGGCGACATAGAGGCTGCCGTTGGGCAGGCCGCGGGCGCCGAGCGACATCCGCGTTCCCTGGTCCAGGCTGGCCGTCAGGTCATAGCGCTCGCCGGGCTTCACCGCCGCTCCGCTGTCCGACGGGGTGAAACCGGACAGGATGAAGCCCGATTCGGTGGAAGCGGTGCGGAAGGTCAGGCGCAGGGCGGCGTCCTGGCCGATCGGTATTCCACGCTCGGCGACGCAGAAGGCCTTGCCGCCGGGGGGCGTGTGGATGGTGACGGTCCAACCCTTGCCGGCACTGAAGGGCTTCGCCGGTCCGTCCGGCAGTCCGGCGGCGGGCGGCGGCGAGGCCGCAGGAGGAGGCACCGTCTCGCAGGCGGCAAGCGCCAGCGCAAGGCCGGTCAGCAGGGCCAACGGCGTCGCCGCCCGGACAGCGCGGCGGCCCGGAAAGGCCGGCCACAGTCGGACGACGGGTGCAAGGTGCGGCCGATCCATCGCGGCGTCCTCCCCATCCCTGAAGGTGATGCGGCGATCTGCATACCACGTTCGCATGCATCCGGCGACCGTCGCGGCGACGGCCCCGCCTGTGCTAGAACCAGGGGCCCTGTTGCAGCAAGCCCGCGGTTGCCATGCCCCACGCCGACTTCATCCACCTGCGCGTCCATTCCGCCTATTCGCTGTCGGAAGGTGCGATCAAGGTGAAGGAGCTGGTCAAGCTCTGCCTCAAGCAGCAGATGCCGGCCGTCGCGGTCACCGACACCGGCAACCTGTTCGGCGCGCTGGAATTCGCGCTGGCGGCATCCGATGCCGGCGTGCAGCCGATCATCGGCACGGTGCTGGGCATCACCCGCGTCGGTCCTGCCCAGACGAAGCCCGGCCTCCCCGGCAAGGCGGCGGCCACCCCCGACCAGCTCGTCCTGCTCTGCCAGAACGAGGAGGGCTACCGCAACCTCGCGGCGCTGGTGTCCAAGGCCTTCCTCGAATCGGACCCGCTGGCCGGGCCGCAGCTGCCGCTCGACGCGCTGGAGGGGCGATCCGCCGGGCTGATCGCGCTGACCGGCGGCCCCGGCGGCTCCATCGGCCGGCTGCTGCACGAGGGCCAGAAGGATCTGGCGCTGGAGGTCCTGGAAAAGCTGAAGCGGCTGTTCCCCGGCCGCCTCTATGTCGAACTGCAGCGGCACGAGGGCGGGCGCGGCCATTTCGCCGCCATCGAGAACGCCATCGAGCCGGCGCTGATCGACCTCGCCTATGCCCATGACCTGCCCCTGGTCGCCACCAACGACTGCTATTTCGCCACCGCCGACATGTACGAAGCGCACGACGCGCTGCTCTGCATCGCCGAGGGCGCCTATCTGAGCCAGGAGGACCGCCGCCGCCTGACGCCCGACCACCGCTTCAAGTCGGCGGAGGAAATGCGGCAGCTGTTCGCCGACCTGCCGGAGGCGCTGGACAACACGGTGGCCATCGCCCGGCGCTGCTCCTACCTGCTGAAGCCGATCAAGCCCATCCTGCCCCCCTTCGCCTGCGAAGGCGGCCGCACCGAGGACGACGAGCTGCGCGCCCAGTCGCGCGCCGGCCTGGAGATGCGGCTGGAGAAGGTCGTCTACACGCCCGACATGACGCCGGAACAGCGGGAGGAGACCCGGAAGACCTATTTCGAGCGGCTGGAGTTCGAGCTGGACGTCATCGTCAAGATGAAGTTCCCCGGCTACTTCCTGATCGTGTCGGACTTCATCAAATGGGCGAAGAACCACGACATCCCCGTCGGACCGGGCCGCGGTTCGGGTGCGGGCTCGGTCGTCGCCTGGGCGCTGACCATCACCGACCTCGACCCGCTGCGCTTCGGCCTGCTGTTCGAGCGGTTCCTGAACCCCGAACGCGTGTCGATGCCCGACTTCGACATCGACTTCTGCCAGGACCGCCGCGAAGAGGTCATCCGCTACGTCCAGAACAAGTACGGCTACGACCGCGTCGCCCAGATCATCACCTTCGGTAAGCTGCAGGCGCGCGCCGTGCTGCGCGACGTCGGCCGCGTCCTGCAGATGCCCTACGGGCAGGTCGACAAGATCTGCAAGATGGTGCCGAACAACCCGGCCAACCCGGTGACGCTGCAGCAGGCGCTCGACAGCGAGGAGATGCTGCGGCAGGCGCGCGACAGCGACGACACCGTGCGCCACCTGATCGACATCGCGCTGAAGCTGGAGGGTCTCTACCGCCACGCCTCGACCCACGCCGCCGGCGTGGTGATCGGCGACCGGCCCTTGCAGGAGCTGGTGCCGCTCTACCGAGACCCGCGCTCGGACATGCCGGTCACCCAGTTCAACATGAAGTATGTCGAACAGGCCGGTCTGGTGAAGTTCGACTTCCTGGGTCTGAAGACGCTGACCGTGCTGAAGACGGCGGTCGACCTGATCCCCGAGAAGCCGGACCTGACCACCGTCCCGCTGGACGACGAGAAGAGCTACCAGCTGCTCAGCCGCGCCGAGGCGACCGGCGTGTTCCAGCTGGAAAGCTCGGGCATGCGCGACGTGCTGCGCCGGCTGAAGCCGAACCGGCTGGAGGACATCATCGCGCTGGTGTCGCTCTACCGTCCCGGTCCGATGGACAACATCCCGAAATACATCCGGGTGAAGAACGGCGAGGAAAAAGCCGACTACATGCATGACAGCCTGGAAGGCATCCTGAAGGAGACCTTCGGGATCATGATCTACCAGGAACAGGTCATGCAGATCGCCCAGGTGCTGTCCGGCTATTCGCTGGGCGGCGCCGATCTTCTGCGCCGCGCCATGGGCAAGAAGATCAAGGAGGAGATGGACAACCAGCGCAAGATCTTCTGCGACGGCGCCGAGGCGCGCGGCGTGAAGGCGGAACTGGCCAGCCTGATCTTCGATCAGGTCATGAAGTTCGCCGGCTACGGCTTCAACAAGAGCCACGCCGCCGCCTATGCCCTGGTCGCCTATCACACCGCCTACCTCAAGGCGAACCACCCGGTGGAGTTCATGGCGGCGTCGATGACGCTCGACCTCGGCAACACCGACAAGCTGAACGTCTTCCGCCAGGAGCTGGCCCGCCTGCGCGTCAGGCTGCTGACGCCGGACATCAACAAATCCGACTCGATCTTTGGGGTTGAGCAGCTGCCCGACGGCAGCAAGGCGGTGCGTTACGCTCTCGCCGCCGTCAAGGGCGTCGGCCAGCCCGCCATGAAGGCGGTGGTGGAGGAGCGGCGCAAGAACGGCCCGTTCAAGAGCCTGTTCGACTTCGCCCGCCGGCTGGATTTGAAAACCATCAACAAGCGCCAGCTGGAGAATCTGGCCTGTGCCGGCGCCTTCGACGGTCTGAACCCCAACCGCGCCCAGGTTCATGCCGCGCTGGAGACCATCATCCGCTATGCCCAGGCCGAGGCGGCGGAGCGCGACAGCGGCATCGGCAACCTGTTCGGCGGCGGTGGGGGCGGCCTGCCCGAACCCGAAATGCCGAAGGTCAAGGATTGGGAACCGCTGGAGAAGCTGAAGCACGAGTTCGGGGCCATCGGCTTCTACCTGTCGGCCCACCCGCTCGACGCCTATTCCGGCCCGCTCGGCCGCATGAAGGTGGTGCGCTCGGCCGAACTTCAGACCGCCGTCGCGAAGGGCGGCTCGACCCGCTACAAGATGGCCGGCATCGTCGTCTCGAAGAAGGAGAAGACCTCCAAGTCCGGCAACCGCTTCGCCTTCGTCGAGCTGTCGGACGCCACCGGCGGCTATGAGGTGACGCTGTTCTCCGAGGTGCTGGCCGCCAACCGCGACCTGCTGGAACCCGGCCGCCCGGTGCTGATGACGGTGGACGCCCAGCTGAACGGCGAGGAGGTCCGGCTGACCTGCCAGGAGATCAAGCCGCTGGAGGAGGCCGTCGCCTCGGTCAGCGCCGGCCTGCGCGTGGTGCTGCGCGACCCCGGCCCGATCGAGCATCTGCGCGCCACGCTGGACCGGCTGTCGCGCGGCAAGAGCCGGATCAACGTGCTGGTGGAGATCGACCCGCTCAAGGAGGTCGAGATCGAACTGCCCGGCAGCTACACCATCACCGCACAGAGCCGCTCTGCCCTGAAGGCGGTGCCGGGCGTGGTCGAGGTGGCGGAGCTGTAAGGATCGACGGGCGGAAGCGACAGCAGCGCCGGCGGGACTCCTCACCCGCCGGCCGCTTCCTCCTCCTCCGCCTGACGGCGGCGGAAGCCGACCAGGGCGGTTTCGTCCAGCATCGCGGCATCCTTGCGCTTCTGCTTGTCGCGTTCGCGCTTCTGCCGTTCCTCCTCCGCCAGTTCGTAGCGTTTCAGCTCCTGGAAGGCTTCGGCCATCTCGTCGGTGGCGATCTCGATCTGCGCCTCGACCTGGGCCAGCGATTCGCCGAGCTTGCGGCCGCGCTCCAGCGCCGCCTGGGCAAAGTTGGAATAGGTGAAGGAGACGGAAAAATCGTCGCGAACCGTTTCCTGTTCGTGCGCGATCTCCTGTTTCACCTTCTCGATCTCGTTGCGCAGCCGGTCGGCCAGCGTGTGGAGTTCCGCCAGGACGCGACGCTTCTCGTCCAGTTGCAGCTTCTGCAGGCGGATGATCGTCTTCAGGCTCATTGCGGCCACTGCACCCCAAAGATTTCAGCCAGCATGGCGTAGCTGGTCTCCAGATCGGTGGCTTCGCGCTTGCCCTGCTTCAGGAAAGCCTCCAGCGCCGGCTGAAAGTGGATCGCCTCGTCCACCTGCGGGTCGGAGCCGCGGCGGTAGGCGCCGAGCCGGATCATTTCCGCCATGTTGTCGTAGGACGACAGCAGGCGCCGGGCGTGGCCGACCAGCTCGTTCTCGTTCGGCGTGTTGCAGCCGGGCATGGTGCGCGACACGCTGCGCAGGATGTTGATGGCAGGATAGCGCCCGCGCTCGCCGATCTGGCGCTCCATCACGATGTGGCCGTCCAGGATGCCGCGCACGGCGTCGGCGATGGGCTCGTTGTGGTCGTCGCCGTCCACCAGCACGGTGAACAGGCCGGTGATGGTTCCCGCCCCGACCACCCCCGGCCCGGCGCGCTCCAGCAGGCGCGGCAGCTCGGCGAAGACGGTCGGTGGATAGCCCTTGGTCGTCGGCGGCTCGCCGGCCGACAGGCCGATCTCGCGCTGGGCCATGGCGAAGCGGGTGACGCTGTCCATCATGCACAGCACGT
>NZ_CP028907.1:0-116380 GCF_001639105.2 Azospirillum humicireducens
GTGTCGGTCAATGCCGGGTTGATCGTCAGCGGAATCGCAGTGTCTTCATTTCCCACAGCCGCCTGGACCGTCAGCGTCGGCGTGTCCGACACCGGATCGACGGTGACGCGCAGCGTCTCGCTCCTGGTCGCGGCAACGGCGCTGCCGTCCTTGGCGATGGCCGTCACCGTCAGCGTGAAGTCGACGTCGCTGTTCGGCGGCGGCGTCAGGGTCAGCGAGCTGATCCTGGGTGAGCGTGATGGAGCCGCCGATAACCGTCAGCGCGCCGTTCAGGCACACCTTCGACCAGGATGCTCAGCGTCTCCGACCCGTCGGTGTCGGTCAGGGCCGGGCTGATCGTCAACGGGATCGCGCTGTCTTCGTTCCCGGTCGCAGCACTGACCGTCAGCGTCGGCGTGTCCGACACCGGGTTCACCGTCACCTGCAGCGCTTCGGTCCTGGTTGCGGCAACGGCGCTGCCGTCCTTGGCGATGGCGGTCACCGTCAGCGTGAAGTCGACATCGCTGTTCAGCGGCGGCGTGATTTTCAACCCGGCGAGCTGATCCTGGGTGAGCGTGATGGAGCCGCCGATAACCGTCAGCGCGCCGTTCAGATCGTTGGCGAGGACAGCGCCGGCCGGAATGCCGGAGATGGTGACGGTCAGCGCCTCGGTACCGTCGGTGTCGGTCAATGCCGGGTTGATCGTCAGCGGAATCGCAGTGTCTTCATTTCCCACAGCGGCCTGGACCGTCAGCGTCGGAGTGTCCGACACGGGGTTGACGGTCACCGACAGCGTCTGTGTTACAGAGACCGGGTCGGCAACGCCGTCCTTCGCCGTGGCAGTCACCGTCAGGTCGAAATCGACGTCGCTGTTCTGCGGCGGCGTTATGCTAAGGCCCCTCAACTGCGCCGGCGTCAGGGTAATCGACCCGTCGCCGATGATCAGCGCGTCGCCGGCCGCGTTGCTGAGGCTGGCGCCGGCCGGAATACCGCTGATTGTGATCGTCAGCGATTCCGACCCGTCCACGTCCGTCAGGGCAGGATCGATGGTCAGCGGAATGGCGGTGTCTTCGTTGCCGGTCGCGGCGCTGACGCTGAGAGTCGGCGTGTCGGTAATCGGCGTGACGGTGACACGCAGGGCAGCGCTGGTGCTGGCGGGATCGGCGCCGCCATCCCGCGCGGTGGCGGTGACGGTCAGCGTGAAGTCGACGTCGCTGTTCAGCGGCGGCGTAATCATAAGACCGGCCAACTGGCCGGGCGCCAGCGTGATGGAGCCGTTGCTGATCGTCAGCGTATCGCCTGCCGTGTTGCGCAGGCTGGCACCAACCGGGATGCCGCCGATGGTGATGCTCAAAGATTCCGAACCGTCGGTGTCGGTGAGGGCCGGATCGATGACCAACGGAATGCCGGTGTCCTCGTTTCCGGTCGCGGCGGTGACACTCAGTGTCGGGGTATCGGACACAGGATTGACGGTCACCCGAAGGGGGGCGCTGGTGCTGACCGGTGTGGCGGTGCCGTCGGTGGCGGTGGCCGTGACGGTCAGGGTGAAATCGGCATCGCTGTTCACCGGCGGCGTGATCGACAGGCCGTTCAGCTGCGCCGGAGACAGTGTTGCAGTGCCGTTCACAACTGTCAGCGCACCGCCGACATTGCGCAGCACCGCCCCGTCCGGAATGCCGGACAGCGTGATGGTCAGCGTCTCCGAGCCGTCGGTGTCGGTCAGGGCCGGGCTGATCGTCAACGGGATCGCCGTATCCTCGCTGCCGCTCGCCGCCGGGACGGCCAGGGTCGGCATGTCGGAAACCGGATTGACGCTCACCCGAAGGGGGGCGCTGGTGCTGGCCGGTGCTGCGGTGCCGTCGGTGCTGGTCGCCGTCACAGTCAGGGTGAAGTCGGCATCGCTGTTCACCGGCGGTATGATCGCCAATCCGGCAAGCTGACCCGGCGCCAGCGTGATGGAGCCGTTGGCAATCGTCAGCGTTTCGCCGGCCGCGTTGGTCAGGACAGCACCGGCCGGAATTCCGCCGATGGTGATGCTCAGCACCTCCGACCCGTCGGTGTCGGTCAGGGCCGGGCTGATGCTCAACGCAATCGCCGTGTCTTCCGCACCGATGGTGGCGGCAACGCTCAGGGTCGGGGTGTCGGACACCGGATTGACGGTGACCGGCAGCGTGGCGGTGACGCTGGTCGGGGCGGCGGTGCCGTCGGTGCTGGTCGCCGTGACGGTCAGGGTGAAGTTGTCGCCGCTGTTCGGCGGCGGCGTCAGGGTCAGGCCGGGAACCTGCGAGGAGGCCAGCAGGATGGTGCCGTTCACCACCGTCAGCATGGTGCCGGAGGCGTCGCGCAGAACCGCTCCGTCCGGGATGCCCGACAGCGTGACGGTCAGACTCTCGGTTCCGCCGGTGTCGGTCAGTGCGGCCGCGATGTTCAGGGCGATGGCCGTGTCTTCGTCACCGGACACGCCGTTCACCGTCAGGCTCGGCGCGTCCGACACCGGGGCCGCGGTCCCCGCATTGGGCTGGTCGCCGAGGGTCCCTACCCCATCCTGGAGAAGGACGGGCGTTGCAATGGCGGAAACCGTCCCATCGCTGAGGATCTGGTCGGGCGTCTCGGGAACGGGGATGTCGGACGGGAACGCCGGCAGTTCGGTGAAAGCGGTGGTCGTGCGTGCATTGGACAGCAACACCGCCCGCTCGACCGCAGCGCCGGTCGCATCGCGGCTCTCCTCCGTCGACGGTCCCGATCCGTCGGGTCCGGAGGGGCCGGAACCCAGCGTGCCTGTCGTGCGCAGCATGTCGCCGGCCAGCAGGCCGGTCATCGCCGCCTGGTCGGTCGCCACCGCCACCGACTCGCCGACCACCTCACCGGTCTGCACGGCGCCGCCGATCATCAACTCCTCGGCGCCGCGATAGTCGGTCTGGACATAGCCGAGCGTATCGTCGGGCCGCTGAAGGTCTACGGACCCTGCCTCGTGGATCACGCCGCTCAACCGGGTCGCGTCGACCTGCTGCAGGAGAGTCAGATCGTCCAGGATCTGACGGTCGTCGACCGCCGGACTCTTGCCCTGAACCGCTTCCTCAGCCATCGGACCGCTCCATAAGTCGGGGGCAAAATCGCGCCACGCCACTTGTCACGATCTTCGGTTCTAGCGCTCCTACTTGCTTGTGATAAGCAATTTCCTGTGATGATTTTCAACAACTTGGCTGACATCACGCCAGCCGGAGCGCCGCGGCCATAGGTGTACGAACGGACAAGAATCCTTTTATCATAATGGTTTAGTGCTCCTTTCGCGCAGTTTAACAAGGGGTGCACGCAGGAAGCTATGTCTCTCGGTTGCCATTTGTTGCTATTCGTGGATTTACCTATCACTAGCAATTGTGCTGTTGATTGGCTGCTCGGTTAACTCTGTGCCCAGGTTGGTCGTTTTGCAGTCCGCATCACCATCTGCCACCCGCATCGAACAGTCCGCCGCTTCCGCATCGGCGAAATCCTCCGCAGCCCGCGATAGGGCAGCGGAGAAGGCCGCGCGCCGCCTGCTGGCTGGCATGCTCGGTCCGCGTCGGGATCGGGCCATGCTGGTGCTCGCCTCCTTCGCGTTGAACGTCTTCGGGCTGGCGCTGCCGGTTACTCTGCTGCACGTCTACGACCGAATCCTGCCAAACGAGTCCTACGGCACCATGCTGCTGCTCGGCCTCGGCTGCGGCGCGGCGGCAGTGATGGAGGCAATCCTGCGGGTGGCGCGATCGGCGCTGACCACCTGGATGGGCGCCAGGATCGAACACCGGTCGAGCGCGTCGCTGATCGACCGGCTGATGCGGATGCCGCTGAACGCCTTTTCACAACAGGGGATCGGCACCCATTTCGAGGTCTACCGCGCCATCAAGATGGTGCGGGAGTTCTACTCCGGGCAGGCCCTGCAATCGGCCATCGACATCCCCTTTGCAGCGCTCTACCTGGGCCTGATCGCATTGTTGGCCGGCTGGCTGGTTCTGATCCCGCTGGGCGTTCTGGCGCTGTTCCTGGTCCTCGGTGCCATCCTGGGCCGGCGGATGCGCCGGGCGCTGGAGAACCGCCATATGCTGGAAGAGCGGCGCCTGAACTTCATCAGCGAGGTTCTGAGCGGCGTCCACACGGTCAAGGGGCTGGGGGCGGAGGCTGGTCTGCTGCGCCGCCATGAACGCCTTCAGCAGGGTTGCAGCGAGGAGGACTTCAACGTCGCCCGGCTGAGCGGGTCGGCCTCCGTCATCGCCACGACCCTGTCCCAGGCGACGATGATGCTGGTGGTCATCCTGGGCAGCGTGTCCGTCATCGACGGGATGATGACGACAGGCGTGCTCACCGCCTGCTCGATGCTGGCCGGGCGCTGTGTCCAGCCGGTGCAGTCCCTGTTCGACCGCTGGGTGCGCTATCAGTCGGTGTCGCTGTCGCTTCGCCGCATCGGCCATGTCCTGCTGGAGGTCGGGTCCGACGGCGGCACGCTGTGGTCAGGAGATGGGACCGGCGCCGCCGGCGCGGTGGCGGAGCCGCTCGTCCCCGGCACCATCGAGATGGACAAGGTCCGTTTCGCCTACGACCGCGGGCCCGAGATCCTGACCGACCTGTCGCTGACCGTCGGGCCGGGCGAGTTCCTGGGCGTCGTGGCGACCAATTCGACCGGCAAGACGACCCTGCTCCGCCTGATCCTGGGCGTGCTGCGGCCGAACTCCGGCGAGGTGCGGGTGGGCGTGCACAGCCGGACGGAAACCGACGCCATGACCGGTATCGGCGGCGTCGTTTATGTCGGCGAGCATCCGGAGCTTTTCAAAGGCACCATCCTGCAGAATCTGACCCTGTTCGACCCCGGCCGGGCCGATCTGGCGATGGAGGTCTGCCGGCGCCTCGGGCTCGACCGCCGGATCGCCAGCCTGCCGCAGGGCTACGAGACAATCGTCGGCGACGCCTCGCAGGAGGCGCTGCCGCGCGGCGCCCGCCAGATGATCTGCCTTGCCCGCGCCCTTGTCCGCGAACCGGCGGTGCTGCTGCTGGACGAGCCAAATTCCTCCCTCGACACCGAATCCGACAAGCAGTTCCGCCGGGCATTGGAAGAGATGCGTGGCAATGTCACCATCCTGCTTGTCACCAGCCGCCCATCGCTCCTGTCGTTGGCCGACCGGGTGGTGCAGATCGTCGACGGCCACGCGGTCAGCCGCAGCCCTGCAGGCAGCGAGTCCCCGGGCGGCCAGCCCGCCCTCACCGCCCCCAATCCGGCGCCATCGGCGGTCGGCGCGTCCGCCGCACCGGATGCCGGACCGATCCGCGCCGCCCATGACGACGCCGACATCCTGCGCCGCCGGCTGGCGGAAGCGTCGTCGGTGGGCGCCTGCATGGTGCCGTTGCTGGATGCGCTCGGCTGGCGCGGCGCTCCGCAGACACTGGCGGAGGCCCTGCCCCATTTTTCCGAGGTGCAGACGGTGGAGGAGCTGTGCGACGTCCTCCAGCGCCTGCATTTCGAAGGGCGCAGCCTGCGCATCGACCTCGCGCGGCCGGACCCGTCGCTGATGCCCTGCCTTTTCCGCAGCCGCGACGGCGGCGTCTACACGCTGCTGTCCGCCGACGCCGACGGGGTGGTCGCCTTCAGCGGGCAGTCGCGTGAGACGGTGACGCTGAATTTCGGCAAGGGCACCGCCTTCGTCTTTACCCCGCTGGAGGCGACCGCCGGCGCCGGGACGCAGAACTGGGTCGGCACCGTCATCCACGGCTATGTCCCGCTGCTGTGGGCCGTGCTGGGGTTGAGCGCCGTCATCAACCTGCTGTCGGTCGCCGCCCCGCTGTTCACCATGGCGATCTACGACAAGGTGATCGGCACCGGGTCCTTCGACACGCTCGCCACCATCGCGGTGGGAGCGGCGTTGGTGATCTGCGGCGACTTCGCCCTGCGCCAGATCCGCGGACGGGCGCTGGCCCATGCCGGGTCGCGCATCGCCCGCACCATCAGCAACGCCACGATCGAGCGCATCCTGATGCTGCCGGTGGGCATGAGCGAGCGCGCCGCCATCGGCACGCAGATCGCCCGGGTGAAGGATCTGGAATCGATCCGCGACTTCATCAGCCAGGGACAGGTCGCCGCCCTGTTCGACGTGCCCTTCGCCCTGTTCTACCTGGGCGTCATGGCCGTTCTGGGCGGGCCGTTGGCGCTGGTTCCACTGGCCGCCGTGCTGATCACCGCCGCCATTGGTGCCGCCGTACACCCGCTGGTGCGCGCCCGCACAGGAACCACCGCCCGCGCCGACACCGAACGGCAGGAGTTCTTCGTGGAGATGGTCGCCAAAATGCCGGCGTTGCGCGCCATCGGTGGCCTCGCCCATTGGCGCGACCGCTACGATCGCCTGTCCGCCCGCACTGCCCGGTCAGGCCACACCGCCGCCAACCTGTCGGCCACCCATGCGGCGCTTGCCGGGCTCGTCGTGCCGGTCGCCGGATTGGCCACCGTCGGTGTCGGCGCGCTCCAGGTCTTCACCGGCGCCATGACGCCGGGCGCGCTGATGGCGTCGATGATGCTGCTGTGGCGGGTGATGGTACCGTTGCAGACCGCCGTCTCGATGCTGCCGCGCATCGAGCAGTTGCGTGCGAACGCCCGCCAGATCAACGGCCTGATGAGCATCCGGCCTGAGCGCGAGCCGCGCTGCGCCACGCTGCAACCGCGCAAGCTGAAGGGTGAGGTGTCCTTCTCCCGCGTGTCGTTGCGCTACCGCAACGATGCAGATCCGGCGCTGGTCGGCGTGTCTTTCACGGTCAAGCCGGGTCAGATCGTCGCCATCGTCGGGCCGGACGGCGCCGGCAAGTCGTCGCTGCTGAAGGTGATGCTCGGGCTTTATGCGCCGCAGGCCGGCAACGTTCGCATCGACGGCGTCGACATCCGCCAGATGGACCCGATCGACCTGCGCAAGTCCATCGGCTATGTCCCGCAGGCCAGCACCCTGTTCTACGGCACCATCGCCCAGAACCTCCGCTTCGCCGATCAGACCGCCGACGTATCCGAACTGCGCTGGGCGCTGTCGCTGGCCGGCGCCCTGGACGAGGTTGAGGCGCTGCCCCGTGGTTTGGATACCCGCATCGGCGACAATCAATCGCTGCGCCTTTCGCCCAGCCTGACGCAGAAGATCTGCCTTGCCCGCGCCTATATCCGCCGGCCGCGCATCCTGCTGCTCGACGAACCGGCCAGCCGGCTGGACTTCGAGGGCGACAAGGCGTTGCATGCGGCGCTTTCGACACTGCGCGGGCACAGCACCATCTTCCTGGTCACTCACCGACCGAGCCATCTGACTCTCGCCGATACGGTGTTGACGATGGATGCCGGCATGATCGCCCCCGCCAGCCCGGCCGGCGGCCTGCCCGGCCCCCGGCCCATCGGTCCGGGGACGGGTCCAGGCGCCGGTCCGGCGGGTGGCGGCAGCGGAGTCGCCAACGGGATCGCCGGGGCGCTGCTGGGCGGGATCGGGCTGCAACGCCCGCCCGGCGTCGCCGCGGTGCCTCAACGCTGATCCGTGTCCTTCCCATTTTCCTTCGATCCCGTGTGAACGCATCATGGCTGCTGCTTCTGACCTCGCCCGCCCCACCGGCAAATCGCTCAGCGCCGACGATGCGATGCTGTCGCTGGTCCGCGCCACCATCCTCGTGCTTGTCCTGCTGATGGCGGCGCTGATGGCCTGGGCCACGATCATGCCGGTCAGGGAGGCCGTGGTCACCGCCGGGCAGGTGGTGCCTTCCGGCAACGCCCAGGTGGTCCAGCATCTGGAGGGCGGCATCGTGTCAACCATCCTGGTCAAGGAAACCGATCTGGTGGAGGCAGGCCAGCCGCTGCTCGTCTTCGATCCCAAGCAGGTCCAGGCGGAGCGGGAGCAGATGAACGCCCGCCTGCTGACGCTGGAATTGCGGGCGGAGCGGCTGCGCGCCTTCGCCGCGGGGCGGGAGCCGGATTTCGCGCGCGTCGCCGGCGCCGATACCCCCCAGTCCGAAGCACAGATCGCCGACCAGCGCCTGATCTACGACACCCAGCGTCAGGCCCGCGACACCGCCATCGCCGTGCTGCGCGCCCAGGTCTCCCAGCGCGAGGCGGAACTGGCGCTGTATGATGGACAGCTGGCGAGCATCAAGGACCAGATCACCTTCATCACCGGATCGGTCGACATCCGCAACAAGCTGGAATCCATGGGCCTGTCGTCCAAGCTGCAGTCGCTTGAGACCCAGCGCGAGCAATCCCGCCTGATGGGCGAGCAGCGGCGGATCGAGGGGCAGATCATCGCAACCCAGCAGGCGATCACCGAGGCCGGCAACCGCATCCTCGACCAGACGGCCAAGCTGGCGCAGGATGCGGTGACCGAAATGGGCACCGTCACCGCCGAGATCGCCCAGCTGCGCGAGGCCCGCGCCAAGCTGGACGACCGTTCCCAGCGGCTGACCGTGCTGTCGCCGGTGCGCGGGCTGGTGCAGGATCTGCGGGTCAACACCATCGGCGCCGTGGTGCCGGAAGGCGGCGTCCTGATGCAGATCGTCCCGGTCGACCACGAGATGACGGTGGAGGCCCATGTCACCCCGCGCGACGTCGGCCACCTTCATGTCGGGCAGGAGGCGACGGTCAAGGTGCTGACCTACGACTTCGCCCGCTACGGCGCCGTCACCGGCACGCTGCAGCGCATCTCCGCCACCACCTTCCTGGACGAGCAGCACCGTCCCTACTACAAGGCGGTCATCACGCTCCACCGCAACCATGTCGGCCGCGACGATGTCCAGCACCCGGTCCTGCCCGGCATGACGACCCAGGTGGAGATGACCACCGGCGAGCGGTCGCTGCTGGAATATCTGCTGAAGCCGATCTACTTCGCCCTGTCGGACAGCTTCAACGAGCGGTGAGGATCGGCGGCGCCGGCCCCACCCGACCAATGGCCGGCGATTGTTCATCCCAGCCGAATTGTGTTGCCGCTGACCCGGTATTTATTCGCATGCCTACGGGAGCCACACTCCACCGCACTGCAATGCGGGAGGGGTGCCACGGCACCGGACGGCGATGGAACGGTCGACGAGGACACAAGGAACGGGTACGGAGCGCGGCCGCGCACAGGGAACGGCACCCTGCCCCTTCGCGGTCGATGACCGGACCATCGCCGGCCATACCCAGGACATCCGGCTGCGGCTCTACCGGCCGCTGATCGGACTTGCGGTTCCGGCGCTGCTCTATCTGCATGGCGGCGGCTTCACGTCCGGCTCGCTGGAGGAGGCGGAGGAGACCGCGTCGGCCATCGCCGCCGAGACCCCGGCCCTGGTTGTGTCGGTCGGCTATTCCCTGGCGCCCGCCCACCCCTTCCCAACCGCCGCACAGGACGCCTACCGCGCGGCGCTGTGGACCGCCGGGGAGGCACGCTCGCTCCGGCTTGCCCGCGGCGGGCTGGGTGTTGTCGGCTATGATGCCGGCGGCCATGTCGCCACCTCCCTGACATTCCTCGCCCGCGACCTGGGCGGGGTCAGCCTCGCCGCTCAAGCGCTGCTCGGCCCGATGCTGGACCCGAGCCTGACGCGGGCCAGCCGCAGCGGCATCGGCGACACCGACGGCAAGGCCGCCACCACGGCCCGCCTGTTCGACAGCACCATGGCCGACTGTGCCCGCTGCTACCGCGCCTACCTGCCGGAGGCGGCGCAACGGTTGCACCCCTATGCTGCCCCGTTGGAATCGCGCCGGCTGGGCGGGCTGCCGCCGGCCCTGATCGTTACCGCCCAGAACGACATGCTGCGCACCGAGGCCGAGCAGTACGCCGCCGGCCTGATCGCCGCCGGCGTGCCGACCGAGGTCACCCGCTTTCCCGCCATCTCCCATGACGCCCTGCCCGGCCACAAGCCGGCGCTGCAGGCCGTCTCCGACTTCCTGCGCCGCCGGCTGCCTCGCTCGCTGCCCGCCGCGCGCGCCTGACATTTCCCTCCTCTTCCGGAGACAGACCCCATGACCAAGTCACGTTCCAAGCTCGCCCTCGTCCTGATCGCCGGTGTCGCCACGGCGGGGGCCGCCGGCATCGTCGTCAGCCAGGGCCATGCCGACGCCCCGCAGACGGCCGCAGCAGCCCCGCCCCCGCCGGAGGTGGACGTCGCCCCGGTGGTGGTGCGCAAGATCACCGACTGGCAGTCCTATTCCGGCCGTCTTGAGGCCGTCGACCGGGTCGAAGTGCGTCCCCAGGTGGCCGGCGCCATCACCGCCGTGCATTTCCGCAACGGCGCACTGGTCCGCCAGGGCGATGTTCTGTTTACCATCGACCCGCGCCCCTTCGCGGCGGAGGTCGCCCGCCAGGAGGCCCAGGTCGCCGCCGCCCAGGCCCGCGTCCGTTTCACCGCCTCCGACCTCGAACGCGCCCAGCGTCTGGTCCGCGACGACACCATTTCCCGCCAGTCGCTGGAGAGCAAGGAGAACGAGGCCCGCGCCGCCGCCGCCAACCTGAAGGCCGCACAGGCGGCGCTGGAGATCGCCCGCATCGACCTGGAGCACAGCCAGGTCCGTGCCCCGGTCTCCGGCCGCGTGTCGCGCGCCGAGGTGACGGTCGGCAACGTGGTGGCGGGCGGGGCCGCGGCGGCGCCGCTGACCACGCTGGTCTCTGTTTCGCCGATCTACGCCTCCTTCGACGTCGATGAGCAGACCTACCTGACCCACATCGCCGGGGTGAAGGACGCCGCGGGCGTGCCGGTGCAGCTGGGGCTGGCCAACGAGACGGGCTACTCCCGCGATGGCGCGGTCGAGCATGTCGACAACCGCATGGACGCCGCTTCCGGCACCATCCGCGTGCGCGCCCGCTTCGACAATGCCGACGGGCTGCTGGTCCCCGGCCTCTACGCCCGCATCAAGGTCGGCGGCAGCAAACCGCACGATGCGCTGATGGTGGACGACCGCGCCATCGGCACCGACCAGGACAAGAAGTTCGTCCTGGTGGTGGCGGAGGACGGCACCGTCACCTACCGCGCCATCGTCACCGGTGCCCATCAGGCCGGCTTGCGGGTGGTGAAGCGCGGGTTGGAGCCCGGCGAGCGCATCGTCGTCAACGGCCTGCAGCATGCCCGTCCCGGCAGCCGCGTCACCCCGCGCACGGTGGCGATGAACGGCACGCCGGAGCCCATCCGCACCGCATCCACGGCGCAATGATCCATACCCGCCGGGAGAGCCGTCATGAACATCTCTAAATTCTTCATCGACCGCCCGATCTTCGCGGGGGTCCTCTCCGTGGCGCTGTTCCTGGCGGGTGCGATCTCGCTGTTCCAGCTGCCGATCTCCGAATATCCGGAGGTGGTCCCGCCCTCCGTCGTCGTCCGGGCGCAGTATCCGGGCGCCAACCCAAAGGTCATCGCCGAGACCGTCGCCGCTCCGCTTGAGGAGCAGATCAATGGCGTCGAGAACATGCTGTACATGCAGTCGCAGGCCAACAGCGACGGCAACATGGCGCTGACCGTCACCTTCCGGCTCGGCACCGACCCGGACAAGGCGCAGCAGCTGGTGCAGAACCGCGTCTCCCAGGCGCTGCCCCGCCTGCCGGATGATGTCCAGCGGCTGGGCGTGACGACGGTGAAGAGTTCGCCGACGCTGACCATGGTCGTGCATCTGCTGTCGCCCAACGACCGCTACGACATGACCTACCTGCGCAACTACGCCATCCTGAACGTCAAGGACCGGATCAGCCGCATCCAGGGCGTCGGCGAGGTGCAGGTGTGGGGTGCCGGCGACTATTCGATGCGGGTCTGGCTCGACCCCAACAAGGTGGCGGAGCGCGGCCTGACCGCGTCCGATGTGGTGGCGGCGATCCGCGAGCAGAATGTCCAGGTCGCTGCCGGCGTCATCGGCGCCTCCCCCAGCCTGCCGACCACGCCGCTGCAGTTGTCGATCAACGCGCAGGGCCGCCTGAAGACGGTGGACGAGTTCGCCGGCATCGTGCTGAAGATCGGCAAGGACGGCGGCGTCACCTACCTGCGCGACGTGGCGCGGGTCGAATTGGCTGCCTCGCAATATGGCCTGCGGTCACTGCTGGACAACAAGCCGGCGGTGGCGCTGGGCATCAACCAGTCGCCGGGCGCCAACGCACTGGCGATCTCCGACGCGATCCGCACGACGATGGCGGAGCTGAAGGCCGACATGCCCGATGGAGTCGATTTCTCCATCGTCTACGACCCGACCCAGTTCGTGCGGTCGAGCATCGACGCGGTGATCCACACACTGCTGGAGGCCATCGCCCTCGTGGTTCTGGTGGTCATCGTCTTCCTGCAGACCTGGCGAGCGTCGATCATCCCGCTGCTGGCCGTGCCGGTGTCGATCGTCGGCACCTTCTCGCTCATGCTTCTGCTGGGCTATTCGATCAACGCGCTGTCGTTGTTCGGCATGGTGCTGGCNGGCCAAGGAAGCCACCTACAAGGCGATGCAGGAGGTCAGCGGGCCGATCATCGCCATCGCCCTGACGCTGGTCGCCGTCTTCGTGCCGCTGGCCGCCATGACCGGCCTGTCCGGCGAGTTCTACAAGCAGTTCGCGATGACCATCGCGATCTCCACCGTCATCTCGGCCTTCAACTCGCTGACCCTGTCGCCGGCCCTGTCGGCGGTGCTGCTGCGCGGCCATGACCAGCCGCAGGATTGGCTGACCCGCGCCATGAACCGGGTGTTCGGCGGCTTCTTCCGCCTGTTCAACCGGGTGTTCCACCGCGCCTCCACCGGCTATGGCCGCGGCGTCGGCGGGGTGGTTCGGCACAAGGGCATGATGATGCTGGTCTATGTGCTGCTGCTGGGCGCCACCGTCCTGCTCGGCCGTGCGGTGCCGATGGGCTTCGTCCCGGCGCAGGACAAGGAATACCTGATCAGCTTCGCCCAGCTTCCCAACGGCGCCTCGCTCGACCGCACCGAGGCGGTGATCCGCGAGATGACCGACATCGCCCTCAAGCAACCGGGCGTGCAGAGCGCCGTCGCCTTCCCCGGCCTGTCGGTCAACGGCTTCACCAACAGCTCCAGCGCCGGCATCGTCTTCGTCACGCTGAAGCCCTTCGCCGAGCGCGGCGACGCCAGCCTGTCGGCCAACGCCATCGCCAGCACCCTGCAGATGCGCTATGCCGGCCTGAAGGAGGCCTTCGTCGCCATCTTCCCGCCGCCGCCGGTGATGGGCCTCGGCACGCTGGGCGGCTTCAAGATGCAGCTGGAGGATCGCGGAGCGCTGGGCTACGAGGCGCTGAACGCGGCGGTCGGCGCCTTCGTCACCAAGGCGATGCAGACGCCGGAGCTGGGACCGACCTTCTCCAGCTACCAGATCAACGTGCCGCAGTTGGACGTCGATCTCGACCGGGTGAAGGCCAAGCAGCAGGGCGTGGCGGTCGGCGAGGTGTTCGACACCATGCAGATCTATCTGGGTTCGCTCTACGTCAACGACTTCAACAGCTTCGGCCGCGTCTACCAGGTGCGGGTGCAGGCGGACGCGCCGTTCCGGGCCGAGTCCGGCGACATCGGCCTCCTGAAGACCCGCAACGATCGCGGCGACATGGTGCCGCTGTCCTCGCTGGTCCGGGTGTCGCCCAGCTACGGGCCGGAGATGGTGGTGCGCTACAACGGCTACACCGCCGCCGACATCAACGGCGGACCGGCGCCGGGCTTCTCCTCCGGTCAGGCGCAGGCGGCGGCAGAACGCATCGCGGCGGAAACCCTGCCCCGCGGCGTGCGGTTCGAGTGGACCGACCTGACCTATCAGCAGATCCTGGCCGGCAACTCCGCGCTGTGGGTGTTCCCGATCAGCATCCTCTTGGTCTTCCTGGTGCTGGCGGCGCAGTATGAGAGCCTGACCCTGCCGCTGGCGATCCTGATGATCGTGCCGATGAGCCTGATGTCGGCGCTGGCCGGCGTGTGGATCACCGGCGGCGACAACAACATCTTCACCCAGATCGGCTTCATGGTTCTGGTCGGCCTGTCCGCCAAGAACGCCATCCTGATCGTGGAGTTCGCCCGCGAATTGGAGGAGCAGGGCCGCAGCACAATCCAGGCCGCCATCGAGGCCAGCCGCCTGCGCCTGCGCCCGATCCTGATGACCTCCATCGCCTTCATCATGGGCGTGGTGCCGCTGGTGACCTCCACCGGCGCCGGATCGGAGATGCGGCATGCCATGGGTGTGGCGGTGTTCGCCGGCATGATCGGCGTCACCCTGTTCGGTCTGGTGCTGACCCCGGTCTTCTACGTCCTGCTGCGCCGGCTGGCCGGCGCGAAGGTGGAGCGGTCGGCGGACATCCCCGCCACCCCCGCGGGAGCGGTGACGCACCACTGACCGCTTACCGTCTGAACACTTCCTCCGCCACGGCATCCAGCAGGGCCTCGTCGCTCTGCTGGTTTCCGTTCGTCAGGAAGATCAGAGCGGTGCGGCGGCCGGGGTAATAGCGGACATCGGCCTCGAACCCGTCATAGCGGCCGTCATGGCCGACGCCGCGCCCCCAGCGGTCCTTCCACAGCGCGACGCCCAGCCCCTGCCCCTCCTCGTTCTCCGACGGGGTCATCATCCGCCGGACCGTCTCGGGCTTCAGCAAGCGGTTGTCGCGGAACAGGGCGAAGACGAAGCGCTCCAGATCGCCGGCAGTGGTGACCAGCGGCCCGTCGCCGGTGGTCGCCGCCCAGGATCTGCGGCTGACGTCGCCATCTTCGGTATAGCCATGGGCAAGGCTGCGGTCGCGCGGATCGGCGCCGACGGTGGTCGAGCCCATCCCGGCCCGGTCGATCACCCGATTCCGCAGCACCTGCGCGAAGGGAACGCCGTCGCGCAGCCCCGCGATGTGGCCGAGCAGGACATAGTTGCTGTTGGAATATTCGTAATGCCCGCCGACCGGCCCTGTCGCCTCCTCCCCCGCCGCATAGGCGAGCAGAGCGCCGTTGCGCGGCAGTCGCTCCGGCTTGGCCGCCTCGTCCTCTTCATAGGCATCGGTGATGTAGTCGGGAATGCCCGAGCTGTGGTCGAGCAGATGGACCAGCTGCGCCCGGTTGACATTGGCGACCTTGCCCAGCGGCAGGTCCGGCGCCAAGTGCCGGACCTGCTGGTCGAGCGAGAGCAGCCCCTCCTCTACCTGCTGCAGCACGGCGGCGGCGGTCGCCATCTTTCCGACGGAGGCGACATAGAAGCGCGTCTCCTCCGTGACCGGCCGCTCGCCGCGCCGGTCGGCGATGCCGGAGACGACGACGCGCCGTATGTCGGGACCGGACACCAGCAGGACGCCGCCGTCGAGTTCCTCCTCGGCAAGAAAGCGGTCGAGGAGGCGCTGCAGGCGGTCGGCTGCGTGGGCGGACGGGGCCGCGGAGCCCAGCAGGAGTGCAATGGCCAAGGTCAGCCGGAGCAAGCGCCCATGCCGGGCGGAAGCCCCGTCCTTCCGGCCTTTTCCATCCCTCTGCATTGCCCTGCCCCCTCGTAGCCCGGCGGAGTTACGCCAAAAGCGGTGTCCGGTTTCGAGGCTGCGCAGGGCAATCGAGAACCGGCAAGGGGTGGGAGCCGCGGATCAGGTGAAGCTGTCGCCCAGACCGAGGTTCTTCAGAGAGAACCCGGCCTCCTTGCAGGTCTGGCGGATCTTGCGGACGGCAGCCAGCAGTTCCTTGCTATGACTGAGGGTCGGCGGCGTCCGGACAATCTGCGCGAACAGCTCCTGGTTCATCTGGTATCTCAATATGTTCTTAGGATCGCTTTCCAGATGCAGCAGAAACATGTCGTCGAAGATGTTGCTGTCGACGGTGCGGGTGCTAGACGTCTTCACCCGCTTGAACCAGCTCATGCTCTTAGCCAGCTTCGAATTCTGTTCGACCGTCTTCATTTCACTGGCGAGCTTTGCGTAGGCGGCGCTGTCGTCTTCCCTGTCGCCCAGGAACATCTTGAAGATGCAAATCGCCTTGGTCTTGGTCGGTTCGGCGCGGAAATCCAGCACCATCCAGGGGAACAGCAACCGCTTGAGACGGTCTATCGAAGTCTCGATGGAATCCACGTCCATCTTCTTGGCGATCGCGCCCTGGCTTCGCGACAATGCGGCATGGACCAGGGCACGGCGGGTATCGGCCGGCGCAAAGGCGACAGTCTGGGCAACGGACGTCACTTGTAACCCCTCCTCATCAAAGGGATATTTTCGATCCGTTCGGGCTAACACACATAACTATGCTGACTCAATAAATTGCGGCCGGCGCGGCAGGTGCGGGAGCCGACCCTACCCCTCAATGCGCCTCCTCCCAATTGTCCCCGATCCCCGCCTCCGCCACCAGCGGCACGCCAAGATGGGCCGCACCCTCCATCACCCCGCGCACGATGCGCGCCGCGTCCTCGGCCTCCGCTTCCGGCACCTCGAACAGCAGTTCGTCATGCACCTGCAAAAGCATCCGCGCGTTGCTCCCCGCCGCGGCCAATGCGCCCGGCATGCGGTTCATGGCGCGCTTCATGATGTCGGCGGCGGTGCCCTGGATCGGGGCGTTGATGGCCTGACGCTCGGCGAAGGCGCGGCGGGCGGCGTTCTTGTCCTGGATGCCGGGCATGTAGCAGCGGCGGCCGAACAGCGTCACCACATAGCCGTGCTGGCGGGCGAAGCTCTTGATCGACTCCATCCACACCTTCAGCTCGTGGAAGCGCTCCAGATAGGTCTTGATGAAGGCGTTGGCCTCGCCGGGCGCGATGCCCAGCTGGCGGCCCAGGCCGAAGCCGGAGATGCCGTAGATGATGCCGAAGTTGATCGCCTTTGCCTTGCGGCGGATGTCCGGCGTCATCTGCTCCAGCGGGATGCCGAACACCTGGGCGGCGGTCGCGGCGTGAATGTCCAGGCCGTCGCGGAAGGCGTCCTGCAGCGCCTGGATGTTCGCCATCTCCGCCACCAGACGCAGCTCGATCTGCGAATAGTCGACGCTCAGCAGCTTGTGGCCGGGAGACGCCACGAAGGCGCGGCGGATCTTCTTGCCCTCCTCCGTCCGCACCGGGATGTTCTGCAGGTTGGGATCCGTGGAGGACAGGCGGCCGGTGTTGGTCGCCGCCAGCGCGAAGGCGGTGTGGACCCGGCCGGTGACGGGGGAGATCTTCTCCTGCAGCGCGTCGGTATAGGTGCTCTTCAGCTTTGCGAGCTGGCGCCAGTCCAGAACGCGCTGGGCGATGGTGTGGCCCTGCTCCGCCAGCTCCTCCAGCACGCTGCTGTCGGTGGAATAGGCGCCGGTCTTGCCCTTCTTGCCGGTGCCCAGCTTCAGCGTGTCGAACAGGATCTCGCCCAGCTGCTTGGGAGAGCCGATGTTGAAGCTCTGGCCGGCCAGCGCGTGGACGTCCTTCTCGATCTCGGCGAGGCGGATGGACAGGCTCTGCGACAGGTCGGACAGCGCCTTCTTGTCGATGCGCACGCCGGCGCGCTCCATGTCGGCCACCACCGGGACCAGCGGGCGGTCCAGCGTCTCATAGACGGTGACCATGCGGTCGTCGACCAGCCGCGGCTTCAGCAGCGTCCACAGGCGCAGCGTGATGTCGGCATCCTCGGCGGCATAGGCCAGCGCCTTGTCCAGCGGCACGCGGTCGAAGGTGATCTGGCTCTTGCCAGTGCCGCAGACCTCCTTGAAGGGGATCGGCGTATAGGCGAGGTGCAGTTCCGCCAGCTCGTCCATGCCGTGGCCGTGGGCGCCGCCGTCCAGCACATAGGAGATCAGCATGCTGTCGTCCACCGGCGACACCGCGATGCCGTTGCGGGCGAACAGCTGGTGGTCGAACTTGAAGTTGTGGCCGATCTTCAGGACCGACGGGTCCTCCAGCACGTCCTTCAGGATCGCCATCGCTTCGGTCGTCGGGATCTGCACCGGCGGCGGCGGGGCGTCGAAATCAAGCTGGCCGGCGGCGGCAGTGGACGAACCATGCGCCAGCGGGATGTAGCAGGCAATGCCCGGCTCGGTCGACAGCGACACGCCGACCAGCGTGGCGGTGGCCGGGGTCAGGCTGTCCGTTTCGGTATCCACCGCCAGCACGCCGGTCTCGCGGGCGCGCTCGACCCAGCGGCGCAGCGTGTCGGCGTCCTGCACCAGCTCGTAACGCACCTCCGGCACATTCAGCACCGTCTTGCGGGCCGGGCGCTCCCCCGCTTCCCCGGACGGCGCGGCGGCGGGATCCTTCGCCGCGGGGGCGGCCGAGGTGGGGGCGGCGGATGATCCGGCACCGTCGGCGATGCGGCCGTCCTTCAGCATCTCCATCTCGACGCGCGAGACGATGCTGCGGAAGCCCTGGGCGCGCAGGAAATCGATCAGGCGCTGGTGATCGGGCTCGCGCACGCGCAGCTCGTCCAGCGGCTTGGGCGGCGGCACATTCTCGTCCAGCAGAACCAGGCGGCGGGAGATGCGGGCCTGCTCGGCGAACTCGATCAGCTTCTGGCGGCGGGCCGGCTGCTTGATCTTATCGGCATTGGCCAGCAGGGCTTCCAGATCGCCATATTCGGTGATCAGCTGGGCCGCGGTCTTCACGCCGATGCCCGGCACGCCGGGGACATTGTCGACGCTGTCGCCGGCCAGCGCCTGGACGTCCACCACCTTGTCCGGCGCGACTCCGAACTTCTCGAACACCTCGTCGGGGCCGATGGTCTTGTTCTTCATCGGGTCGAACATGCCGACACCGGGACGAACCAGCTGCATCAGGTCCTTGTCGGACGAAACGATGGTGACCTGACGCCCCGCCTCCTGCGCCAGCCGGGCATAGGTGGCAATCAGATCGTCGGCCTCATAGCCTTCCAGCTCCAGGCAGGGCAGGCAGAAGGCCTCCGTCGCCTCGCGAATCAGGGCGAACTGCGGCTTCAACTCCTCCGGCGGTTCCGGACGGTGGGCCTTGTAGTCGGGATAGAACTCGTTGCGGAAATTCAGGCGCTTGCTGTCGAAGACGACCGCCACCGCCTCCGCCCTGGCGTCGGCCAGCAGCTTCAGCAGCATGTTGGAGAAGCCCAGCACCGCGTTGACCGGCGTGCCGTCCGGCCGCGTCAGCATCGGCAGCGCATGGAAGGCGCGGAAGATGAAGCCGGAGCCGTCGACCAGATACAGCCCGCTGCCGTCGCCATTTGAGGCGGTGCCGGAGGCGTCGTTCTGGGAGGCAGCGGTGGCGTCGGTCATGATGGTCTCTCGTCCCTTCCTTGCGGGCGCCACCATCGCCGAAGGAGGCCCGTGAGTCGAGTGCCGAGACGGATATCAGGGGCCGGAGAACAGGGGGCGGGAATCAGGACGTGCTGTCCTCGACCACGCTGCTGACCACCGGGCCGACGAAGGCATAGCCGACGCCGTGCACCGCCTGAACCGGCAGGGGGCAGCCGCTGCGTTCCTCCACCTTGATGCGCAGGCGGCGCACCAGCGAATCGATGGAGCGGCTGTAGGGATCCCAGTCGCGGCCCGTCAGCGCCACCGAGATATCCTGACGGCTCACCGGCTCGCCGGGAACGGTGACCAGCAGCGAGAGGAACTTGAACTCGGTCGCGGTCAGCGGCACGGCGGCGCCGGTCGGCGGTTGGATGCGCCATTCGATGTCGTCGAAGACCCAGGCCCTGCGCGCGTCGGCCGCAGGAGCGGCGGGCGGCGGCTCCGGTGCAGCGAGCGGGGCGACCCCCTTCTGCATCCGGCGCATCAGCGCCTTGACCTGCGCCTCGACCTCGCGGAAATCCACGGGCTTGACCAGATAGACATCGGCCCCCAGTTCCAACCCGATGACCCGATCGATCAGGCTGGACCGCGCCGTCAGCATGATGATGGCGGCATGGGACGACGCGCGGATGCGCCGCGCGACCGAAAAGCCGTCCTCATCGGGCAGATTGACGTCGAGTACGATGACGTCGGCAGGGCCGCCTTCCAGCAGCCGGTCCAGTTCCGCGCCGCGCGACGCTCCCCGCACCTCGAATCCGCAGCGGTCGAGATATTCGACGAGGTCGTCACGAAGGTCGGCTTCGTCCTCGACCACAATGATCCGGGCCACGACGCCTATGCCCCCATTCACATTCGTATGAAGTTATCTTAAACACCCAGTCGGGTTACGCAAACCCAATCAATAGGATCAGACCAAACCGGGTCTGCACAAGATCGGATCCGCCACCTTACCTCTCGGACAGGTACTGGTCGCCGACGGTGGCGGCGTAGCGCGCTACCGCAGCCTTGTCGATGGCATCGATCCGGCCCTTCCCCTTCAGCTCCGCAAGGCAGCGGTCGAAGTCGCCCCGTAGCGACTCGTCGCGGAACACCATGCTGTAGGGTGTCGGCGGGAAGATGGCGGTGAATTGCACCGGCTGGCCGGGGTCGAAGGGCAGACCGCCGCCCGCCTTCGCCTTGTCCTGCAGCTGACGGTTGTATTCGGCGAAGATCAGCCCGTCCGCCAGAACAGCGTCGACCCGGCCGGCGAACAGCAGATTGGAATGAACCATCTGGTCGGCGCGCTCGCGGAAGTCGGAGAAACTCGGGATCGCATCCCGCAGGCCGGGCAGGACATCGGGGGCGCCCGTGAAGGTGATCACCCGCTTGCCTGCCAGATCGGCCAGCGTCTTCACGGTCAGGCCACTGCTCCTCAGCACCGACGCGCCGTTCTGGTAGAGGATATATGGGGCGGAGCGCGCACCCGGCATCTCCATGCCAGCCGGCACGGTGGTGACGGCGTCAACCTTGGCACCGTCGCGGAAATCGTTCCAATGGCGGCCGAAGGGCACGACCTTGAACTGCGCCTCATGCCCGCAGGCCGCCAGTGTCTCGGCGATGATGGAGGCTTCCCGCCCGGTGCCGGCGGCCGTCATCATCGGCGGCAACTCCGGCGCCATCACCGTGACCGGACGGGCCGCGGCCGGTGATGCGGCCAGGAGAAGGGCGGCGGCGAGCGTGGCGGAAATGACCCCTGCGGCACCGAATGCACGAACATCGAACGCCATCCTTCGCCCTCCACCGTTGCGGTCCAGGCCGCGACCGTCCTACCGGGATGCGGCGGACGGGAAGGTAGCATGGGCGACTGCGCGGCCGTACAGCGAAAATCCCATTTTGGGGCAACGGCTTGGTGCTGCTCACCCCACCATTTGGCCGGCAATCGTCACAGTTCGATTCAATTGGACGACATTGGTCGCCCTCGGTTGCCGGTCGTTCCCATTTTCCCAGGCTTCCTGATAATGAAGCAAGGCATTGCCGAATGTTATTTCACGACTGGATAAAACGATCATGCTATGGATGGGTCGATCCGCCACATGCATCATGCCCGCCGGCTGTTATCGATGACTGTCGGCGCGCCACACGCAGGGGTGGAATTGCCGATGGGCGTGGGACTGCCGCACTCCCGGTCGACCGCACCGGGTCTACCGTGAAGACCGTCATGAACGACCACGCTCCGGTCAGCCGGGTCAGGAGGATGTGGATGAGCGTCACGGGATGGGACGACACCGAATCCTATACGCTTCGCGGCTCAGGCCCCCGCGGCACGGACGAGGATGCCGTGCGCGCCGGGGGATCGTCGCTGCTGACCCGTGTCATCCTGATGATCGTCGGTTGCACCCTGCTGGTCGGACTGGTCGCGATGGGCGTCTCGTCCGTCCTGGTCGGGCGCCAGCAGCGCGAGGCGCTGACCCATCGCGCCACGCTGGTCGGCACGCTCCAGGCGTCGGCCATGGGCCAGGCGGTGTGGGAGTTCGACACCCGCGCGGTCGAGGGGATGATCCGCGGCCTGATGGCCGAGGATGCCGCGGTGCGCAGCGTCAAGGTGTGGGCTGCTTCCGGCGGTCGCGGCGGCCATGGCGATCCGCTGGTGGCGCTGGAGCGCCCCGCCGGACGGGCGGAATTGACGACCGTCGAGCGCCAGATCTCCATTTCAGGTGGCAACGGCGAACGCACCATGGTCGGCCTGCTGCGCCTGACCTACTCGCTGGAGGAAGCGGAAAGCGCCACCATCACCGCGCTGGCTCCGATGGCCGGGCTGGTCTTCTTCTCGCTGCTGGCCGTCATCGGCATGATCAGCATCCTGCTGAACCGGCTGGTCCTGGCGCCGCTCGCCCGGCTGACGCGTTCGGCCGGCGCCATCGCTGCCGGCGACTACCGGGTACGGCTGCGCAACCGCCGCGCCGACGAGATCGGTCAGCTGACCGTCGCCTTCAATCACATGGCGGAGACCGTCCACGACTATACCGAGCGGCTGGAGCAGCGCGTCGCCGAACGGACGGAGGAACTGCGCCGGTCCAATGAACAGCTGGCCGTGGTGAACCGTCAGGTCATGGACAGCATCCAGTATGCGAGCCTGCTGCAGTCGGCCATCCTGCCCGACGAGAGGGAGATGGCGCGACGGCTGGACGGTGTCTGCGTGCTGTGGCGACCGCGCGACGTGGTGGGCGGCGATTTCCACATCTTCCGCGAACTGGAGGACGGCCGCTTCCTGATCGGTGTCGCCGACTGTTCCGGCCACGGCGTGCCGGGCGCCTTCATGACGATGACGGTGTCGGCGATCCTCGACCATGTGCTGTCCGACACGCCCGACAGCGATCCCGCGGCGATCCTGGGCCGGTTGAACCGCATGGTGCGCGCGGCGCTGGCCCGCGGCCGGGACAATCCGCGCTTCGACAACGGGCTGGACATCGGGCTGTGCCTGGTGCGGCCGGACCGGAGCGACCTGCTGTTCGCAGGCGGCCGGATCGGGTTGCACATCGTCGATGCCCGGAGCGGCGATGCCGCAGCGGTCAGCGAGATCAAGGGGGATGCCCAAAGCCTGGGCTATCGCCGGTCGGACATCGGCCACCGCTTCTCCACCCACCGGGTGGACCTGGCACCTGGCCGCAGCTTCTACCTGACCACCGACGGTTTCCTCGATCAGGCCGGCGGCGCCCGTGGTTTCGGGTTCGGCAACCGGCGCTTCAACGCCATGCTGCTGGATACCGACAACATCCCAATGGCAGACCGCAAGGCCGCCTTCGCTCAGGCTCTTGCCGACCACCAGGGCGACCGGGCCCAGCGCGACGACATCACCCTGATCGGTTTCTCGCTGTCACCGGCATCGGCCACGGCGGCTTGCGGGACCGACGGCTCCTCCTCCCACCTCATCCACCCGTAAGGCAGGTCGTCAAGGTACGATGAAAGGCAACGAACTCTTCAACCTTCAGGAGCTGCTGTCACGGCAGAAGCTGCTGATCTGCTTCAGCGGCCCCTTCAGCCACAGCGTCATCGAAGAGCTGGGGAAGGCGGTCCGCAACCATCTGGAAAATGAGCGCATCGAGAAATCAGCGATCATGGATGTCTTCTCCGTCTATGTGGAGCAGGCCCAGAACGTCAGAAACTATACCGCGTCCCGCGAAGCGCAAGGCCGTCCGATCCCCGCCAACAGCGGCATCGTCGTGATCGGCAAGGAGGACGACCATTACGTCGTCAGCTCCGGCAATCTTGTCGAGGCGGACGACGTTCCAGCCCTGTCGGCGATGCTGGAGAAGTTGCGTGGCCTGGACAAGGCGGGGCTGAAGGCCGCCTACAAGGAACAGTCGCGCAAGCCGCGCGAAGCGGGCGCCAGCGGTGCCGGCCTGGGACTGATCGACATGGCGCGCAAGGCCACCCGTCCACTGGAATACTCGCTGCGTGCAGTGGATGATCACTATTTCTTCTTCAGCCTTGAAGTCCAGCTATAAAAAATCACGGATCACTCATAATGGATAATTTGCGGATAGAGGCGACCTCCTGCTCCCCCCTGATCGATTTCGATCCGGCTGCCGGGATCCTGCGCATCGATGGAGAGTCCTACCCGGAAAATTCCTTCGATTTCTACGCGCCGGTTTTCAGCTGGCTGGAGGAGTATTTGAAGGAACCCGCGGCTTCGGTGGTGCTGGACATCGGACTCAGTTACCTGAACACCAGCAGCATCAAATGCATGATCGATGTGTTGGAGATGCTGGACGTCGCCCATCAGAACGGCCAAACCGTGACGGTGCGCTGGCACTACGACAGCGACAACGACCGTGCCCTCGACATGGCCGAGGAGTTCGCGGAAGACGTGTCCCTGCCCTTCGAAATCCTCGCCCATTGAAGACACGTCAACCAGCCGAGATGAACTGAGCACCCGAGATGTCGATGCGGTCGCAGGAACAGGAGCTTCGTCAGTGGATCGAGCGATTGGCCGGGGATCCGGCCAATGCCGGCAATCCGCTGCTGGAGGAATTCCAGAATCTGGCCGAACGGCATGGCAAGCTGTTACGCCAGTTCCGCAAGATCGCGAAGATCAGTGACCGGTTGCAGACCGAGACCAAGGACATGGCGCGCCAGCAGCGCCAATTCGTGCTGATGGTCAGCCATGAGTTCCGCACCCCGCTGGCGATCATCGACAGCGCCTCGCAATTGCTGGAACTGGAACCGAAGCTGCCGGGCTCGGCCAGGCCGCGGGTGGGAAAGATCCGAAATGCGGTGCAGCGGATGCTTCATCTGATCGAGCGCTGCCTGACCGACGACCGGCTGGGCACCGCAGTCGCACGGCCCACAGCGTTCGACCTCGTCTCCATGCTGGGCAGTCTGGTCCGGGAAATGGGAACATCGGCGGCAGGGCACCGGTTCGAGCTGCATGGTTTCGACCGCCCTGTTCCCATTCCCGGCGACCGCGACCTTTTGGCCGTTGTCTTTTCCAACCTGCTGGAAAACGCTGTCAAATACTCGCCGAACGGAGGAACGATCCGCCTCGACCTCTCCACTGGCGAGGGGCAGGTGACGGTGCGTGTTGCGGATGAGGGAATCGGCGTCAATGCCGCCGACGCGGCACGGCTGTTCGACAAGTATTTCCGGGCATCCAATGCTGCGGGCACCACCGGCGCCGGGTTGGGTCTTCATCTCGCCCGCTGCATCGTGGATACCCACGGAGGCGGAATCTCGGTGGCGAGCCAGCCGGGTCAAGGCGCAGACTTCACGGTCCGCCTGCCGCTCGCCCGAATCGCACCTGCGCAAGCGGCTTCGACTGCGGTTATGGCGGAGACGCCCGCGCAGGCACCATCGATGACGGAGACGGCGTCATGAACGGCGACGCGACATCCGGTGACGGGAGGGTCTCGGGGCTGCCCAGGCGCTGGGCACTGCGGCGGGGAACGGTGGGAATGATGCTGCAGGAACAGAAACTCCAGGATTGGCTCGCCCGGCTTGCGGAAACCGAGGGGTATGCCGCCCATCCGCTGATGACGGAGTTCCGCGCCCTGGCGGACGAACACCTGAAGCTGATGCGGCAGTTGACCAAGATCGCCAAGATCAGCGACCGCATCCAGACCGACACACGGCAGATGGCGCAGGCATTGCATGCCGCCTCGCAGACCGATCCGCTGACCGAACTGCCAAACCGCCGCCATATGGTCGACCGCCTGGAAGCGGAGCTGTGCCGCGTCGGCCGGAGCGGCGGTGGATTCGCCCTGATCATGTTGGACATCGACCATTTCAAGGAGGTCAACGACGCCTTCGGCCATGCCGCGGGCGATCACGTCCTGGTGGAGGCCGCCGGGTTGTTGCGCCGGAACCTGCGCGGACATGACCTGTGCGCCCGCTGGGGGGGCGAGGAATTCCTGATCCTTCTGCCGGACACCGATCAGGTGCAGGCGGAGACGGTGGCGGAAAAACTGCGCGGACTGATCGCCCATCATTCCATCACCCATCAGGGGCGCGGTATCGGCGTCACGCTGAGCCTGGGAGTGGCCGCCTACCGGCCGGGGCGGACCGCGGACGACTGCATCCAGGCCGCGGACGATGCGCTCTATATCGCCAAGCGCGCCGGACGGAACAGGTGGGCAACGGCGGCATAAGCCGTCGTCATGTCGGCCTCTCTCAATCCGCTTCGACTTGCGGCTCGGCGGCGGCCGGCGTCGTGGCGCCGATCCGCAACTCTTCCAACTGCGCCAGGGCACCGGCCATGCCGGTGGCGACCAGGTCGGCATCGGTCTCGGCGCCGGCGCGTTCCGGCACTTCGGCTGCGGGGTGGGCGCTCCACAAGCAGAGCAGGATCGGCACGCGGGGACCGAAATGCAGGCGCAGCCGTCGCAGCAGCCTGCGCGAATGGGCGAGCGCCGAGGGGTTGAGGGAAGACAGAACCACCGCATCGACGCCGGTCGTGCCGAGGCTGGCGATGGTCCGGGCGGACACCTTCTCGCACGGGATCACGTCGGTGCGGACGCTGCGGCCGGACAGCAGATAGGCGAGCAGCCCGGCCGCCGCTTCGTCCAGATTGTTGCGGGCGCCGATGCAGAGCACGCGCGGCGCATTGTCCGGTGGGTTGCCGATCTCCGACAGTTCGTCCAGAAGGTTCGCCATTCCGTCGGCCACGGCTTGACGGCCTTCCGGATTCAAGGTGCCGCGCTGGCGATCCTGCTCGGCCAGCGACAGGGCGGGCAGCAGCAGACCGTCCGCCATCTCGTCCAGGCTGCTCCTGCCAAGCCGTTCCTCCGCAATCTCGGTCGCCTCGGCGGGATCGCGGGCCAACAGGCGCTGGTACACCTTCGCCTCGTCGGGCAGGACGGGGCGGTCGCCCAGCATCACCTCCAGGAAATGCAACTGCGGCACATGGCGCCCCAGCACCACGAGACAGACGGTCAGCGGCGTTGCCAGCAGCAGGCCGACCGGCCCCCACAAGGTCGTCCACGCCACCGCCGCAACGATGATGGCGAGGGAGGACAGGCCGGTCGCCGTGCCGTAGAGCCAGGGCTCCACCACATTGTTGGAAAGCAGTTCCACCGCAACGAACAGCGCGATGCACAGCAGCGGCAGAGTCCAGCCGGTATCGACCGCGAAGGATATCAGGATCGGAAATGCCGAGGCGATCACCGGCCCCAGGAAGGGGATGAAGCGCAGAACCGTCGCCATCAGCCCCCACAGCAGCGGATTCGGCACGCCGAGCAGCCATAGGCCGATGCCGATGGGAATACCGTAGGTGACATTGACCACCACCTGCATCAGCAGATAACGGCTGACCCGCTCGCCGGCATCGTTCATCGCCTCCGTCGTCCGGCTGAGATCGCCGGACCCGACCAGCCGGATAAGACGGTCGCGCAGATCCTCGCGCTGCAACAGCATGAAGATGGTGAAGACCAGCACCATGCCGGCCGTGACGATCGGCGTCATCGCCGGGCCAAGCACCCGGCGCACAAGGTCGAAGATGCCGGTATCGGATTGGTCGAGGCGGACCGGCACCGGTTCCCGACGGGACGGGCTGACAGCCTTGCCCAACGGTGGCGCTGCCGGTGGTTCGCCGGCGGTCGCCCTCTCAAGCTCCTGCTGCAGGTCCCGGAAGGCGTCGGTCGCCTGCTTCAGCGCGCCGCGGCCGCCGGCGGAGGACGTGGTGGCACGCAGGGTCTGGATCTTGGTGTGGATGTTGCGTTGGTAGGTCGGCAGATTCTCCGCCAGATCGCCAAGCTGGCTGCCCACCACCGCGCCGAAGCCGATGATGGTCATGAACAGCAGGACCACCACTGCCAGAACCGATGGCACCCGGCCCAGATGCCAGCGCTCCAGCCGGCTGACGATGGGCGTCAGCACGAAACCGAGCAGCACCGCCAGCGCGATGGGGATGAGGATGTCCGCCGCCAGATACAGCGTCACCACGATCAGTGTGATGATCAGCAGGATCGTCTGGGTCGAGGCGGGGGGCGCGGCCTTGGTCACCGCGATGGGGCGTGCCTGCAGCCAGCGGGCGGTATCCTCGGCCATGATCGTCGGGCTTTCCGGAAAGGAGAATGCCCGACAGGAACACCGGCCGTGTCGGCGCGTTCCCTCACCCGCCCAACAGCGGACACGGAGAGGGAACCGCCGTCAGGGAAGCGGCTGCTGCTGGGTAATGCAGTGGATGCCACCGCCGCCGCGCACGATGTCCATGGCGGCGATCTGCACCACCTCGCGGTCGGGGAAGGCCTTGCGGACGACACGATAGGCCTCGTCATCGGCCGGATCTTCGAAGGCAGGCATGACGATGCCGCCATTGGCGATGTAGAGATTGGTGTAGGACAGGGTCAGGCGCACCCCGTTCATGTCGCGCCGGGCGGGCTGCTGGATCGGGATGACCTCAAGTTCGCGGCCCTTGGCGTCGCGGGCACGCTTCAGCCGGTCGAGATTGTCCTGGAATATCTTGAAATTCGGGTCGCCCGGATCGTCGGTGGTGATCGCCATGACCACGCCGGGACGCACGAACAGCGCGATCTCGTCGATGTGGCCGTCGGTCTCGTCGTCCTGATAGCCCTCGCCCAGCCAGATGACCGTCTCGATGCCGAGATGGGCCTTCAGGTTCCGTTCGATCTCGGCCTTCGACAGGCCGGGATTGCGGTTGGGGTTGAGAAGGCATTGTTCGGTCGTGATCAGCGTCCCCTCCCCGTCTACATGGAAAGAGCCGCCCTCCATCACCAGCGGGGCGGCAAAACAGGGGAGCTTGAGGTGGTCGAGGATCAGGCGCCCGACCTGCTGGTCCTTATCGCAGCCGTCGTAATTGCCGCCCCACGCGTTGAAGCCCCAATGCACCCCGGCCAGCCCGCCCTTGCCATCGACGACGAAGCTGGGACCGGTATCGCGAATCCAGGAATCGCTGATCGGCAGCGGCAGGATCTGAACACCGGGACCGCAGGCAAGCGATGCCTCGGCCACATCCGCCGGGTCGCACACCATCGTCACCGGCTCGAACCGGGAAATGGCCTGCGCGACCTCGGCGTAGGCGTCGCACGCGGCGTCGAAAGCGCCCTCTGGCCAGGTTTCCGGCCGGCACGGCCACGCCATCCAGCAACCGCTGTGGCGCACCCACTCGCCGGGCATGTGGAAGCCTTGACCCGTCGGCGTCAGGGCGTTCGGTGTCGTCATGCGTCGATCCCTCTACGCTTTCAAAAGTCCCAGTTTGCCCTTCGCAGCCGCAACACCAACAGGATGGTCGGCGAACCACGTGGGACCGGGACGTTTTTCATCCCAATCCACCCTAACCACGGGAGCGCGCGTTTGGCAATCGCATCCACTGCAGCGGGCACTTGGCCTTATGGCAGAGAAACTTTTGAGAAGGACGCGGAATGAAATCGCGTCGGCATGCCGGGAGAGGGATCCGGCATGGGTCCGGTCAGCGGCCGGACGGGGGACGCAGAGCGCGGCGGGCGGTAACCGTACGGTTGGTCGAATAAGCCATGGAAACAGGACTGAAGAAGCCGAGTCTCAACAATGGGAACCACAGGAGTGCGCGCATGACACAGCCTCTTTCGCTGTTGACGATGACACCAATATAGCAAAAGAAATGGGCAATTGCCATCCGTGACAACAGAGGTCTGCCGCGCGTGGATGGCTGAGCTTGCGGACCCGTGGCTGAATGTCTCAGCTGACGTTCCGCACCCACCCCGTTCGTGGACGGAATTTGGAATTCCTGCTTCGGGTTCAGGCCCATAAAGGGACTGGACTGGGATGGACCCAGTGTAAATCACCCCCCTGAAAACGGGACGTGGCGATGAATTGAGGCCAGTTCCGGCTGACCGAAAGCAGTTTGGGCGGTTTGAACGCGGTGTACCACGCGCAATCCAACGCCCGCACGCAACAGCGCCGAATGCGGCCATTCTCAAGTAATTTGCAATAAAATGCACACATCGGTATGATATTTATTTGCATGATCTAAGCGAAAATTATTACCAATATCGTTTGACGCAGCAAATGTTATCAAACTATCCTTAAAAAAATGAATGAGACTAGAAAAAATCTACAGCCTGAAACGGAAAATCATCCGATTTCCGAGAGTTCATTACTTTTCTCCGCCGCTTCTCTCCGATACAGATCGCAAGGGATAATATTGTCATGAGTGAAATCGCCAACCGGCCGCAGCACAACGGCACGCAGCCCAACATCCTGCTGATCTCCGTCGATCAATACCGCTACCCGCGCTTCTCCTATGGCCCCAATGGCGGATTGGCGGAACCGCTGAAGCGGATCCTGGGATTCCGGGGCGAGGCGGACGTGGGAGAGAACGAATATGCCCGCTTCTTTCCCGGCCTGACCCGGCTGCGCAGGAACGCGGTGGCGCTGCACAACCATACCATCGGGTCCAGCGCCTGCACCCCCAGCCGCGCGGTGATGTTCACCGGCCAGTACGGCAACCGCACCGGCGTGACCCAGACCGACGGCATGTTCAAGGACGGCAACGCGGCCCAATTCCCGTGGTTGGAGGCCGACGGCCATCCCACCATGGGCCATTGGATGCAGGCCATCGGCTATTCCTCCCATTATTTCGGCAAATGGCATGTCAGCAACCCGGCCGGCCATTCGCTCCAGCGTTACGGCTTCTCCGATTGGGAGCTGTCCTATCCGGAGCCCCATGGGGCGGCCATCAACAACCTGGGCATCTACCGCGACGCCGGTTTCGCCGACAACGCCTGCCTGTTCCTGCGCCGCCGCGGACTGGCACTGCCCTACAATTACGGGGTTTCGGCCGACGAGGCGCGGCCCGGCCCCAACACCCCCGCCACCGACGCCGCCCAGCGCCCCTGGTTCGCGGTGGTGTCCTTCACCAACCCCCATGACATCGCCACATATCCCACTGTGGTTTCCCAGGCCCTGCCGCCGACCGATGGAAGCGCGGCAAAGACCCAACCGGTGTTCGGCCCGCTCGACGTGCCTCTCCAGGGTCAGTCGTCGCTTCCGCCGACCGAGGGCACCATGTCGATGCCGCTCAACCCGCAGGGCTTCCCTCAGGATTGCGCCGGCAAGATACCCACCTGGAACGAGGATCTGTCGACCAAGCCGTCCTGCCAGTTCGACGCCGCCTACAAGATCGGACTGGCCCTGTCCGCCAAGGCGAGCCACGGCGCCGTCAGCGCCGCCGGCAACGTGGCCGGGACCGCCGACTGGGAAGCCGCGGTGGCGTTGGCCCTGAAATTCACCATCCCGTTCCAGCTTTCCGAGGATCCGGAGGGGTACAGCATCCAGCTCCTGCAATTCTATGCCTGGCTGCATTCCCAGGTCGATCCCCAGATCAACCGCGTTCTCCAGGCCCTGGAGGATTCCGGGCAGGCCGACAATACCATCGTGATCTTCGTGGCCGACCATGGCGAGCTGGGCGCGGCCCACAACATGATGCTGGAAAAGTGGCACGTCGCCTACGAGGAGGCCGTGCATGTGCCGATGGTGGTCCGGTTCCCGACCTCGATGGGCGGCGACGGGACCACGTTGAGACATGTGGATGCCGTGACCAGCCACGCCGACCTCGTGCCCACCGTGCTGGGCCTGACCGGCGTTGGTCAGACGGCCCTGGACGAAGCGGCGGCCAAGCTGGCCGAACGCCACACCATGGCACCGTTTCCCGGCATCGACCTGACGCCGGTGTTGAAGACCCCCGGCACGCCGGTGACCTATCCCAATGGCCAGCCGCGCGTAGGCGTGCTGTTCATGACCGACGACGAGGTGACCCAGCCGGCCGATGGCGGCCGACTCACCCAGCCGGACTATTACGGAGCGTACGAGGTGTACTGCCAGACGGTCGAGGCCGTACGCACCGGCGCTTTCAGCGTCAAGAGCGTGCCGGAACTGTCGCCCGGCCCGGTGCGCCAGCCCAACCATATCCGGTGCGTGCGTACCGAAAATGCCAAGCTGGCCCGCTACTTCGATCCGGCAAACCCGCTCCTGCTGGAATGGGAGATGTATGATCTGAGCCGGGATCCGAACGAGGAGACCAATCTCGTGCAGGTGAATGGGGCGGCCCCCACGGCGCGCACCGACCTGGAGAGCCTGCCCGGCTGGTACGACGTGGCGACGGTCCAGGCCGAAGCCGACCGCCTCGCCGCCTTGCTGGCGGATGTGGAAAGGCGTGCGGGGCTGGACGTGCATCCTTCCGTTCCGGTGGAACAGACGGTGCCGGCATAAAGTGGAGGCCGGGGCCTTGGACACGAGGGCCCCGGCCCCAAACAGTACTTAAAAACAAAAGGTTAGAATCCGCCCGGTGCGTCAGTACGCATCGGGCGGACTCCACACGCACAGCTCTGCACTCAGCCGTTCTGGATCGCCATCTGCTCGTCGCGTTTGCGCTGGCGCTCCTGGCGGGTCATGACGATGCTGGCGACGAAGATGCCGGTCGCCACCACCAGAACCATCAAGGTGGCCAGCGCGTTGATCTGCGGGCTGATTCCGAACTTCACGCTGGAGAAGATCACCATCGGCAGAGTCGTCGAGCCGGGACCGGACACGAAGCTCGCCACCACCACATCGTCGAGCGACAGGGTAAAGGCCAGCAGCCATCCGGCGACCAGCGCCGGGGCGATCAGCGGCAGGGTGATGACGAAGAAAACCTTTGCCGGGCGGGCGCCCAGATCCATCGCCGCCTCTTCCAGGCTGCCGTCCATGCCGGCAAGCCGCGACTGGATGACCACCGCGACATAGGACATGGTGAAGGTGGTGTGAGCGATGGTGATGGTGGTGACTCCACGCCCGTCGGGCCAGCCCAACCATTGCTCCATCGCCACGAACAGCAGCAGAAGCGACAGGCCGGTGATGACTTCCGGCATGACCAGCGGTGCGGTGATCATGCCGCCGAACAGCGTCCGGCCGCGGAACCGCCCGAACCGGACCAGCGCCAGCCCGGCACAGGTTCCCAGCAGAACCGACAGCGTCGCCGACACCGCCGCCACCTGGAAGGACAGCAGGGCCGCGTCCAGCAGGGTGTCGTTGTGGATCAGCTCCGCATACCATTTGGTCGAGAAACCGCTCCACACCGTCACCAGCCGCGATTCGTTGAAGCTGTAGACGATCAGCAGCGCGATGGGCACATAGAGGAAGGCATAGCCGAACCACAGCGCCCAGGACAGGAATCCGATCCGCTTCATCGGCCGGCCTCCGCCTGTTTGCCCTGCACATGCTGGAAGATCATGATCGGCACCACCAGGACCAGAAGCAGGGCGATGGCAACGGCCGACGCCACCGGCCAGTCGCGGTTGGCGAAGAACTCGTTCCACAGCACGCGGCCGATCATCAGCGTGTCGGGACCGCCCAGCAGTTCCGGCGTCACGAACTCTCCCACCGCCGGGATGAAGACCAGCAGCGACCCGGCGACGATGCCCGGCAGCGAAAGAGGCAGCGTGATCGACAGGAAGGACTTGAATGGCCGCGAGCCTAGGTCGGCCGCCGCCTCCAGCAGGCTGGGATCCATCTTCTCCAGCGTCGAATAGAGCGGCAGCACCATGAAGGGCAGATAGCAGTAGGTCATGCCGATGTAGACCGCCCAGTCGGAATAGAGGATCTCCACCGGACCGCTGGTGATGCCCACCCATTCCAGCAGGTTGCTGATGACGCCGTTGCCCTTGAGGATGCCGATCCAGGCATAGATTCGGATCAGGAAGCTGGTCCAGAAGGGCAGGATCACCAGCATCATCAACGGGCCGCGCCGCGACGGCTCGGCCTTGGCGATGGCGTAGGCCATCGGATAGCCGATCGCCAGGCACAGCAGCGTGGTGACCGCCGCGATCCGCAGCGAATTCAGGTAGGCGAGGATGTAGAGGTCGTCCCCGCCCAGCCGGAAGTAATTGCTGATGTTCAGGAGAATCTGCAGCTTCGATGTGCCGGCATCCTCATCGGTCAGCCATTCGACCAGCGAGGAATAGGGTGGCTGGGCGATGATCGATTCGGAAAAACTGATGCCGAAGACGATCAGGAAGGGCACCAGGAAGAACAGAAGCAGCCACAGATAGGGGACGGCGACGACCACGCCGCGGCCCCACAGCCCGATCCGGCTGAGGCCAGAAACGAGGATGGCGACGACCGTCCTCATTGCGTCAGCACCACGCCGGCGAAGGGACGCCAGGTCAGGGTCACCTCGTCCTCCCAGGTGATCGGCATTTCGGTGCGGCGGGTGATGTTGGGAGCGGTGACGCGCACCGTCTTGCCGGTCGGCAGTTGCACCAGATAGATCGACACGTCGCCGAGATAGGCGATCTCGCGCACGATGCCCGTCGTCTGGTTGCGCCCGTCTCCACCCGGCAGCGGCTCCTTCGACAGGGCGATCTTCTCCGGCCGGATGGCGACGGAGACGGGCGAACCGGCCGGCGCCGGAGTTGCGTGGGCGATCAGCAGCTCGCAGCCGGCCTCCTCGGAGGCGACGATCACCTGATCGCCGTTGGTCTCGACGACGCGGCCGTCGAACATGTTGATGGAGCCGATGAACTCCGCGACGAAGCGGTTGTGCGGATACTCGTAGATCTCGGTCGGCGTGCCCACCTGCGCGATGACGCCATGGTTCATCACGGCGATGCGCGAGGACATGGTCATCGCCTCCTCCTGGTCGTGGGTCACGACGATGAAGGTGACGCCCAGCTTTTCCTGGATGTTGACCAGTTCGAACTGCGTGCGCTCGCGCAGCTTCTTGTCGAGAGCCCCCAGCGGCTCGTCCAGCAGCAGCAGCTTCGGCCGCTTGACCAGCGAGCGGGCGAGCGCCACGCGCTGGCGCTGGCCGCCGGACAGCTGGTGCGGACGGCGCTTGCCGAAGGCCGACAGCTGGACCATCCCCAGCATCTCCGCCACGCGGTCGCGGATCTCCGCCTTCGCCACCCCGTCCTGTTTCAGGCCGAAGGCGACGTTCTGCTCCACCGTCATGTGCGGGAACAGGGCGTAGGACTGGAACATCATGTTGACCGGCCGCTCATAGGGCGGGATGCCGGCCATATCGACGCCGTCGATGAAGATCTTGCCCTCGGTCGGCTGTTCGAACCCCGCCAGCATGCGCAGCAGCGTCGTCTTGCCGGAGCCCGAGCCGCCCAGCAGGGCGAAGAACTCGTTGCGGTAGATCGACAGACTGACCTCGTCCACCGCGACGAAGTCACCAAACGTCTTCGTCACCTTTTCGATGCGGACATAAGGCGTCTGGCCCGCGTCCTGCCACGGTTCCAGGCGGGTGGGCTTGCGAATCGGCTGACCGGCCATCCGGTATCCTCTTTCATGACAACGCCCCGGCAGTTCCCCATCGCTGGGGATCGGCCGGGGCGGGCCGGCGCCACGGGGCGGCGCCTCAGGGGGTCCGGCTTACTTGCCGGTCTTGACCTTGGTCCACACGCGGGTGCGGGCGCGGTCGGTGGCCTGCTTGACCTGCTTCAGCGAGAACAGCTTCAGCTTGCTGTCGGCCGGCAGGAAGATGCCGGGGTTCGACTTGATGTCGTCGGCGACCGTCGCCAGCGAGGCCGGCACCGCGTTGGCGTAGCTGACCTTGTTGGAGATGTTGGCCATGTTGGCCGGGTCGAGGACGAAGTTGATGTACTCGTAGGCGCCGTCCTTGTTCGGCGCATCGGCCGGGACCGCCAGGGTATCCCACCAGACCTGAACGCCTTCCTTCGGCGTGATGTACTCCACCTTGGCGCTCTTGGCCTCGGCGGCGCGGGCGGCACCCTGGATGGCATCGCCGTTGTAGGCCATCACGACGCAGGCGTCGCCGCCGGCCAGAATGTTGATGTTCTCACCGGTGACGAAGCGCTTGATGTAGGGACGGACCGCCATCAGCGTCTTTTCGACCTTTTCCAGATCCTCCTTCTTCTCGGAATTTGGATCGAGGCCGAGATAGTTCAGCACCGACGGAATGACGTCGATGGCCGAATCCATCACGGTGATGCCGCAGGCCGCGACCTTCTTGGCAACTTCCGGCTTGAAGATCAGATCCCAGCTGTCGAGCGCGACGTCGGGGGCGACAGCCTTGATCTTTTCAGGGATGATGGCGATGCCGACGGTGCCGCCGAGATAGGGCACGGCGAATTTGTTGCCGGGGTCGGAATTCTCCAGCAGCTTCAGGACCTTCGGGTCGATGTTCTTGTAGTTGGGGATCTTCGACTTGTCGAGCGGCCCCACGACCTTGGCCTGGATCAGGCGCGACAGGGTCGGCTCCGCGGTCGGCACGATCACGTCATAGCCGGACTTGCCGACCAGCACCTTCTGCTCCAGCAGTTCCAGGCTGTCGTACAGATCGACCTTCGTCTCAGCGCCCGTGGCCTTGGTGAAGTCGGCGAGGGTCGTCTCACCCAGATAGTCGTTCCAGATGTAGATGTTGACCGGCTTCTTGGCCTGGGCCATCGCCGGGCCGGCGATGGCAATCGCCGCGACCGCGCCGATGAGGCTGAGAGCGAATTTTTTCATGGTTTGCCCCGACCTGTTCGTCTGTGTTGCGGGCGCCGCCACATCCCGACCGCACGCCCGGCTCGCGGGCGCTATTGCACCCAGGCCCGGGTGAGTTGTCAACGGTTTGGGTCGAGTTTTCGGCCAGCCGTCAGTCGCCAGCAGCGGTGGCGGCAGCGGCGGAGGATGGTTCGCCGGCAACGTCCGGCTTCGCGGCACGCAGCCCGTCCAGCAGGCGCTGGGTTTCGCGGATGAGCGCATGGCGCCGTGCACGGTCGACCTCATGCTGCGCCGCCGCCGCCGCGACATCGGCGCCGCAATGGGGACAGTCGGTCTCATGCGGCCAGACATACTGGTTGCAGGCACGACAGAGCGTCAGGCTGGGCGGCACCACGCCACCTTCGGGGGAGCGTTCGTGCTCGTGGCGGTGGACCTTGGCCGGATCCCGCTCCGGCAGGCCGGGGGACTCGGCACCGGGGATCGGTTCCTGGATCAGGGCGAACTCGCCGATGGCGAAGGCCTCGTCCGGTGCGTCCTTGATCTTCACCACCCGCTCGCGCAGGCCATGTCTGGCAAGGTCGAGCACCCGGTAATGACAATAGGGATTGTTGCCGCGCTTGCCCAGCAGCGATTCTGACGTCCAGGTGCAGCCGGCCCGGCAGATGTCGGCGTAATAGCAGGTACGGCAATAACCCCACAGCTCGTCCACCGAGCGCAACCGGCCGAACCGCATACGGTCGGCATGGCGCCAGATGTCCTCCACGCTCATCTCGCGGATGTTGCCGGCGGCATAGAGGGAGGTTGCCAGCGACGGACACCCCTTCAGGGTGCCGTCCGCTTCGATGCCGATGCCGATCTGCCCGGCGGCGCAGCCGGTCCAATGCATCCGGTCGTCGCCCAGACCGCGCCAGATATGCTCGTAAGGACCGTAATAGCCGACATTGTTGCCGACCACCATCAGCAGCCCGCGCTCCAGGCCCTCGCGGTAGAGACGGGCCAGCAGGGGCATGACGTCGAGAAGGCGGTGGGGTTGCAGCAGCAGGTCTGGATTGTCGACGGCGTTGCCCATCGCGACGGTGAACTGGATCTGCCAGTGGGTGGCCCCGGCTTCGATGATCCGGTTCATCAGCTCGGGCAGATGGTCGGGGGTTTCAGGTCCGATCTGGGTGTTGACCGACACCGCCAGCCCGCGGTCCTTGGCGCGGCGAAGGGCGCTGATCGCCTGATCGTAGGAGCCGGAAACGCCGCGCACCCGGTCGTGCAACTCCGGCAGCCCATCGATCGAGACGCCGATGGCCTGGAGTCCGGCCTCGACCGCCTCGTCGAGCCGCCGGTCGGTCAGATTTCGGCCGCCGGTCTGCACGGCGGTTCTGATACCGTGGCTGCGGCAGCGCCGGATGATCTCCACCCAGTCCTTGCGCAGATAGGCCTCGCCGCCGATCAGAGAGATCTCGCGGGTGCCGAGTGCCGCCAGACGGTCGACAAGGTCAAGCGCCTCCTCGGTGTTCAGCTCGTCAGGCCGCGGCCGGCCGGCGCGCGATCCACAATGCTGGCACTTCAGATTGCAGGCAAGCGTGGTTTCCCAGACCACAAGGACCGGAACCAGCCTGCGGAAATCGTCATCGAAGCAGTAGCGGGCCGGCACGGACGCCGACTGGTCCGCAGAGTGGGCCGAACGGTCGAGGCTGGGAAGCGGCTGGTCCATGATTCCGGAATCTTCCTCAGAATGAGATTGGCTCTGATTATCGGCGGCGCGGCGCCGCCGGGGTGCGGGCCGGCATGGAGAACGCACCCCGGCCGCCGCGGATCAGCCCTTCGATTCGGCCTTGGCGATCTCGATCTTCAGAAGCTGCAGCAGACGCGGAACGTCGCCGTAGGTGGCGAGATGCGCCTCGGCCTCGGCCGCGACCTTCTTCATCCTCGACAGATCTCCGCTGGCGATGGCTTCGGTCATGGCGGCCATGTACATCGGCCGGGGATGCGGGAGGGGGGAACTGGACATGTGGCGTTTCCTTGGCTTTGACGGGAAGGGAGGTTGGGGATCGGTCAAGCGGGGAGCAGCGGAAGGAGCGGGCCCAACCGGATCAGGAACCGGCTTCCGCCTTGGCGATCTCGACCTTCAGCAGGTTGAGGACCGACGCGACGTCGCCGTGTTCGGCGAGATGCTGCTCGGCGGCCGCGGCCGCCTCCTTCATCTTCGCCAGATCGCCGCTGACAATGGCGTCGGAGATCGCCACGCCATACGGCTTGATGGAGCGCAGGGGTGCTTCGGACATGTGGGAAATGCTCCGCGGGGAATCTGGAACGGTGTCGGCGATCCCGGTCAGCCCTTCGCTTCGGCTTTCGCGATCTCGACCTTCAGCGTCTCGAGCATCGAGGCGACGTCTCCGTGCGCGGCGACATGCGTCTCGGCAGCCGCGGCGGCCTCCTTCATCTTCGACAGATCGCCGCTGGCGATTGCCTCGGTCATAGCACCGCCGTAGAGCATGCGAATGGGGGGTGTGGACATCCGATGATCTCCTTCAAGTCGTGGTTGGAGAAATGCGCTTTGAATGCGCAGCGTGATGCCGATGTTTAAAACTGACGAAATTGAAAATTAAATAGTCGACAGCTGAAAATCGGCAAACTAATTCTGATTTTCATAAATACAGAAATCGAATGAAAGAGGGGTTCTTGCTGTCTTTCACACCAATGAATGCAGGCGATCGATTTATAAATATATTTACATCGACGAATCAGTCTTGGTCAATTGATAATATATTATTTTTAATTTTCTTTTTGAAAGAATGCTTTTGTAACTGATTAAATGAGTTTCCCAATGTGCATATTGTTCTGCTGGCCGCATATCACAAGAAACGCCGCACGGCAGACGTGCGGCGCGGTGCTAGCGTTCGGATTTTCCGGCAGGAGGGGGGAGGAGCGGGCGGTAGAAGGCGGCCGGCCGCGGCTGCAAGGGGCGAAAATCCCATGCGTTGAATGCCGCGACCGGCAAAGAGCACGCTCTTCCCAGGCAACGGCCCGCCGGCCGGCATCTGGAGCGCCTGTCGCTGAAATTGCGCACTCTGGTATTTTTACTCGTAAATATGCTGTCAGTTATATCCACCCCACGACTTCGGTCAAGACGGGAATCGCTATACTCCTATTTTAGAAATGAAATATTTGTTGTCAAAAATCGTTTCCACATCATGGCAGTCACAGAACACGAGACCACCACCGATCCGTAATATTTTTGCAATGCAAAAAGAAGGTGCCACGACTGTTGCCATGGCGCCTTCCTCTTCGATATCCGATGCCGACCCTGCTCCTATATTTTGAACCGGAGTCTTCAGCTCTGTGCGGTCAGCATCACGCCAAGCACGACCAGCAGGGTGCCGATCACCCGCGTCAGGCTCATGCTCTCGCCGAGCAGCAGAACGCCCAGAGCCAGCGTGACCAGGAAGCCCAGACCGACGAAGGGATAGGCCATGGTGACATCGACCTTCGCCAGCACCGCCAGCCACACCACCATGCCCAGCCCGTAGCAGGCAAGCCCGGTCAGGATATGCGGCGTGGCGACGATAGACAGGGCGATCCGCCCGGCCTCCCCCTGCGCCAGAGCGTTCGATACCGCCGGGCTCGACATGCCGATCTTCAGGGATATCTGAGCGAGGGCGGACAACGTGACGCTCAGCAGGATCAATCCGACGACAGCGATGGGCATGGGAACTCCGGCGGGATGACTGAAGACAGGAGAGCGGCTGTTCAGGACCGGCCGAAGACGAGCGTGGCGGCGCAGACCAGACCGATGGCGAGGCTCCACCTGTCGCGGGCGGCGAACACCACCGGATCGTCATGCATCAGCCCGCGGTGGGTCTGCAGCCAAACCCGCCCGATCCAGAAGAGAAGAAGCGGGCAGATGATCCACAGCGCCTGAGGCTGATCATAGATGCGTCCGACCTCCGGGCTGTTGATGTAGAGCGCCATCACCAGCACCGAGAGGAAACCGGCCGACACGCCGATGGATTGCAGGACCGGCATGTCGGCGGTCAGATAGCCGCGCCCCTCCGCCTGCCCCAGCCCCAGCTTCAGCATGCTGTCCATCTCGGAATAGCGCTTCACCATCGCCAGACTGAGGAACAGGAACATCGAGAAGGCGAGCAGCCAGAAGGACGGGACGATGCCCGTCGCCGTGGCGCCGCCCAGCACCCGCAGCGAATAGAGCCCGGCCAGCAGCATCACGTCCCAGATCACCCGGTTCTTGGCGAACAGGTTGTAGAACAGCGACGAGGCGGCATAGGTCGCCAGCGCCGCCAGGAACAGCGGCGGCAGCGCCACCAGCGACAGGACGAGGCTGGCCAGCAGCAGGCCGGGGATCAGCGACAGCCCGAGGTCGAGCGGCAGGTCGCCGGCTGCGAAGGGACGGCGGCGCTTGCGCGGGTGGCGGCGGTCGGCCGGCAGGTCCAGCAGATCGTTCAGCACATAGATGCTCGACGCGCACAGCCCGAAGGCAAGGAAGGCGGCGATGGCCTGGAGCGTCGGCCCGACCTCCCCCAGCTTCTGGCCGGCCACCAGCGGCACGAAAACCAGCAGGTTCTTCAGCCACTGGTGCAGGCGCAGCGCCTTCAGGATCAGCAGCAGGCGCGGCCGGCGCGGGGTGGCGATGGTCTCCAGCGGGCACAGTGTGGCGGCATGGCGAACCACGCCGGCAGCGGCGTCCACCGCGATGCCGCGGCGGGCGGCGCGCCAGACGGCGTAATCGGCCTCGTCGTTGCCCATGTAGTCGAAGATGCCGGACGGGACCTGCGCCCGGATCGCCTCCAACTTGCGCTCGCTCTTCAGGTTCAGGCGATCGCTGCTGGACAGCACCTGATCGAACAGGCCGAGATGGCGGGCGATGGCGTCGGCATAGCGGTGATGGGCGGCGGTCGCCAGCACCAGCCGCCGGCCGCGCCTGCGCTCCGCTTCCAGCCGCTGAAGGACGGCCGGGTTGTAGATGAGGCCGGCCGGGTCGATCTCCACCCGGCGGGCCAGTTCCGCCTTCAGCCGCGCCTTGCCGCCGGCCAGCCAGACCGGCACCAGCAGCGCCGCCCAGGGCCGCGCCTTGATCAGGCCGAACAGCGATTCATAGAGGAGGTCGGTCCTGAGCAGCGTGCCGTCGAGATCGACGAACAGCGGTGGCTCCTCGTCGACCAGGGGCGGGACCGGCGTCTCGGCGGCGGCACGCGGGAGCGCGACGACGGACGGCGCAGCCTCTTCGACCGGCGAGGCATGACCGCGCCCCACCGTTTCCGCCACGCCCCACAGGGCCGCTGCGGCGCGGTCGTGCCGGCCGGCCAGCACCGGGATCAGGCCGAGCAGCATCAGGGTGGCGAAGAACAGGTAGGATTGCAGGACGTTCAGCGGCGTGTCCGCCAGCGCGTTGACCGGCCAGAACAGGACGTTGCCGGCCAGGAAATAGGCCACCGCCAGCAGCGTGACCGCCCCGGCCGGACGCCGCAGCCCGGGCTCCAGCAGGATCAGGAAGGCCAGGGCGAAGGCGGGCAGCAGGATGCCGTAATGGTGCACCCAGGCGACCGGCGAACCGACAGTGAAGCAGATGCCGGCGACGACGAAGGCCAGGATCCGCTCGGCCCCGCGGTCGCGCCGCCGCCACAGCAGGCCGAAGCCGACGAAGGCGAGGCCGGAAACCTGCGTGGCGATATGGACCACCGGATGATAGGGGGCGAATGCCTCCGCCGACCACTCCAGATTGTTGCCGTTGTGCAGCAGGCGGTTGACCAGCCCGTTGACCGTCTGGTTGACGTGATAGCTCTCGCCGTGCCGGCCGATGAACAGCAGCACGTCGAGGTAATCGACCATCGGCGCGAAGCCGTAGAGCAGGGTCGCCAGCGCCACCCCCGGCACCACGACCGCCGCCCAGCCTGCCGCCATCCGCCAGTCGCCGCGGAGCGCCGCCCAGGCGAGGAACAGCGACATCTGCGGCTTCATCAGGGTCGATGCGCCGAGCAGGGCTCCGCACAGCATCCGGCGGTCGCGCAGCAGGGCGATGCAGGCGAAGACGAAGGCGGCGTTGAGCCAGACCTGCACCTGCCCCAGCGAGAAGGCCTTCAGCACCGGATAGAAGCACAGCGTCGCGACGAAGCCGAAGCCGCCCAGCAGCACCTGGGTCAGCCGGTCATCCCGCGCGCCGGGCAGGCGCAGCCGCGCCGCCATCTCCAGCACCAGGATCGCCATGCCGGCCGCGGTCGCCAGCACGAACAGCAGGTTGATCCGCTCGAAGGCCACGAGATCCAGAACCCCCAGCGCCTTCATCGCCTCCAGCGGCAGCAGCGAGGTGACGGGATACTGGAACTTGATGTGCTGCTTGAAGAATACGCCGTCATAGACATTCTCGCCCGGCCGCTCATGCAGCCAGTCGAGTGCCGCGATCATCGGATCCCAGCTGTCGACCGGGATCAGGTCGGGGTTTTCCAGCACGAACAGGTTCTGGATGTCGGTCAGATTGCTGGCATGGCCGCCGCGGTGCAGCGCCAGCCCCAGCAGCCCGGTCGTCAGAACGATGAACATCGACGCGAGGATGATGCTGCGCTGGACCCAGCCAACGCCTCGGAGGCCTGTTCGAAGGGTCGGGATCGCAGGGTGCATGCTCATGCTTGGCTATCCCTCGGTTGCGTCGGGACGATGCCCCTGTACCGGGCCTCTGCGCCGGTTGGAACACCGTAGCGGCCAAGAGGAGATCGTCTTCCGTGACTATTTCCGGAGGAAAAGACCAAGTCTGCCGGCGGCGAACGCCCGGTTCGGCACCCGCATCACCCCGTCTCTCACCGGACAGGGTCGAAAATACACTGTGGATTTGCTTTGAAAGTCTTCCATTCCGTGTGGAAGCCGCAATCAACGGGAGAGAGAGCGCCTTGCGCTTTTACGCCCGGCCGCCACGGCCGCGCCGCGCGGTCGTGGCGGAACGCGGCACCCGGCGACCGAACGGACATGGGGGGGAAGGCTCTTCGGAGTACGGCGACCGGTGCGGCGCCGCAGTGGATTCGGCACGCGGCGGTTCAAGCCGTTCGGGACGGGTCAGCGCCGATAGGCCCGTCCATAGCGGACTTCGAGCCGGCTCTGCACATGCTCGAAGATCAGGGACAGCATCCAATAGACCACCGCGGCGGTCAGCAGCATCTCGACATAGCGGTAGCTGGAGCGGCCATAGGACTGCGCCAGGAAATTGATCTCCCACAGTCCGGTGACCGAAACCAGCGACGAATCCTTCAGCATCGCGACGAACTGGGCGCCGGTGGGCGGAATGACGAAGCGGGTCGCCTGCGGCAGGATCACCGTCCAGACGGTCTGCCAGCGCGACAGGCCGAGCGCCATGGCGGCTTCCCGCTGGCCGGGGGCGACAGACTGGACGCCCGCGCGGAAAATCTCGCTGAGATAGGCGCCGTAATTCAGCGACAGCGCCAGCACGCCGCAAGGCAGCGCCGCCGGAACCGGTCCCAGCTGCGGAAGCCCCAGATACAGCAGCAGGAGCTGGACCATCAGCGGCGTGCCGCGGAAGAAGGAACCGTAGAAGGTCGCCACCCCGAAGGCGACCGGGTTTGACGACAGCCGCCCGGCGGTGGCCAGCACGCCGATGACGATGCTGAGCGTGATCGACAGCAGGCAGATCAGCAGAGTCAGCGCCGCCCCCTGCAGGAACCCGCCCGGCGTCAGGCGCAGGCCGAGCAGGAACGGCAGTTTCTCCGCGATCAACGCGAATTTCAGGTCGAAGCTCTGGAAGAATGCCAGCAGCAGGAGTGCGAGCGCGCCCCAGACCACCGCCACCTTGATCCTGAATCCCGCCTGCCGCCCAGAACCCGGCGCCGCCGCAACACCGTCCGTCATCCCGTCCATCCGCCTCACGCCCCGGCGGCACAAGGCCCCGTCGCCGGGGCCGCTCCGCCGGGGTCTTCCTCCCGATCCATCAACCGGTGATGTCGATGCCGATCCACCGCTTGGAGATGGCCGACAGGGTGCCGTCCGCCTTCATCGCCTCGATAGTCGCCTTCACCTTGGCCGACCATGCCGCATCGCCCTTTTCCACCGCAACCCAATTGGGCTCGGCATAGAGCTTGTCCGACACGATCTTGAACCGGCCGGTGGCGTCGATGCGCTCCTTGGCGGTGATGTAGTTGGTGATGACCGCGTCCAGCCGCTTGCCGCCGCCGAGGCCGAGATCCTGGAAGGCCACCGTCTCGGTCTCGTACGGCGCCACCGTCACCTTGCCGAAGGGGAAGCTGGGCTGCTGGGCGTCGGGGGCGGTGATCTTCAGCGTCTGCTGGAGATACGCCTCGTACGAGGCGCCGGACTGCGCCGCCACCGTCTTGCCGGTGATGTCGGCGATGCCCTTGATCCGGGTCTCGTCCTTGTGGACCACCAGCACGGCGGGCGACTCGTAGTACTTTACCGGGAAATCGAGAACCTCGGCGCGCTCCGCCGTCGGGGTCATCGAGCAGATGCAGATGTCCCAGCGTCCGCGCCAGTTGCCGGCAGCGATCACCTCCCAGGCCGGGGTGTCGATGGACAGCTTGACCCCCAGCCGCTCGGCGAAGGCCTTGGCGACGTCGATGTCGAACCCGACCAGCTCGTTCTTGTCGTTGATCGAGGAGAAGGGCGGATAGTCGTTCAGCAGTACGAGCTTCAACTCGCCCCGCTTGGTCACGCGGTCCAGGACCTCCCCTGCCCACGCCATGGGCGTGGCGGCCTGGATGGCGACGAAGGCGGCGGCCGCGATGGCGAGTCGTTTCAACATGAAGAACCCCGTAAAATCTGCGTTATATGATCTATATTCTCCAATCTATTTATATAGATTGTCAACGCCCTTCACTTTCGATTAGGACAATCCTTCAACTCGACGCCAGTTGCAACGGAGCATGGAATGACTGAGGGAACGATCATCTTGGACGGCGGCATGGGCCGGGAGCTTCAACGCATCGGCGCGCCGTTCCGCCAGCCGGAATGGTCCGCCCTCGCCCTGATCGAGTCCCCCGACCATGTCCGGCTGGCACACGAGTCCTTCGCCCGCGCCGGCGCCGATGTGTTGACCACCAACAGCTATGCCGTAGTCCCCTTCCACATTGGCCGCGACCGCTTCGACGAGCAGGGTCTGCCCCTGGCCGACCGCGCCGGCCGGCTGGCCCGGTCGGTGGCGGACGCCCACGGCATCAAGGCTGCCGGGTCGCTGCCGCCGGTGTTCGGCTCCTACCGGCCCGACCTGTTCCTGCCCGAGCAGGTCGACGCGATCCTGCGGGTGCTGGTGGATGGGCTGGCGCCGCACGTCGATGTCTGGCTGGCCGAAACCCAGAGCGCGCTCGACGAGGCGCGGGCGGTACGCCGCGTGCTGGGAGACGATGCGCGGCCGCTCTGGCTCTCCTTCACGCTCGACGACACCGATGCCGGGGCGGTGGCCGCGGGCCGCACCGCCCCCACCCTGCGCTCGGGCGAGACGGTGGCCGACGCGGCGCGGACCGCCGCCGGACTGGGGGCGCAGGCGCTGCTGTTCAACTGCAGCCAGCCGGAGGTGATGCGGGCCGCCGTCGAGGCGGCGCGGGCGCAGCCGGAGGCGGCGGGGCTGCGGATCGGCGTCTATGCCAACGCCTTCCCGCCCCAGCCGAAGACGGCGGAGGCGAATGACGGGCTCGACCCGATCCGCGACGATCTCGACCCGGCGAGCTACCTGCGCTGGGCCGAAAGCTGGGTGGAGGCCGGAGCCTCCGTCGTCGGCGGCTGCTGCGGCATCGGCCCCGACCACATCGCCGCCCTCGCCGGCCGGCTGAAAGAGGGCAAGCCCCGCATCGGCTGACAGGATGGGGAAGACAGGGCGGCGGGGCGATGTGCCGCCCCGCCGCGGACCCGGTCAGACGTTCAGCAGCAGGTTTTCCCGCTCCCACGAACTGATGACCCGGTTGTAGGCCTCGTACTCCGTCTGCTTCACGCAGGTGACGGCGTCGATGAAGCGTTCGCCGAGGATTTCCTTCAGCGGCTTGCAGGCGTTGAACTTGGTCAGCGCCTCCGACTGGTGGCGCGGCAGGGTGAAGGCGAGGCGGTAGGCGGAGCCCTTGATCGGGTCGTTCGGCTCCAGCCCCTGGGTCATGCCGACATAGCCGCAGGCGAGCGACGCGGCGATGGCGAGATAGGGGTTGGCGTCGGCGCCGGCCACCCGGTTCTCCACCCGGCGGGCATCGGGCTGGGAGACGGGAACGCGCAGGCCGGTGGTGCGGTTGTCGCGGCCCCAATGCACGTTGATCGGCGCATCGGAGTTCGGCACCAGCCGGCGGTAGCTGTTGACGTTGGGCGCCAGCAGCGGCATCACATAGGGAAGGTATTTCTGCAACCCGGCGATGTGCGCCATGAACAGGTCGCTGTCGGTGCCGTCGGGATTGCTGAACAGGTTGCGGCCGGTGACGGTATCGACCACCGACTGGTGGATGTGCATGGCGCTGCCAGGTTCGCCCTGCATCGGCTTCGCCATGAAGGTGGCGTAGATCTGGTGGCGGATCGCCGCCTCGCGCGCCGTACGCTTGAACAGGAAGGCCTGGTCGGCCAGTTCCAGCGCATCGCCATGGTTGAAGTTGATCTCGATCTGGGCGGCGCCGGCCTCGTGGGTCAGCGTGTCGATGTCGATGTCCTGCTTCTCGCAGAAATCATAGACAGCCTCGAAGATCGGGTCGAATTCGTTGACCGCGTCGATGCCGAAGGCCTGCCGGCCGCTTTCCATCCGGCCGTTGCGCCCGACCGGCGGAACCAGCGGGTAATCGGGGTCCTTGTTGACCTGGACCAGGAAGAATTCCAGCTCCGGCGCCACCAGCGGCTTCCAGCCACGCTCCTCGTACAGCGACAGCACGCGCTTCAGCACATGGCGGGGCGACACGTCGACCGGCCTGCCGTCGGCATAGACGCAGTCGGTGATGACCTGGGCCGTCGGCTCGGTGTACCAGGGGACGAAGCGGATCGTGCGTTCGTCCGGAATCATGTAGATGTCGGAATTCTCGTCCGACGTGATGTCCTCGTCGTCGGGGAACTCACCGGTCACGGTCTGCACGAAGATCGCCTCGGGCAGGCGCAGGCCGCGGTCGCGCAGGATGCGGAGGAACTTTTCGGCGGGAACGATCTTTCCCCGCGCGATGCCCGACATGTCGGGCACAAGACATTCGACTTCGGTGATGCGGTTCTTCTTGATGAAGTCTTCCATAAAACCCATGGGTATGGCGGACCGCTCCGGACTATGGGCAGCCCCCTCCGTGCTGTGGACGACAGCGACACTATGACGCCGTTCCGGCGGAACGCGCCAGAGGGTTCCGCATGACGCTTCGGTGAAATATCCGCCTTTCCGTTGACCTCCCCCGTCGGCTCGGACTTAACTGCGGCATGCCGAAAGCCTCCTACCTGAACAGCTGGTACGCGGCCTCCGCCGCCTCCCGTATCGACCGCCCGACCCTGGAGGGCGAGGCCGCCTGCGACGTCTGCATCGTCGGCGGCGGCTACACCGGCCTGACCGCGGCGCTGGAACTGGCGGAGCGTGGCTTCGACGTCGTGCTGCTGGAGGCGGAGCGCTGCGGCTGGGGCGCCTCGGGCCGCAACGGCGGCCAGATCATCACCGGTTACAACAAGCCGATGGCGACCGTCGAGGGCTGGGTCGGCAAGGAGGATGCCCGCCGCCTGTGGGAGTTCGGCGAGGAGGCGAAGGCCCAGCTGGCCGAACGGGTGGAGCGCCACGCCATCGCCTGCGACCTGACCTGGGGCTTCGCTTATGCGGCGCTGAAACAGCGCCACATGCAGGACGTGGCGGCGCTGGAACGCGAGATGCGCGACGGCTACGGCTATGACCGGGTGCGGCCGCTGGACCGCGCCGGCATCCGCGAGCATGTCGGCAGCGCTGCCTATATCGGCGGACTGCTGGACGAGGGCAGCGGGCATCTTCACCCGCTGAACTACGCGCTGGGCCTCGCCCGCGCCGCCGATGCCGCAGGGGTGCGCATCTTCGAGAACAGCCGCGTCGTCGCCATGGACAGCGGGGCGAAGCCCTGGGTGGGCACCGGGCGCGGCCGGGTGACGGCCAAGCACCTGATCCTGGCCGGCAACGCCTATCTCGGCGGGCTGGCGCCGACGCTAGACCGCAACATCATGCCGGTCGCGACCTACATGATCGCCACCGAACCGCTGGGCGAGGAACGGGCACGGACTCTGCTGCCGACGAACATCGCGGTTTCGGACATGAAGTTCTCGCTCAATTATTTCCGCCGTTCCGCCGACCACAGGCTGCTGTTCGGCGGCGGCGTCAGCTATTCCGGAGTGGACGCGCCGGGGCTGAAACAGGCGATGCGGTTGAAGATGCTGGCGATCTATCCGGAACTGAAAGACGCCCGCATCGAGTATTTCTGGGGCGGCCGGGTCGCCATCACCATGAACCGCATGCCGCATCTGGGCCGGCTGTCGCCGACGACGCTGTACGCCCACGGCTATTCCGGCCATGGCGTGGCGCTGGCCGGCATGGCCGGGCGGCTGATGGCGGAGACGGTGAGCGGCACGGCCGGTCGCTTCGACGTGTTCGCCCGCATTCCCCACACGCCCTTCCCCGGCGGACGTCGGTTCCGTACCCCGGCGCTGGTCCTTGCAATGATGTGGTTCCGTCTGCGCGATCTGCTGTAGGCTGGAGGAGCAATCGACAGCCGCCCCTTCCTCTCCCGCCGAGTACCGTCCAAGCCCATGACCGACATCTCCAGCAGCGACGAGACACCCCCCTCTTCGGATGCCGCCCCGGTTGCGGATGCCGCTCCCGACGCTGCCATCGCCGAAAAGGCGGCACAGGAGAATGTCCTGGTCCAGCCGATGCGGGACACGCATTTCGATTTCCAGCACAAGGTCTTCAGCCTGCCAGGCGCCTTCTTCTGCCAGGATCCGAACAGCAAGGACCCGGTTCTGAACATCCTGCTGGGCGATCTGAAGGTGGCTCTGGCCTTCCCCACCCTGATGGAATCCTTCCAGATCGAGGATGGTTGCCACGACGCCCGCCTGCTGGAGATCATCGAACAGGGTCTGGCCTTCGTGAAGCAGATCCGGCCGGGCGAGGAAATTCCCGGCGAACTGCTGGACGGCCGGGCCTCCTGGTCGGTGGAGGACAGGCACCGCATCACCGCCAAAGGGCGGCTGACCATGCAGATCGTCTCCTCCTTCACCGGGAACGAGATCATCGTGTCCGACCAGTCTCAGCTGGAACAGCTGCTGGATGATCCGCAGACGCAGGAGAAGATGAAGGCGGCCTTCGCCAAGATCGCAGAGCGGCTGAAGCTGACAACCAATGCCGAACAGTATCTGACCGACCGCATCGACGATCTGGCACAGGAACTGTCCTACATCGAGGCGCTGCGCGACCGCTTCAGGCACATCCGCCGGATCGATCAGGCGATCGGCAAGCTCGCCACCATCTACCGCACCGACCGCACCTTCTGCAGCGAGTTGAACCGCATGCAGGGGCTGATCCGCAAGCCGGTGCGCGAATACGACATGATCTTCGATCAGGCCGACGCCCAGACCGGCGACATCGTCGGCGCGCTGCGCAACTTCCATCCCACCATCCAGTTCATCCGCAAGATCCGCGACGACCTGCGCGCCAAGCTGCTGGAATGGGAAGACCTGCTCCGTGGCTGGGACGACATTTCGATGGAACGCTCGCCGAAGGTGGAGGCGCTTCAGAAGCAGACTTACCGGTTCCTGGCGAGCCGTTACATCGAGACGACGGTGTGGAAACGGGGTGGATGAGGGTCTCGCCTCATCCTCACGCCCTCACGCCACCCCCCGCAACTCCTCCGCACGGCTCAGATCCACGCTGACAAGCTGCGACACGCCGCGCTCCACCATGGTCACGCCGAACAGGCGGTCGACCCGCGCCATGGTCAGGCGGTGGTGGGTGATGATCAGGAAACGGGTGTCGCCCTGCCGCGCGATGTCCTCCACCAGATCGCAGAAGCGCCCGACATTCGCCTCGTCCAGCGGGGCGTCGACCTCGTCCAGCACGCAGATCGGCGCCGGATTCGACCGGAAGACGGCGAACAGCAGCGACAGCGCGGTCAAGGCCTGCTCGCCACCCGACAGCAGTGAGAGCACCTGCAGCTTCTTGCCCGGCGGGCTGGCGTAGATTTCCAGCCCGGCGTTCAGCGGGTCCTCGGCGTTGACCAGCTCCAGATAGGCCTTTCCGCCACCGAACAGGCGGGTGAACAGGTCCTGGAAGTCGCGGTTGACCACGTCGAAGCTGGCGATCAAGCGCTCACGCGCCTCGCGGTTCAGGCTGGAGATGCCCTGGCGCAGGCGGGCGATGGCGGCGGTCAGATCCTCGCGCTCGCCATGCAGGCCGGTGATCTGGGCCTCAAGCTCCTGCGCCTCGATCTCGGCGCGCAGATTGACCGGCCCCATGGTCTCGCGCTCGCGCGTCAGCTTGTCGAGCCGGGCTTCCACCGCCGCAGCATCGGGCATCGGTTCGGCGGGGTCGAGGTCGGCGGCGGCGCGAGTGTCCTCCGGCCGGCAATCCAGCCGTTCGGCGATGCGTTCCGTCAGGGTGCGTTCCTGCTGGAGCGCGGCGGACACCGCGGCCTCGGCACGCGCACGCGCCTCTCGGCCATCGGCCAGCGCCGCTTCCGCATCGTGCAGGGCCTGTTCGGTCTCCGCCAACCGCGCCTCGGCCTCGGCCAGCCCATCGGCGGCGCGCTTGCGGTCACGTTCCGCCATGGCAATGCGGTCGAGCAGATCCTGGCGTTCCGCCGCGATCGCCGCCGGCCGTCCGGAGAGCTGGGCGAGTTCGCCTTCGGCCTCGTCGGCGCGCTGGCGCAGTTCCGCCACCCGTCCACCGGCCCCGGAGGAGCGCGTGTCCCAGGATGCGGTTTCGGCCTGGATGGCGCCCAGGCGCTGGCGCCGGGCCTGCGCTTCGCGCGTCAGTCGGTCGACCGCATTCTGCCGCTCGGCCAGAACGGCGCGGCGTTCAGCCAGAGCGGCGCGCTGGTCGGTCACCCGATCCCGCCCTTCACGCGGGTCCGGCAGCGACTCCAGCAACTCCAGGGCCTCGTCGCGGCGGGCGGCAGCCTCGCGCTCGTCGGCGGCAAGGCGCTCGACGGCATCAGCCAGTGACGCAAGGCGTGAGGACGCGGCATCGGCCTCGCGCGCCAGCTTTGCATGGCGTTCGCGAGCGACGTTCAGCGCGGCAAAGCCCTCGCGCACGGCATCGCGGGCGCGGCGGTCGGCCTGAGCCGCTTCTTCGACGGCCAGCTTGGCGGCGTCCAGGGTCTCGCGCGCCAGTTCGACCCGTTCCTCGGCAAGCTCCAGCTCGCCGCGCAGCTCGGCCAAGCGGTTGCGCTGCTTGAGGCGGACGGCGGCGGCCGTTGGAGCCCCGGCCTGGACGGTCAGCCCATCCCAGCGCCAAGCGCCACCGTCGCGGCTGACCAGCACCTGCCCCGGCGCCAGCGTCGCCGACAACGATTCGGCCGCAGCGGCATCGTCGACCACCCCGACATGGGCAAGCGCGCGGGCGGCGGCCCGCGGTCCCTCCACACGGCTCGACAGCGGCTCCACCTCTTCCGGCAGCGGCGCCACCGAGCCATAGGCCGGCAGCGTGCGCCAATGCACCGGTGCGGTTTCGTCCAGCGGAGCGGTCAGCGCGTCGCCGAGCGCCGCGGCCAACGCCCCCTCATAGCCGGGCGACACCGCCACCGCGTCGACCAGCGGCGGGAACGGCCCGCCGGCTCCGGCCTCCAGCAGCTCGGCCAGCGCCCGCTCTTCGGCACGCAGCTTGGCACAGGCGGAGTCGGCAGCGGACAGCGCCTCACGGGCACGGGATTGGGCCGGTTCGGCCTCCGCCTTTGCCTGTTCAGCGGCCTCCGCGGCCTCACGGGCCTGCTCCAGCCGCTGTTCGGCGAGGTCCACCGCCAGTTCGGCGTCCGACAGGTCGGCGCGGGCGGCAATCTCCGCCTCCAGCACGGCGCGCTGGGCCTGCTGTTCGGCCAGCCGCTTGGCGAGGCCGGCGGCACGGGACTCCAGATCGGCAACCTGACGCTGGGTGGCGGCGCGGCGGGCCTCGTCGGTGGCGACCGCTTCGGTCAGGCGCATCAGTTCGCGGTCGAGAGCATCGACCTGCTCGCGCGCCTCGGCCAGAGCGTCCGCCGCGGCTTCCTCCAGCATCTCCTCGTCGGATTGTGCGGCGATCAACCGGTCGCGCTCGGCCATCAGACGGGTCAGCGCTTCCCCGGCATCGGCGGCCAGAGCCTCCTCACGGCCAAGGTCGCCGGCGATCTGGCGCAGCCGGGCCTCCAAGGCGCGCTGCTGGTCGGCGACGCGCTTCTCCTCGGCGTCGAGCTGTTCGCGGGCGATCACCAGCCTTTGCAGGGCGGAAGCCGCACGCGCCTCGTCCTGGCGCTTCTCCGGCAGGCCGGCAGCGGCTTCCGTCCGCCGCGCGGTCAGCTGGTTGACGGAGAGCATGCGGTCGCGCACCGCCGCCTCGGCCGCTGCAAAGGCGGCATGGGCGCGGGCGCGCTCCTCCTGGGCGGCGATCCAGCGCAGGTGCCACAGCACGGCTTCCGCCTTGCGGATCTGGTCGGACAGGTTGCGGTAGCGGGAGGCCTGCCGCGCCTGCTTCTTCAGGCTTTGCAACTGGGTGTCCATCGCCCCGATGACATCGTCGAGGCGGGTCAGGTTGCCCTCCGCCGCCTTCAGCCGCAACTCTGCCTCGTGCCGGCGGGAATGCAGGCCGGTGATGCCGGCGGCCTCCTCGAGCAGGGCCCTGCGGTCCTGCGGCTTGGCAGAGATGATCTGCGCAACCTTGCCTTGGCTGACCAGGGCCGGCGAAGCGGCACCCGACGCGTTGTCGGCGAACAGCAGCTGGACATCGCGCGCACGCACCAGCTTGCCGTTGATGCGGTAGTCGGAGCCGGAACCGCGCTCGATCCGGCGGGTGATCTCCAGCTCGTCATGCTCGTTGAAGCCGGCCGGCGCGGTGCGCGACCGGTTGTCCACCCCCAGCGTTACCTCGCCCAAATTGCGGGCCGGCCGGCTGGAGGTGCCGCCGAAGATGACGTCGTCCATATCGCCGCCGCGCATGCGCTTGGCCGAGGTCTCGCCCATCACCCAACGCAACGCCTCCACCAGATTGGACTTGCCGCAGCCGTTGGGGCCGACGATCCCGGTCATGCCGGGTTCGATGACCAGTTCCGTGGAATCGACGAAAGACTTGAAACCCGACAGGCGGAGACGCGTGAACTGCACTGGGGACGAACCTTTGGTGTACTTGACTTAGGACAGCATGGGCATCGGAAAACTGTTGCCCCCTCCCCGCCCCTCCCCCGCCCTCGGCCGGCCAATGGCCGGTANAAGAGGGGGAGGGTTGGGAAGGGGGCATTACCCCTCTTACAACCGTTGAAGCTTCAATGAAGCGCTTACTTCAGCAGCTTGTCGATTTCCTTCGCGAACTCCTCGAACGACTGGGCGCCTTCGATACGGGCCTTGCCGTCGTTGAGGATGAAGGTGGGAGTGGCTTCGATCTTGTACTGGTTCTGACCGGTCAGGCGGGTGTTCAGGATGGCGTCGGCCAGCTCCTTGTTGGCGAGACAGGCGTCGATGGTCTCCTGGGTCATGCCGGCCAGCTTGCCGTACTGCGCCAGCGCCTTGGCCGGGTCGGAGGAGCGGCTCCAGTTCGGCTGGCTCTTGAACAGAACGTCGGTGAGCGGGAAATAGCGCTCGGGCGGGGCGCAATGGGCCAGCATGGCGGCGCTGAGTGCGGCCTGATCGAAGGGGAAGTCGCGGAAGACCAACTTGGCCTTGCCGGTGTCGATATAGGCTTCCTTGATCTTCGGCAGCACGTTGACGTGGAAATTGGCGCAGTGCGAGCAAGTCATCGACGAATAGTCGAGGATCGTCACCGGCGCCTTCGGATCGCCCATCACGCGCTCGGCCATCATCTCCGAAACCGGCGGCAGGGTGGCCGCGGCCTGAGCCGCCGTGGACGCCGCTGTCATGGCGGTGCCGAACGCGGCGGTGAAGCCGATGGCCAGAAGACCGGCGATTCCCAAAATTTTGCGGTTCACTTTGCCCTCGTTCCTACCAGATGTTGACGTATAGACAATGATGCACAGATGCGTCCAGCGAGCCGGCTATCGCGCGGCGCGCTTCGGCCGCGCCATCAGCGAGCGGCCGAAGCGTTCCAGGGTGGCTCGCAGCTCCTCGTCCTCGACCCCCGCGGTGGTGGTGGTGATGCCGATCTCCTCGTCCATCGTCAGGGCGCGCGGGCGCACCACTGGCGAGGGCGTGGAGGGCAGCGCCGCATGGATCAGCTTGATCTTCGCCACGGCGCGATAGCCGAAGAAACCGTTGATGCGTTCGATGATCTGCGGTTCCAGATGCTGCAACTCCAGCGCGATGGCGCCCATGGCGCGGATGTGCAGCGTCGCCTCCTCGCGCTTGCCGCGGGGAAAGCTGAGCTTGTCGGGAGCGGTGCGCAGCGACAGCTGCTGTCCGACGATCGACGGCCAGTCGGTGATCAGCGCGCCGAAGGCAAGCCCGCGCTTGCCCAGCACCTTGCCGGCGACCTCCGGAACGGATTGGCCGATGCGACGCGGTCCGCTCATGCTCTGCGATCACTCCTGTGCGGCATCGGTTCGGAAACCGGCTCCGGGTCATGTGGGATGGCGGCACCCTAGCGCAAGCGCGGGCCGATGCCCAGCATCCGGCCATGGGATATGGCCGGCTCCCTTCCCCAGACGCTTCCAACCCTCTATTTCTTCCCATCATGATTCCAAATTCGATCGAGGCCGCCCGGCGGCTGCTATCCTGGTACGACCGCCACCGCCGCGACCTGCCCTGGCGCGCCAAGCCGGGGGAGACCGCCGATCCCTACCGGGTCTGGCTGTCCGAGATCATGCTGCAGCAGACCACCGTGCCCGCCGCCGCCCCCTATTTCCGCAGCTTCACCGAACGCTGGCCGACCGTGCGCGATCTGGCCGACGCGCCGCTGGACGACGTGCTGGTCGCCTGGGCCGGGCTCGGCTACTACGCACGGGCGCGCAACCTGCACAAATGCGCGCGCGTCGTGGCAGACGCGCATGGCGGGCAGTTTCCCGGCGACGAGGCGGCTCTGTTGGATTTGCCGGGCATCGGGGCCTACACGGCTGCCGCCATCACCTCCATCGCCTTCGACCGCAAGGCAACCGTGGTGGACGGCAATGTCGAGCGGGTGATCGCCCGAATCTTCGCGGTGGAGGAGCCTCTGCCCAACGGCAAGCCGACCCTGCGGCGGCTGGCCGCCACCCTGACGCCGGACTTCCGGCCCGGCGACTATGCCCAGGCGATGATGGACCTGGGCGCCACCATCTGCACCCCGCGCAAGCCGAAATGCATGCTGTGCCCCTGGGCGGAGTATTGCGAGGCACGCGCCGCCGGCATCGCCGAAAGCCTGCCGCGCAAAGCAGCCAAGGCCGAGAAGCCGACCCGCCGCGGCGTCGCCTATTGGTTGCTGAACCCCGAGGGCGCCGTCCTGCTGCGCCGCCGCGCGGAGGAAGGGCTGCTGGGCGGCATGGCTGAGGTGCCGTCGACCGCCTGGGGACCGGAATTGCCTGGCGAGGCCGCGGTCGCGGCGCAGCAGCCGTTCCCTGCGCGCTGGCGCCGGCTGCCGGGGCTGGTCCGCCATACATTCACCCATTTTCACCTTGAGCTTGAGGTGGTCGCCGCCAAGGCCGGTCCGGACTGGCAGCGGGCCGATGGGAACTGGGTGCCGGTGGACCGCCTGGGCGATCAGGCTCTGCCGTCGGTGATGGTGAAGGTGGTGCGCCACGCCCTTGCCACCGTGTGACACGGGCCGGCTGCCTGGCCGATTGCGTGATGGAGTGCCTGTGCGAATGCCGCGTACCGTGATGACCGCCCTGCTCGTCCTGCTGGTTCTGGTCGGTCCCCTGCAGGCCGCCGCGCCCGGAAAGGATGTGCAGGCCGGCGTGGCTCTGGTTCTGGCGCTCGACGGGTCGGCCTCCATCACCACCGGCGACCTGGAATTCCAGCTGCAGGGCCATGCCGCCGCCTTCCGCGATCCGGCGGTGGCGGAAGCGCTGGCGTCGGCGCGGGCGCGGGTGACGCTGGCCGCCTATTCGGGGCCGAACAGTCTGAAGGTTCTGATCCCCTGGACGGCCCTGGCCAAGCCGGAGGATGCCGGCCGCTTCGCCGAGCGCATCGACGCCCTGCCCCGCGGCTTCCAGGGCGACTCGACGGCCATCGGCAGCGCCATCCTGGAGGCGGCGAAGCTGTTCGACCGCGGCGGCAAGGCGCCGCGGCAGGTGATCGATCTGGTCTCCAACGGCTTTTCCAACGGCGGGATCGACCCGGCCGAGGCGCGCGACCGGGTGACGAAACGCGGAATCATCGTCAACGGCCTAGCCATCCTCGACGAATTCCCCTGGCTGGAGGAGTATTTCGAGGAGAGCGTGATCGGCGGACCGGGAAGCTTCGTGAAAAGCGCGATGGACAAGGACAGCTTCGTCGCCGCACTGCGACAGAAACTGATCCTTGAAATGGTCGCCCTGCCCGATCACATGCCACCACAAGGCGCCGCCATCCCGTAGGCGGCCGATAAGACTCCGAGGAGCGGAACCGTTGGAACGCGTCGATTTCCTGGTGGTCGGGGCCGGCATCGCCGGCGCCTCGGCAGCCTACGAGCTGGCCGCACAGGGCCGGGTGCTGGTGCTGGAGCGCGAATCTCAGCCGGGCTATCACTCCACCGGTCGATCCGCGGCGCTCTATACCCAGACCTACGGCCCGGCGCCGATCCGCGCCCTGACGGTGGCGAGCTGGAATTTCTACACCAACCCGCCGGGCGGCTTCGCCGACCATGACCTGCTGACGCCGCGCGGCGTGCTGATCGTCGGCCGCGACGATGAGGTCGACCGGCTGGATGCGGAATATGAACAAGGCCGCCGCCTGACCCCGTCGGTCGAACGTTACGACCGCGACCAGGTCCTGGCTCGGGCACCCTTCCTGCGTCCGGACTATGTGGCCGGCGGCGTGTGGGAGCCGGATGCCCGCGACATCGACGTTCACGCCCTGCATCACGGCTTTCTGCGCGGGCTGAAGGCTCGCGGTGGCCGGGTGGTGACAGATGCCGAAGTGCGAGCGCTGGCTCGCCGCGACGGCCTGTGGGTGGCGGAAACCAGCGCCGGCAGCTTCGCGGCACCTGTGGTGGTGAACGCCGCCGGGGCCTGGGCCGACGAACTGGCGAAGCTGGCCGGAGTCGCCGCGGTCGGACTGGTGCCGAAGCGGCGTACCGCCATCACCTTCGACCCGGTTTTCGAGGATCCAGCCGACAAGGCAGGGCTTGATGGCTGGCCGATGGTGTCGGACGTGGCCGAGACCTTCTACGTCAAGCCCGATGCCGGCCGCCTGCTGGCCTCACCCGCCGACCAGACTCCGGTCGAGCCCTGCGACGTGCAGCCCGAGGACATCGACGTCGCCGTGACGGTGGACCGGTTGGAACAAGCGTCGCGCTTCTCCGTTCGGAGATTGGCCCACCGCTGGGCGGGGCTGCGCAGCTTCGTGGCGGACAAGGTGCCGGTCGTGGGGTTCGCGCCCGATGCGGAGGGATTCTTCTGGCTTGCCGGCCAGGGCGGCTACGGCATCCAGACCGCGCCGGCCATGGGCCGGGTGGCAGCGGGACTCGCCACCGGCCGTGGACTGCCGTCGGATGTCCGGGCCTTGGGGGTGACCGAGTCCGACCTGTCGCCGGCCCGGCCGCGGTAACAGACTGCTGATTAGGTGGAGGCGTGCGATGTCTGTGCGTCGGATAGTGAGGCGTCGGATGATGGAGAGCAACGCGGCCCGCCGGCTTCTGATCGTGGCCTCGCTCGGCATGGCCGGGGCTCTGGCCGGCTGCGCCAACCCGTCTGCGGACGAGGCGCTGGTGGCGCAAACGGCACTGATCGGCATGCCCAAGGAGACGCTGTTGTCTTGTGCCGGCGTCCCGGAACGTCAGGCCGCCGTCGACAACCGTGAGTTCTTCACCTACCGAAGCTCCCGTCTGGTGACCTACCCCAGCCCGCCACCGCTGGGCTATTATGGCGGCTGGGGATGGCCCCATTACGGCTATGGCTATGGCTATGGCTATGAAGTCAACAGCTTCGACTGCGAAGCAACCTTCAGCTTGAGAAACGGCGTGGTCGAGCGCGTGGTGTATGGTGGTGCATCGGGCGGATCGGCACGACTTGGTCAATGTTACGCCATCGTCCAGAACTGCATGGCGCTGATTCCGCAGCGGTCGATCAAACCAAATCCTTGATGCCCTTGTCGATGCGACAACTCGTCACTGTTGCAGAGCTGCTGCATCGGATGAGGATCGGTTGTAACCCCCTAGTACCCTTACAGGACGTCTGGTAATAGCTCCACTGGCTGATGCCACAGAACAGCAACAACGCATTGCCTGGAGCAGACCCCATGACCATCCTGTCGCGCGCCGCCGCCGCCCTGCTGGCGACCTCGGCCCTCGTCGCCATCGCTTCCCCGTCGCTCGCTCAGGACTTCAAGGGCAAGTCGGCCGGCGACATCGTCGTCCGCGCGCGCGGCCTGGCCGTGCTGCCGCAGGAAAAGGGCACCCTGAACAACACCGCGCTGGGTGACATCGGGTCGGCGAAGGTCGGCAAGGACTACATCCCCGAAGTCGACTTCTCCTACTTCTTCACCGACAACATCGCCGCCGAGCTGATCGCCGGCACCAGCCGCCACAAGGTCCGCGGCAACCTGCTGCCGGCGCTGGGCAGCGGCATCGAGATCGGCAAGGTCTCCTTGCTGCCGCCGACCCTGACGGTGCAGTACCACTTCATGCCGAAGGAGCGCATCAGCCCCTACATCGGCGCCGGTATCAACTACACCCTGTTCTACAACGAGGATTCGGCCAACAATCCGAACTCGGCCGGCCTGCGCATCACCGACGTCGAGTACAAGAACCGCTTCGGCTGGGCTCTGCAGGCGGGTGTCGACGTCGCCCTGACCGGCAACTGGTCGCTGAACGTCGACGTCAAGAAGATCTTCCTGAAGACTGACGTCACCGCGACCGTCAACGGCGCGCTGCCGGTCACCTCGAAGGTCACGCTGGACCCGTGGCTGGTCGGCGTCGGCATTGGCTACCGCTTCTAAGAACGGGTTTCCGGGACTCGTTCCGGCTATCCGAAGGACGGCCTCTCCCATCTGGAGAGGCCGTCCTTTTCTTTGAACAATCTGCCTTGCAGATTGTACGCGCATCCCCATGATTCCGTAATCAGGGTCATTGGCAGGGAGGCCGTACAGCCATGCATGTTGCAGCCGTCTTGAAACGCAAGGGCAACCGGATCGTTTCCGCCGCACCGGACGATACCGTGGCAGCCGTCACCCGCCTGCTGACCGAGAACCGGATCGGCGCAATTCTGGTGATGGACGACAATGGCCAACCGGTCGGCATCCTGTCGGAACGTGACATCGTGCGTGCCGTCGCCCGCGACGGTGCAACGGCACTCGACCGCCCGGCGGCGGACCTGATGACGCGCGACCTGATCACCGCCACCCCGACGGACACCGTAGCCGAAATGATGGCCGTGATGACCGAACGGCGCATCCGCCATGTGCCCATCATCGAGTCCGGGCGCGTGGTCGGCGTCATCAGCATCGGCGACGTGGTGAAGGCCCGGATCGACGATGCAGAGCTGGAGGTCGAGTCCCTGCGCGGCTATGTGGCCGGAATGGGCTGAGGAAAACCATCCATCGGCCATTGCGAAAAGACCCGCCGGAACATCCCGGCGGGTCTTTTCGCATCGATGCCTGGAAGTGGACTTTACGCCGAATGCGACTGCGGAAAGGCCATGGCCGCCTGGGTACGGTTGCGCACGCCGAGAGACTTGAAGATCGCGGTCATGTGGATCTTCACAGTGCCTTCGGACAGGCCCAGTTCATGGGCGATCTGCTTGTTCGACTTGCCTTCGCGCAGGCGATCGAGCACCTCGCGCTGACGCTGAGTCAGCAGTTGTTCCAACTGCGGGTCGGTCGGCGGCATCACCGAACCGCCGCGATGATCGGGCTCGATCCCTTCGCGCAACACCGTCGCCGGCACATAGACACCGCCGGAGAAGATCAGGTCGAGCGCGCTCAACATGATCTTCACGCTGGATGATTTCGGAATGTATCCTGCCGCGCCGTTCTCCAGCGCTTCCCGCACGTCGGACTGCGCCTCGGACGCCGATACGACAACGACCTTCGAGTTCGGCTGCCGGTCGCGCAACATGCCAATGCCGGAGAACCCGGGCCAGCCCGGCATACGCAGGTCGGTCAGAATCAGGTCATAGGCTTCATCCTTCGAAGCCGCCATGTCCAGTAGCTCGTCGAAATTGCTGGCTTCCGCAAAGGTCGCGTTTTCGCGCAGCTGCTCAAGCAGACGGCGAAGACCTTCCCGGAACAGGACGTGATCATCACCGATCAGGATCTTCATCGCACAAACTCCCGAACCATGCCTGCCCCTCCGAAAGACGCCCCAGAGGCTTGAGAAAAGGAGGAGGCTGTCGCCACCCGCATATTCCCTAAAATCCAAAGGATATAGCAGGCACCGGCCGAACGTAATCTCTATTGAGATGTAACACGCAGGGACCAGATGGAACAACCTGAAATTAACTTTTGTCACGGCCATGAATGCTGGTTGGCCGAGGCGGATGCTTCCCAAGGGTGATATTTCCAAGGATCTATGACAATTTCCGGTCATTGTACGCATGCGCTCTTGCGACCTGCCGAACGGGCAAGAAAAAGCCGGACCGGCGCCTTGCGGGCACCGGTCCGGCCTGAAGTCGCGCGCCCCGGAGGACGGGGAGCATGTCAAAAAGCGGCGTCTTCCAGTTCCATCAACGGCTTGGCGCCGGCGGCGATGGTGATGAACAGACTGTTGGTCTGCGGCAGCAGCTTGGTCATATAGAAGCGCGCGGTCTTGATCTTCGCCTCATAGAAGGCGGCATTGCCCTCCCCGGCTTCGAGCCTGGCCTGCGCCTTGTTAACCATGGTCAGCCAACTCCAGCCCAACGCCACCAGCCCGAACAGGCGCAGATAGTCGCTGGCGGCGGCGCCGGCCTCCTCCGGATCCTTCAGGCCTTTCTGGGCGATCAGGGCGGTGGCCTGCTGCAGCTTGGCGAAGGCCTTGGCCAGCGGCATCACGAACTCGCCCAACTCGTCCTTCTCCATCGCCGCCTCGATGTCGCGGCCGACGGGGTGGAAGAAATGACGGAGCAGGCGGCCCACGTCCTGCGGCAGCTTGCGGCCGACGAGGTCGAGCGCCTGGATGCCGTTGGTGCCCTCATAGATCTGGCAGATGCGGGCGTCGCGGACATACTGCTCGACACCGGTCTCCCAGATGAAGCCGTGGCCGCCATGGACCTGCACGGCGATGTTGGCCGAGTCGAAACCGATGTCGGTGAACAGCGCCTTGACGATCGGCGTCATCAACTGGACGAACTCATCGGCATCGCGGCGGGTGCGTTCGTCGGGATGCTTTTCCGCCACGTCGAGCTTGTAGGCGGTCAGCGCGCCGAGCGCACGCGCCCCTTCAGTGAAGGCGCGGGCGGTAAGCAGGTTCTTGCGCACGTCGGGATGGACGATGATCGGGTCGGCCGGCTTGTCCGGCGCCTTCACCCCCGACAGCGACCGGCCCTGGAGCCGTTCGCGGGCGTAGTTGACGGCGTTCTGGTAGGAGACCTCGGCCAGACCCAGCCCCTGGATGCCCACGGCCAGACGGGCCGCGTTCATCATCACGAACATGGCGCGCATGCCCTTATGCGGCTCGCCGACCAGCCAGCCAGTGGCGTCCTCGAAGTTCATGACGCAGGTCGAGGACGCCTTGATGCCCATCTTGTGCTCGATGGAGCCGCAGGCGACGCCGTTGCGCGCGCCCGGCGTACCGTCATCCTTCGGCAGGAACTTGGGCACCAGGAACAGGCTGATGCCGCGGGTCCCGGCCGGGGCGTCGGGCAGGCGGGCCANATCTTGGTGCCGGTAATCTTGTAGGCGCCCTCGCCATCGGGCACCGCCCTGGTGCGGATGATGCCGAGGTCGGTGCCGCAATGCGGCTCGGTCAGGCACATGGTGCCGGACCAGGTACCATCGACCAGCTTGGGCAGGAAGCGCTGCTTCAACTCGTCCGAGCCGTACATCGCCAGCGCGTTGTAGGCGCCGAGCGACAGGCCGGGATACATGCCGAAGCTGAGGTTGGCGGAGCAGATGAACTCCTCCAGCATTATGTTGACCAGCTTCGGCAGCCCCTGCCCGCCATAGGCCGGATCGCAGGCAAGACCCTGCCAGCCGGCCTCGATATAGGTGGCGTAGGCCTCCTTGAAGCCCTTGGGCGTGCGGACCTCGCCATTCTCGAAATGGCAACCCTCGCCGTCGCCCGACTGGTTCAGCGGGAACAGCACCTCCTCGCACAGCCTGGCGCCTTCCTCCAACACCTGGCCGACGAGTTCCGGCGTGGCGTCCTCATAGCCCGGCAGGGCCGACAGCTTGTCCAGGCCGACGATCTCGTCCAGGACGAAGCGCACATCCTCAAGCGGAGCCTTGTAGATCGGCATCTCTCGTTCCTCCCCCTCAGTTCCGCAGCGGCTTGCCGGTGAGCAGCATGTGCTCGATCCGGTCGATGGTGCCGCCGGTGCGCACCAGCCCCATGAACGCCTCGCGCTCCAGCCGCAGGATGTGGTCCTCGCCGACCGGCTTGGCGATGTCAGCCTCCTCGCCGCCGCTCAGCACCTCGGCCAGGGCGGCGCAAACCACCTTGTCGTGCGGTGTGACCTTGCCCTGCAGGGCGAAGCCCTCCACCGCCAGCTCCATCGCCGCCTTGGCGCTGGGGCCGGGCAGGACGTAGCTGGTGGTCTTCTCCGGCGGGGTGTAGGCCTGCGCCAGTTCCAGCGCCTTGGCCTTGGCGTCGGCCAGCAGCCGGTCGCGGTTCATGGTGATGCCGTCGGTGGCGCGGAAATACAGCAGCTCCTTGGCCTCGGCCGCCGACTTGGCGACGGTGGCGGTGCTGATGATCTCGAAGGCCTTGGCGATGCCCGGCATCGGCCCGCGCGGCGCCTTCGGGTTGGCCTGATGGCGGGCCAGCATCTCGGTGCAGCCGCCCCAGGCCGGGATCAGGCCGACACCGACCTCGACAAGGCCGACATAGGTCTCGGCATGGGCCTGGACATGGTCGGAGTGCAGCAGGATCTCGCAGCCGCCGCCTAGCGCCATGCCGCTGGGCGCCGCCACCACCGGGAAGGGGGCGTATTTCAGCGCGCGGTAGGTGCGCTGGCCGCCCTCCACCATCTCCTCGATCTGCGGCCACAGGCCGATGTTCAGCGCGAAGAGGGCGAGACCGAGATTGGCACCGACCGAGAAATTGTCGGCCTCGTTGTGGATGACCAGCGCCTTCCAGTCGCCTTTTCCGTCGCCGATCAGGCGCATCGCCTTCTCGTAGGCGGCCATGATGTCGCCGTCGACGGCGTTCATCTTGCTGGTGAACTCGACGCACAGCACGCCGTCGCCGATGTCCCACAGGCTGGCGGAGCCGTTCTTCCACACCGGCTTGCCGGCGGCGCGCTTGATGTCCGACAGCAGCAGCACGCCGTCCGGACGCACGACGGTGTCATAGACGCCGGCCGTGGTCAGGTGCTGGAGCTTGCCGCCCTCCACCCGGTAGAAGGGACGACCCGCAGCGGTCTCCACCAGCGCCGGGACCGGAATGCCTTCGGAACGGCACAGCTCGGCGAACCACTCGGTGCCCAGCCGGTCGATCAGCTCGAACGGACCCTGCTTCCAGTTGTAGCCGAGGCGCATGCCCTCATCGACGGCGACGATGCTGTCGGCAATCTCCGGCACCAGGCTGGCGGCATAGGCCAGCGTCTGGGCCAGGACGCGGCGGGCGAAGCGGCCGCCCTTGTCCGGGTGCTCGCACAGCTTGCGCAGGTCGCGGCCGGCGGAGGACACGCTGTCCAGCCGGGCCTTCTCCGAGGGGGCGTAGTCGCCGGTCTGGAGGTTGACCGACTCCTTCACCTTGCCGCCGCCGGCCTTGTTGATGCGGTAGAAGCCGCCCTTGCCCTTACGGCCGGTATAGCCCTCCGCGATCATCTTCGTGATGACCGGGTGTTCGCGCATCTGGCCGCGATAGGCGTCATTGGCCGGCAAGGTTGCCGACATGCTCTTGGCGATGTGCGGCATCAGGTCGAGACCGACCAAATCCATCAGACCGAACACGCCGGTCTTGGGGATGCCCATCGGCCGGCCGCCGACGGCGTCCGCCTCCTCCACCGTCAGGCCGAGATCGACCGCGGCATTGACCGCCGCCTGGATCCAGAAGACGCCGATGCGGTTGGCGATGAAGCCCGGCGTGTCCTTGCAATGGACGACACCCTTGCCGAGGCGGCGGTCGCAGACCTCGGCGATGGCGGCCAGCGCGTCGGCGCGGGTATCGGCGCCGCCGACGATCTCCAGCAGACGCATGTAGCGCGGCGGGTTGAAGAAGTGGGTGATCAGGAAGTCCTTGGCGAACTGCCCGCTCTGCCCCTCCGTCAGCACCGCCAGCGGGATGGTCGAGGTGTTGGACGACACCACCGAGCCCGCCTTGCGCACCGGGTCGATGCGCTTGTAGAGGTCGGCCTTGATCGCCGGGTTCTCGACGATGGCCTCGACGATCCAGTCGACGTCGGCCAGCAGGTTCAGGTCATCCTCAAGATTGCCGGGCGTGATCAGCTTGGCGTTTTTGGGATGCATGAAGGGAGCCGGATCGGTCTTCAGCATCTTGGCAACCGCACCCTTGGCGATGGCGCTGCGGTCGGCGCCCTCCTTGGCCGGGATGTCGAGCAGGACGCAGGGGATGCCGGCGTTGGCGAAATGGGCGGCGATGCCGGCCCCCATCACGCCCGCACCGATCACGGCGGCGCGTTCGATCTTCATGGTCGTTTCCTCCCCGATCCCGTTCGTCAGACCGCTTCCAGGATGGTGGCGATGCCCTGGCCGCCGCCGATGCACTGGGTCGCCAGCGCGAACTGCTTGCCTTCGCGCTTCAGCAGGGCTGCGGCCTTGCCGGTGATGCGGGCGCCGGTGGCCCCCAGCGGATGGCCGAGCGCCAGCGCGCCGCCGTCCGGATTGATGCGGGACGGGTCGATGTCGAGGTCGCGCATGCAGGCGATGGCCTGGGACGAGAAGGCCTCGTTGATCTCGATGATGTCGATGTCGTTGATCGACAGGCCGGCGCGGGCCAGCGCCTTGCGGGTCGCCGGGACCGGACCCAGCCCCATCAGCTCCGGCGCGCAGCCAGCGACGGCGACCGAGCGGATCTTCGCCAGGATCGGCAGGCCGTTGGCGCGGGCATACTCCTCCGTCGTCACCAGCACGACCGACGCGCCGTCGGTCAGCGGCGAGGAGGTGCCGGCGGTCACGGTGCCGTCGGCGGTGAAGGCCGGCTTCAGGCCGGCCAGCCCTTCGGCGTTGGTGCCGGGACGGATGCAGCCGTCCTTGTCGACCAGACCGGCCGCGGTCTGGATGCCGACGATCTCATCGGCCAGACGGCCGGCCGCCTGGGCCTCGGCGGCCTTGGCATGGGAGGCGACCGCAAGCGCCTCCTGCTCGGCGCGGGAGATGGCGTATTTGCGGGCGACATTCTCCGCGGTGATGCCCATCGAGCAGTAGGCTTCCGGATAGGATTCCTTCAGCGTCGGGTTCGGCATCGGGTTGAAGCCCATGATCGGCACGCGCGTCATCGATTCGACGCCGCCGCAGACGAAGACCTCGCCGGCGCCCATCTGGATGGCGCCGGCCGCCTGATGGATCGACTGCATGGAGGAGCCGCAATAGCGGTTCACCGTGGTCGCCGCCGCGGTCTGCGGCAGCTTGGCCAGGAAGGAGATGCTGCGGGCAACGTTCAGGCCCTGCTCACCCTCGGGGAAGGAGCAGCCGACGATGACGTCCTCGACATCCTCGGTCTTCAGGCCGGTGCGCTCGACCAGCGCCGCGATGACGCGGGCCAGCAGATCGTCGGGGCGGACCTTGGTCAGCTCGCCCTTGTGGGCGAAGGCGAAGGGCGAACGGGCATAACCGGCGATGACGACCGACTTCATGAGTGCTTCTCCTCCATGTCCTGCGTCTCCGTAATGCCGTTGCGGCGAAGATGCTCGGAGATCTGGGTGTCGATGGTGCACAGCTCCGCCAGCGTCTGTTTGACGTCGGCAAGCTGCTGTTCAAGCGCGGAAATCCGGCGGCGCGCGATGGTGCGCATGTAGCGCATCTGTTCGATCTGGGCGTCGCCGCTGTCGTAGAGGTTCAGGAAATCCTTGATCTCGGCCAGGCTGAAGCCCAGCCGCTTGCCCCGGCAGATCAGCGCCAGCCGGGCACGGTCGCGGTGGCTGTAGATGCGGGCGCCACCATGGACGCCACCACGGGCGCTGCCAATCCGTTCCGGCGACAGCAGCCCCTCATCTTCGTAATGGCGGATGGTGCGGTGGGTCAGACCGAACTCTCCAGCCAAGTCGCCGATGCCCAGGCGCGGATCGCAGCCAGGCCCCTCGGCCCTGCCGCTCTCCTCGGTGTCCATCGACGCCATGCCGTCCGCAATCCGATCCACGCCGTCCAACCTCTTCCCTGACGTTTACGTAAAGGTAAGGTCTATGCCGCTAGCTGTCAACAGACTTGTTGACCAAGCCAACCAATCCCGCGATGCGACGAAACCGAACTGTTCAGCCTCTAACAGGTGCGACGCGCCCGCACAGTGACAGGATGCCACGCCCCGTTCCGCCTTGCGGCTGTGGCAGGCTTCACAAAGTGCCCGTGTGCCGACCCGGTTCCCACCACGATATGGGCATTGGACGCGGCGGCGAACAGACGGCCAGAAGGCCGCGGCGGGTGCGGAGTCGGTTAACGGGTTTTCGGCGAATCAGGACAGGGTATAGGAGACAACCCATGTCGGCGCGCGCCATCGTATCGCTGGGCGTCTGGATTTTGGCCATGGTGCTGCTCGGCACCATGACGGTCGGCCTTGCGCTGGCCTTCTACGTACTGCTGACGCTGTGTTTCGCGGTCGTGGTGGCCGCATTGACACTGCTTGCCCGCCGGCGCGAAGCCCATCGGGGGGAGCAGAGCTACCTTTAGGCCTTTACCGAGTTCCGGTGCAGGCATCGGTCCGGGAACAGCCCGGAAACGGCAGGCTGCCGCCTCCGGGCCTATCCATCATTCCGGCAGGACTCGCAGCCGGGATACCGCGGTGCGGGCCGACAGGTGTGGACGTTGCAGGTCCTGCACCTGAGCCCCAGGAGCCGCAAAGTCGCCAGGGGTCACAGCGCGGACCAGATAAACCAGCCGGAAGCGCGGGGACGCTTTCGGCAGATCGACGGCGGCAAGGAAGCGGTCGTCGCGGAACTCGACATTGCGGACGGAGGACAGCTCACCCAGCCAGGACAGTTTGCCGAGTTGGCCGCTGTTGGCGAGTCGGACATTCTCGATCTCGAAGCCGGCCGGCAGCGGATCGTTGACCAGCACCGAATGGTCGAGCGGATCGCCGACCTCGCCTTCGAGGATCACCACCAGCAGGTCGTTGTGACGGACACCGGCCGGATCCACCGGACGACCGGCCATGTCGAACAGGCGGCGGCGGATGGTCATCCCCTGCTCCTCCGCGCCGGCCGGCTGGTCGGGCACGCCGGCCGCGGAAACCACCTGCCGGACCTCGCCGCCCAGGTTGCGGATGGCCGGTGGGGACGCCGGGTCGACGCGCAGGATCTGAGGCTTGGCGTTCTCCATCGTCTGGTCGCCGATGGCAAGCTTCATCGGCAGGGCCCGGTCGATCAGCGCCTTGGACGCCAACAGCAGCCAAGCCTGTTCCTGCGGGTTGGTGGTGCGCACGGCGGCGAAGGTCTTCGCCACCCGCTCGGCCGCCTGGAAGATGCGGTCGCGGTCGGCGACCCCGCTCTCTGCCAAGAGGACAACCACGCCGGCCTCATCGCGCAACGACGAGCCGTGATCCCGCAACGCGGCGCTCACCATGCGGGCACCGGTCAGCTTGGCAAAGGCCTCCGTCGCGGCCTGCTGATCGCCCAGTATTGCGGCGGCAGCAGCAGCCTGGGCCCGGCCGAAGTCGGTCGGCAGCCGGTCCCAATAGTTCTCCCGGAAGTAACGGACAGCACCGGCGTCGATCATCTTCGCCCGCGCCAGCACATAGAGGGCGTAGGCACGGCCGGGAAGGTCGGCGGTCTCGACCCAGGCGTTGTCCACCGTCTGCTTCAGCCAGTCCAGCCCCTTGCGGTAGGGCTGGTCGGGAATGCGGTAGCCCGCGGCCTTGGCACGGCCCAGCACATCGACCGCATAGGCGGTGAGCCACGGGTCGAGATCGCCCTTCGGCGACCAGGCGGCAAAGGCACCATCGGCGCGTTGGAAGGTCAGGAGCCGGTCGATGCCGCGCTGGACGCGCGCCTTGATCCGGTCCTCCGGCGCCAAGCCCAGGCCGGCGGCGACCTCCGGCATCGACAGCAGCGGAAGGATGCGGCTGGCGGTCTGCTCGGCCCCACCCGGCGCCGCCCGGTCGAGCGCGAAGAACAGGCCCGCCACGTCGAGATCGGGCAGCGGAGCCACCACCGCGCCGACGGACAGCGTTTCCGGCCGCAGCCCGGCGGTGATGTCGGCCGGAATGCCCAGGCTCTTGTCGGTGGCCAAGGCGGCAACGGATCGGCGTGACACCAGCGGCGAGGCCGGGCGCACGGTAACGTCCCAGCGCCGGGTGACGCGGACGCCATCCGGACCGGTGACGTCCAGCGTGACATGGCCGGCGCCGACGGCAGTGGCGGTCAGCACCCGGCCGGCTGTGGCGCGCTTGCCGCGCGCCAGTTTCGGCACGTCGAGAACGCCCCCCCCTTCGCCCTGACGGAGGGAGACGGCGCCTTCGGCGGACAGGGTCATCCGGTAATCGCCGGACGGACCGTTGAGATTGTCGAGCGACAGCATCACCTGCGCCGAGTCCCCCGGAGCGAGGAAGCGCGGCAGCACCGCATCGGCGACGACCGGGTCGCGCACCAGCATCTGGCTTTCGGCATGGCCCATCCGGCCCTCGCTCCAAGCCACGGCCATCAGGCGCAGACGGCCCTGGAAATCGGGCAGATCGAAGGGAACCGATATCTTGCCGTCAGCCCCCACGGTCAGGATCCCGGAATAGAGCGAGACCACCCGTTCCGACTTGGGCGGCACCAGCCCAGCGACCTGACGCAGACGCGGAGCCGGCGCGGCAGGCGGACGGGCGGCCTCCAGATTGGCCGGGTCGATCAGGCGGCCGTAGGAATCGCGCAGCTCCACGGTCAGCGGCCGCTTGCCCAGATAGTGGCGGGCCGGATCGGGAGACGGCTGGTCGGTGAGCTGCATCACCGATTCGTCGACGGCTGCCACTGTCACGAAGGCCTGCTTGCCTTCGGCGATACCGTCCACCGTGATGTCGGCGGTCATGGCGCGGCGCGGTTCCACCTCCGCCGGGGCGGAAAGGCGCACGTCCAGCGTGCGCGGCGCCTTGTCCATCGCCAGCCAGGCGAGGCCGACGGCGCGGCGCGGCGGCTTCTTCGATTGCGGGTCGGAGGTGGCGAAGGCGGTCGCCAGCACATGGGCGCCGCTGGTCCAGCCCTGCCCGACCGGGATCTCCAGAAAAGCACCCTGCGTACCGATCGAACGGGTGACGGCATAGGTCACGCCACGGTCGGCAACCGCCACCAGGACCAGGCTGTCATAGGGCGGCTTGACGAAGACCCAGGCGCTTTCCCCGGCACGATAGGCCGGCATCATCACCGAGACGTCGACAGCGTCAGGCCGCTCGCCGGCAGTCGGGGTCATCCACCAGCCGGCGGCGAAGCGCACGCTGGTGGCGACGCCGGTCTTGGGATCGAACACCTCCAGCCGGTAGCGGCCAACGGCGACCGGAGCCTCCACGGCAGTCGGACCGCCGGCCTGGGCCGACAGGGTGCCGCCGGTCACGCGCTGGTCCTTCACGGTGACCTTGTAGTCCCATCGGCCGTTGGCCTCGTACCAGGCGTAGTCGTACTCCTCCTCGAACAGCTCATAGGAAAGGTCGGCGCGGTCAGCCGGCTTGCCGTCCGGGCCGACGGCGATCACGTCGAAGCCGGCGGTCGCCCCTTCCGGCACTCCGTCGCCTTCGAAGCGCGGCTTGATGCCGATGGCGAAGGGCTGGTGGCGCACCGGCAGAACGAAGTCGCGGCCGACCGGACGGCCGCCGATGTCGAACAGGGTGGCGCGCACCACCGCTTCCAGCGGGCGGGTGCTTTCGGGCGGACGCGGCAGCTTGACCTTCAGCCTTGCGGCCCCGTTGGAATCGGTGATGAAGCCCGGCAGATCGGCGCGGGCGGCCTTCATGTCCTCCTGCGCCAAGCCGAATTGATAGCCCGGCAGGTTGGGATAGGGGTTGGCGGCAGAGCGCAGGGTCACCGTCAGCTCTCCCGGCAGGCCGGAGGCGGGGGCGCCATAGAGATAGTGGCTGTCGAGAGCCACGTCGGCTTCGCCGTCAGCCGCCAGCTCCGTCGTCACAGAGGACAGCGACAGGTCGAGCCGCGGCGGCACGAAATCCTCCAGCAGGAATTCCGCCTTGCCGATGGCCGGGCCGTCCGGCTCGGCATGGGCGGTGACGATCCAGTTGCCGGGAAAGGCGTTCATCGGCAGGTCGATGCGGGTCGCGAACCCCCCGGCGCCGCTGTCGGCCAGGCTGCGCCGCTCCACCTCGAAGCCGTCAGGACGCAACACGCGGATGGTCAGCGATTTGCCTGCGGGCGGATTGAGGTCGGTGTCGCGCAGCAGCGCAGTCAGCTGCACCGTCTCGCCCGGCCGATAGATGCCGCGTTCGGTGTAGAGATAGGCGTCGAGACCGCCGGTGATCGGGCGCGCGATCGGGGCTGGCTTGTCCGGCGTCTCGGCCGACGGGGCGCCGCCGGCGGTCAGATCCAGCACCGCGAAGTCACCGTCGCCGCGCGCGGCGAACAAGGCCTGCACCGGCTCGGTCCCGGCGGCGCGCAGGGCCGCGAGGTCGAAGCGGCCGAGCCCGTCCTCCCCGGTCTGGACGCGGCCCAGCTCGGCGCCGTTGCGGGCGACCAGACGCAGTTCCACGCCGGCCTCGGGGCTGGCGCTCTGGACGGAGCGGGCGAAGACAACCAGCGAGTCGTCGCCGAGAATGGTGTTGAGGCCGAGGTCGGACACCACGAACCACTGGGTCGCCTTGCGGTCCCAGCCGCCGGGCTTGATCTCGTCGGCGCCGGCAACGGCGACATAGACGCCCGGCTCCAGCTTGCCCAGGACGGCATCGATGGGAAAGGCGGTGGTGACGGTGCGGTTCGGCTGGTTGCCGATGCCCATCTCGCCGCGCCAGACCTCCTGACCCGACTTGTCGAGGATCTCGCCGATGTCGTAGTCGGTCATCTGCTGGGTGATGCGGCCGAAATAGATCTTCTCGACCAGCGCCCGGTCGGCGATGCGCAGCACCTGCAGCTTCGCCCGGTCCAGGTTGATCGAGCGCAGCGGCAGCCCGTCCGATCCGACGCGCGGCAGGATGTAGCCGGCGCCGCGGAAGGCCAGCGACGGCTTGCGGTTGGGCACCTGCACCTCGCGGGTGTCGGCGGCAGGCAGGCGCTTGCCGTCGATGCCCGGCAGCCCGTCCTTCAGCGTGATCCGGTAGGTCTCGCCATGGCGCAGCCCTTCGACGCACAGGGTGCGGTCGCGGGCGATCGCAGCCCCCTCGACAGCCGGCTCAACCGCCACATGGTCGCGGTAATTGACCGCGCGCGAGCGCTCAAGCCGATCGGTGAAGGTGAAGCAGGCCTGGGGCGTATCGCGCTCCGCCACCACTTCGACGCCCGAAACGCCGAAGGGCACGGGCTCGGCCGGAGGATCGGCGGCAAGGGTCCGGGAAACGGAGTACGTGCCGGAGCACGCGACGAGAACGGCACAGACACGCGCCAGCGCACGCAACATTCGAGACAGGCCCCAATTCCGCGGGAGGGTCCGGAGCCGCAAGACCGGGGACAGCCCTGGCGACGGCTCGGACCTGGACAAAACCGGCGCGGAGTATGCCCAAGCGGCTGGGGTTTCGCCATGGCTTTGCGGCAGGAACCTGCAGATCGTCCCTGCCGCGCCGGCGGTCAGCGGCCCGCGAAGCGGTTGCGCAGGCGGGAAATGGCCTCGTCGAGCACCTCGTCCCGCTTCGAGAAGCAGAAACGCACGACGCTTGTCGGCGCATTCTCGACGAAGAAGGCGCTGACCGGAATGGCCGCGACCTTCGCCTCCGCCACCAGCCAGCGGCAGAAGGCCTGATCGTCGCCGTCGAAGCCGAAGCGGCCGATGTCGGCGGCGACGAAATAGGTGCCGGCGCTGGGCAGCACGTCGAACCCGGCGGAGGCGAGCCCGGCGGCGAGCCGGTCGCGCTTGGCCTGCAGCCCGGCGGCGAGCCCGGTGAAATAGCCCTCCTCCTTGCCCAGCCCGTAGGCGACCGCGGCCTGGAGGTTCGGCGGCGTGGTGAAGGTCAGGAACTGGTGGGCCTTGGCGACCGGCTGCAGCAGATGCGGGGCGGCGGTGACGTAGCCGACCTTCCAGCCGGTCAGCGAGAAGGTCTTGCCGGCCGAGCCGATCTTCAGGCAGCGGTCGCGCATGCCCGGCAGGGTCATCAGCGGGATGTGGCGGCGGCCGTCGAAGACGATGTGCTCATACACCTCATCGCAGACGGCGAAGGCATCGTTGCGCTGGACGAACTCGGCGATCAGCTCCAGCTCCGCCCGGTCGAAGACCTTGGCCGCCGGGTTCAGCGGATCGTTGATCAGCACCAGCTTGGTGCGCGGCGAGAAGGCGGCCTCCAGGTCGGCGCGGCTGAAGCTCCAGTCCGGCGCCTTCAGCGAGACGAAGCGCGGCACGCCGCCGGCCAGCCGGACGATCGGCAGGTAGCTGTCATACATCGGCTGGAACAGCACCACCTCGTCGCCTGGATTGATCAGACCGAGCAGGCAGGCGGTCAGCGCCTCGGTGGCGCCGGAGGTGACCATCGTCTCGGTCTTCCAATCGACGTCCAGGCCATAGAAGCGCCGGGCATGGGCGGCCAGCGCCTGGCGCAGGTCGGGCGTGCCCATCATCGACGGATACTGGTTCCAGCCGGTCAGCAGCGCGTCGGCCGCGGTCTGCAGCACGTCGGCCGGTCCACGGTCGTCGGGGAACCCCTGGCCCAGATTGATCGCGCCATGCTCCTCCGAAAGGCGGGACATGACCTCGAAAATGGTGGTGCCATAGCTGGACAGCAGCGCGTTGCCCGACTTCACCGCAAACCCTCCTGATGCGAACGGACGCACAAGATGGATGGAGGCGGGCACGGCTGTCCAGTGCCCGCTTCCGCAAGGCTGACCGCGGGCTGCCGGCAGGTCGAATGGAATGTTTGAAACAGTGTGGAACGCTTTTCCGCCGATGTTCCACTGTTCGATTGTTCAACCGGTCACGCCGGCCCCGGAACACGGGAACGCCGAGGGTCCATGGTATCACCGGGACCGGCGGCGGGTAAGGGACGGCGGAAAAATGCTCGGGCTCAGCCGCGGTTCATCCTGCGCAGCCGGCGCTCGCGCAGCTTCTGCCGGATGCGCTCCACCGGACTGAAGATGCGAGGGTAGCGCCGCTTGCCGCGCACGAACAGGCGGCGGGCGTCGGCGGAGTTGCGCAGCACGATGACGCCGCCGAGCAGCATCACCGGCAGCCCGCCGGGACCGGGCAAAGGCGCCAGCAGCAGGCCGAACAGGATGATGGTGCATCCGGCGCCGATCAGTGCCAGCTGGCGCACACGCGCGAAAGACAGCGTCTGGGCGGTATCGGGAGGACTCATCTGTGGTTCGCCAGGCTCCATGCTTCGGTTGGCCTGCATATGGGCCGGAAGGTGGCGCGCGAAAAGCCCCCCTCCCCTTGCGGGCCGGGGACGACCCCTCAATGCAGCGTCCGCACCGGTTCCGGACGGGTGGCGACCAGGCGGGCGGGGTCGAGACGGCTGAGGGCGGCGTCGCGCTCGGCGGGCTTGGGTTGCCAGCCGAATTCGCGGATCAACTGATCGCGGGCGGCACCGGCCAACCGGGACAGGCGGTCGCAATCCTCCGGCCCGCCGCCCTTCCGGATGTCCAGCCGGTTCGACGCACAGCGGCGGTCGGCGCAGCTTTCCAGCATCAGGCGGATCATCCGCTCGCGCTTGGCGGCATCGACATAGCCCGACTGGTCGAAATACAGCTTGGTGAAGGCGAGTTCGGTGACGCGGGCATGGCTCTTGCGGTCGCCGACGATCACCGCGGCCACCAGCTCCACGCAGCGGCCGGCGAAATGCGGCAGCGGGGCCGTGCCGTCGTCGGCACCGTCGAGCAGACTGCTCGGCAGGTCGATCAGCCGGCCGGTCACGTCCTTCACCAGATAGCGGCGCCACACCGACATTTCCGCCTCCCGTCCGCCCAAAGCGGCTCATGGGCCTTGGGATCGGAAAATCCTACACCAGACGGACAAGTGACGGAACCTCGCAAAGCAGACGGCAGACGCCGCCGACCCGAAGTTCCGAAAATGATGGTCGTGACGGTGATTCCAGGGCGCTTGGACAACCACAGCGTTAATGATGGGGTCGACAGATCGCACGCATTTTACCAATCGACGCAATGTTCACAAGAATCCGCCCATGAAGAAATTTGATGACATGCCGCTGCATCAAGAATACCATGAAAAATCTAACATATCGTGCTCTACGATCATTGAAATGGGGCTGGATGGAATGAAATTATCGATCAAGACAACGATCGCCATCATGGCTCCCCTCCTCATCATCGCCTTCTCCGCCAACATCCTGTCTTTTTCTCTTTTGACCGGCGCCCGCGAGTCTCTGACGGCTGCGCAGGTTATCCGCCACAATTCCTATCTGCTGGCCGATGAGCTGCGGCAAAGCTCCGACGACCTGACCCGGCTTGCCCGCACCTATGTCATCACCGGCGATGCGAAGTACGAGGCCCAGTATTGGGATGTGCTCGCCATCCGCAACGGCCAGAAGCCGCGCCCGCAGGCCTATCACCGCATCTACTGGGATTTCGTCGCCGCCTCCGGCACGAAGCCGCGCGACGACGGCCCGACGGTCCCACTCCAGACCCTGATGGAGCAGGCCGGCTTCACGGCGGCGGAGTTCGGCAAGCTCAAGCAGGCCCAAGCCAATTCCGATGGGCTGGTGAAGCTCGAAACCAGGGCGATGAACGCCGTGAAGGGTCTGTTCGACGATGGCCGGGGCAACTACACCGTCAAGAAGGCACCGGATTTCGAACTCGCCCGCACCCTGATGCATTCGAAGGAATACCATAGCTTCAAATCGGAAATCATGGCACCGGTCGACGAGTTCTACGTGCTGCTGGATCAGCGCACGCAGGGTGCCATCGAGGCGGCGGAACGGGAGGTTGCCTTCTACCACACGGTCAATGTGACGACATTGGCCCTGCTGGGCCTGATCGTGGCACTGGCCGGCTGGATCCTGATCTCGCGGGTCTCCGTCCCGCTGAACGCCCTCAAGATCGCGATGACCCGGCTGTCCCGCAACGAACATGGCGTGGCGGTCCCCCATCTCGGCAAGGGCGACGAGATCGGCGAGATGGCGCGCGCCACCGACATCTTCAAGCGTGGCCTGGAGGAGGCCGAAACGGTCCGCGCCAGCCAGCAGGAGCGCGAACGCCGGCAGGAGGAGGAAAAGCGGCAGACCATGGCACGGCTCGCCGACCAGTTCGAAGCGTCGGTGTCCCGCATGGTGAGCGAGGTGCGCGCGGCCACCGGCAGCGTGCAGGAGGACGCCCGCGCGCTGTCCGCCACCGCGCAGGACGCCTCCCGCCAGTCGGCCTCCATGTCGGACGCCGCCCTCCACGTCACGGCGAATGTCGAGGGAGTCGCCGCCGCGACCGAGGAGCTGGCCGCCTCGGTCGCCGAGATCGCCCGTCAGGTGTCCAGCGCCTCGTCGGTCGCCCGCAACGCCGTCAGCGAGGCGAATGCCACAAACGAGAGCGTCAAGGGTCTGGCCGCCACCGCACAGCGCATCGGCGACGTGGTCAATCTGATCCAGGTGATCGCCAGCCAGACGAACCTGCTGGCGNTGCACGCCGTTCAGGCGATCGACGGCATCACCCGGACCATCGGCAACATCTCCACCATCACCGTGGCGGTCGCCTCGGCCGTGGAGCAACAGGGCGCAGCCACGCAGGAGATCACCAGGAACGCCCAGGAGGCCGCACGCGGCACGCGGGGCGTGTCGGCCAATGTGGACGGCGCCAACGAGGCCGCCGACCGTACGCGGCGCTCCGCCGACACGCTGCTGGCCGCCGCCGACACGCTGTCGCAACAGAGCGCCGCCCTGAGCGCGGAAGTCGACGGCTTCGTCCGCAAGGTACGGCAGCCCTGACCGGAGCCGGCCCCTCCGCGGCACGCTTCGGATCGGCCGGGATGCGGGAGACCCCGCCCTAACGCGGCGTCAGCGGCCAGAACACCGCGATGGCCGCCGTGCCCAGGATGACGACCATGATCGACAGCGGCAGCCCCAGCCGCCAATAGTCCCCGAAGCGGTAGCCGCCCGGCCCCATCACCAGCGTGTTGCACTGGTGCCCGATGGGGGTGAGGAAGTCGCAGCCCGCCCCGATCGCCACCGCCATCAGGAAGGCGTCCGGCCGCAGCCCGAGATGGGTGGCGAGACTGGCGCCGATGGGCGCCATCACCAGCACGGTGGCGGCATTGTTCAGGAAGGGCGTCACCGCCATCGCCGCCACCATGATCATGGCGAGCGCGCCGATGGGCGGCAGTCCCTGCGACGCCTGCGACAGCAGGCCGGCGATCAGCTCGCTGCCGCCGGTGGTGCGCAGGGTCTCGCTGACCGGAATCAGGGAGCCGAGCAGGACAAGGATCGGCCATTCCACCGATTCGTAGGCATCGCGCAGGCTGACCACCTTCAGCGCCATCATCGCCACCGCCGCCCCGAAGAAGGCGATGGCGACCGGCACCAGCCCGGTGGCGACCAGCACCACGGTCAGCCCCAGGACGGCGACCGCCGCGGCGCGCTTGGGCGTGCGGCCGATGGCGAGATCGCGCTCGGCCAGCGGCAGACAGCCCAGTTCGGCCAGCGTGTCGGCCATGGCCGCCTCCCGCCCCTGCAGGACCACCAGATCGCCGGATTGCAGGCGGACGCGGCGCAGCCGCTGACGGATCGGCCGTCCGCGCCGGCTGATCGCCAGCAGGTTGGCGCCGAAGCGCTCGCGCAGGTTCACCTCATCGATGCTGTGGCCGATCATGGTGGAGCGCTGCTCGACCACCGCCTCGACCAGGACGATGTCGTCCTCCTTCTCGACGCCCTCCAGATCCTTGCCATGCACCATCTTCAGCCCGGCGCGCTTGACCAGCTCCGCCAGCGCCGTGGTGTCGCCCTCCAGCACCAGGATGTCGTCGGCGAACAGCACCCAATGGCCCGACGGCACATAGCGGCGGTAATTCTCGCGCACGATGGCGGCGAGCGTCACCTCGCCCTCGCCGACCGCCTCCAGCTCCGCCACGGTGCGGCCGACGAACTGGGACCCGGTGGGCAGCCGCGCCTCCGCCGTGTAATCGTCGATGTTGAAGGCCGGACCGGCCGACGCCGTCCGCCCCTTGGGCAGCAGCCGGTAGCCGACCGCCAGGAAGGCGACGCCGAACACCGAGATCACCAGCCCGACCGGCGTGAAATCGAACATGCGGAAGGGTTCGCCCGTCATCTCGGCGCGCAGGCGGGACACGATGACGTTCGGGGAGGTGCCGACCAGGGTCATCAGCCCGCCCATCAGCGAACCGAAGGCCATCGGCATCAGCAGCATCGACACCGGGGTGCCGGTCCGCCGCGCCACCTGCAGGGCGATGGGCATGAAGATGGCGAGCGCGCCGATGTTCTTGACGATGGCCGACAGCAGCGTGACCGCCCCGGCCAGGACGGCGACCTGCATCCACACCGTCGTCATGCGCGCGGCCAGCGGGCGCATCGCCGCCTCGACCACGCCCGACCGGCCGATGGCGGCACTGATCACCAGGGCGGAGCCGACGATGATGACGATGTCGTCCGAGAAGCCCTGGAAGGCCTCCTTCGTCGGAACGATCCCAACCGCAACCGACGCCAGCAGCGCGATCATGCCGACGAGATCGTAGCGCAGCCGGTCCCAGATCAGCAGCGCGATGACCGCGCCGATGATGCCGAACGATAACATCTGATCGATGGTCATTGGGAAAGGCGGCGTCCTTCCTGTCCGTTTGCGCGGGCTGCCCCGTTCAAGGGGGAGGGACAGGAAACACGCGGAACAGGCGGTCAGCGGGCCGAACCCGCCCCCTTGCCCTCCCCGCGGCCATTGCCCGACTTGCCGGACGCCGGCGCTCCCTTGTCGGGGGAGCGGGCATCCCGCACCAGCCGGCCACACTGTGGCTGTTCATCACTGCCTGGGTCAAGGAAGGGCAGCACGCCGGCCAGCGGGGTCAGCAGCACGCCCAGCGCCACCGCCGCCGCGCCGCGCGCCGCGGACTCGGTGGGATCGACGCCGATGTCGGGGTTGCCCAGCGTGCCGCCGACCAGCACCGGAACATGGGTGGCGAAGATCTGCGGCGACTTGGAATCGCCGACGATCCGCAGGTCGAGCGCCTCGTTGCGCAGGCTGATCGTCCCCTTGCCGGTGACGATGGTCTCGGGCGTATCCAGCGCCAGCGCCTGGACGCGGGCGACGCCCTTCTCCACCGACAGGTTGGCGACCAGACAGTTGAAGGGCAGCGGCTCCGACCCGGAGAGCACGACGCCCAATGTCTCCAGGATGTTGGTCTTCAGCCCCTTGACCGCGAGGCTGGTGATTCGCCCGCCGTCGACCGAGACGCCGATCTTGCCGTCGGAGGCCGCCAGCAGGTCGGCCACCGTCTTGCCGGTGCCGGCCAGCTGGATACGCCCCGCCACCGTGCCGCCGATCTGGCCGGCGAAGGAGGTTTCGCTGAAGAAGGCCGACAGTTTCATGGCGCGGATGTCCAGGTCGGTCCGCAGCGCCGGAACCTTCCGGCTGCCGTCGACCTGCACCGTTCCGGCGATCCGCCCGCCGCCGATGCCCAGCGACAGCGGGTCGAAATGCAGGTCGCCGTCGGTCAGCCTGACGCGCATCTCCAGATCCTGGAGCGGGGCGAAGGGCGCCTCCACCCGCTTGCCGCGCAGGCGGACATCCATGTCGGCGTTGCGCAGCTTTTCCACATTGATCGGGGTGGCGGGGATGACCCGGTTGTTGCCGCGGGTCGGGTAGTCGTCGCTGCCGCGCGGCGAGGCGCCGACGAGACCGGCCAGATCCTGCGCCGCCAGCCGGTTGGAGATCAGATCGGCCTTCACCATCGGCCTCTCGCCGTTGGTGTCGACCGACAGGTCGCCGGACAGGTCGCTTTCGCCGACCTTGCCGTTCATGCCGTGGAGGGCCCAGAGGCCCCCTTCGCGCGACAGGTGGCCGGAGATGGAATAGGGGCGGGTCTTCGGAGTCGGGATGCCGAGGATCGGAAAGATCTCCGCCAGATCGTTGCCGCTGAGCGCCACCGACAGGTCGATGCCCTCCATCTTCACCGGCTCCGCCACGGAACCCTCGATGCGGCCCTCGGTCTTGCCGACGGCGGCCTCGATCTTCATCGGATAGGGCTTGGGGTCGTCGCGGAGATAGAGCAGCGAGCCGCCTTCCGCCGTCAGGGTGAAGGGCTTCCCGGCAAAGCTGCCCTTGCCGTTCAGCTGCACCGTTTCGCTGTCGTTGCCGCCGGTGGCGGTGTTGATGGTGTTGTCGACGTCGATGTCGCTGGTGGGGTCGCGGTAGCGAATCCTGCCGTCCGCGATCACCAGCCGTTCGATCACCGGGATGTCGCCGCGGCCGTCGGGGGTCGCGGCTTCCTTCGCCACCGCCTTTTCCGCATTGGGCGGGCCGAAGGTCCAGTTGGCCTCGCCCTGCCCGTTCTTCTCCAGGATCAGCTTGGGGGCCTGGACCCTCAGCTCCGGCAGTTCCCAGTCGCCGCGCAGCAGGGGCCAGAGCCGCAGCGTGGCGTCCACCGCCTGGATCGCCACCATGTCCCTGTCGCCTCCCCGCGCCCAGTCGGCGTTGGCGACGCGAAGGCCTTCGATATGGATGCGGATCGGATTGCCGAAATGGACACGCAGGTCGCCGTCGATGCCGACCTCGCGATTCAGCGCGGCCGTGGCGCGGCGGGCGACAAATCCGCGGGCGTCGTTCCAGTCGAACAGCAGCAGCACCGCGCCGATGCCGACCGCGGCGAGACCGACCAGCCCCAAGAGGCCGTAGCCGAGCCATTTGAACACCGATCCCGCTCCCGCCGCCCTTGCGCCCGCCATGCCCCCGGCCCTCCGCAAACCGTCCCTTCCTGTCAACCGCCGGCGGAGCGGAACGGTGAAGGGCCATGGCCGGGAGTACCGCAAGAGATCCCCGTCTCCACCCCGAAGGTGGTGCGATCGCAGCGCGATTTCCATTGGATTTAACGCAAAATTCAGCTTCCTCGGGCCGTAATCCCATGATCCGGTTCGACACTCCCTGGCAGGCACGGCCGCAGACACGATGCGCTCCCTTACCAATTACGCCCCCTCCACCTTCGAGGAACGCGGTGCCGCGGTGGCCTTCACCACGCCGGTGCTGGCCCAGACACGGGTGCGAAAGGACAGCCGCGACCAGTTGGAGGTCATGGTGCCCAACCTGTCGGAAGGGCGCGGCGTCTATGTGGTGCCGTGGAAGTCGCTGCCTCTGGCCTTCCCGATGACCGTGCACGACCGCATGCTGCACGACCTGATCGCCAAGGCCGACGGCTGCTCCCCCGACGACATCCGCAAGGCGGTGCTGGAGGCGGCGCGCTGCGGCCTTGCCGGCGGCGGCGCGGTGGCGGCGGCGGAAGCGGCGCTGAGCGACGACGACGACCAGCGGCTGCTGATCAACTATCAGCTGATCGTCGAGGCGCTGAAGGCGGTCGGCCTGGAATCGACCGAGATCCTGCGGGTCGGCCTGACCTCGGCCGAGGGGCAGAAACTGACCCGCGACCTGATGATGAAGGCGGCGCAGCGGCTGGCGCTGGAGCCGACCGAACTCTATGGCCGCATCGCCGAACTGGCGGTGCTGATGGAATCGATCGGGCTCGCCGCCTCGCCCAAGCCGGCCCGGCTGCGGCGGCTGATGCGCGACCTGCAGGGCTTCCGCGACAGCATGACCGACTGGGCCACCGACAACGTGTCGGAAGCGGCCCCCATCGGCGGCTTCTGCGCCGAGGTGGCGGAACACACGGTCAACCACGCCCGCAACGTCATCGGCCAGCTGGATCAGGCGATGGCCTCCTTCGAGGTCCTGTTGCGCCAGTGGGAGACCAAGCGGCCGCAGATCCGCAAGGCGTCCAGCCGGCTGTCCTGGCTGCTGGACGGCTGGGAATACCTGATCCTGCTGTGGAGCGACGCGCTGACGCAGGACCGCTACAGCCAGGACATGGCCGTCCACGACATCTTCCGCGTCATCCCGCTGCTGCCCAGGGACGAGGGACGGATCGACCAGTCGCTGATGGCCGACAAGCTGATCACCACCCAGAAGCGGTCGGTGCGCGCCTATGTCGACTGGCGCAGCGGCCAGCTGGACGTCGATCTGGTCATGCGGATCGAGACGCTCAAAGGGAAGGCGGCCTGACCATGGAGATGAGGGATCTGGTCGCGCTGGGCGACAAGCTTCTGGACATCGACGAGGCCAAGTTCCGTCAGGTGGTCGAGCTGCTGGAGCAGATGAACGACCATCCCGACATCCAGCGCACCATCGCCGTCATCCGCCCCCGGCTGGTCGAGCTGCGGCTGCACCGCCGGCCGACGCTGAAGCGGCTGTTCTGCGACCCGTTCGAGGACCTGTTCGAAGCGCTAGGCAAGGCCGACCCGGTGCCGTTGAGCGTGATCGAGCGGTCATTGATGAACAGCCTGTGGCCGCTGGTGGAGGCGCAGATCGGCAAGGAGCGGCTGCGCGCCTTCCGCCCCGCCCTGCAGGACGGGCCGGAGCGCAAGGCGCTGGCCGAGGGATTCTGGACCGAATGCGGCACGGCGGTGGCGCGGATCGCCGAGGGGGCCGTCGCCGGCCATTACAGCGAGGCGCTCGAGTTGCGGATGAATCCCGACCGCGTGCGCGCCCTGTCCGACATCGCCACCATCCTGTCGATCGCGCCCGATGTGGCGGAGATGAAGGCGGCGCTGTCGCCCAAGCCGGTGCCCAAGCTGCACGGCGACCACATCGAGGCGATCAGGACCATCGGCCGCCGGATCGCCCGCGCCCGGCCGGAGGCGCTGAAGATCTTCATCCTGACCGCGACCTCGCGCCTCAGCGACCCGTCCGCCCTGCTGAGCGGGCTGTGGGACATGGATCTGGGCCAGAAGCCTGCCGACCGCGCCACCCTGTTCATGGCGCTGAGCGGCACCGTCGTCGCCCAGATGGAGGACCGGTCGCGCGCCTTCCAAAGCGCGCCCGGCGGCACAACCGACCGCATGGCGGTGGCCGATCTGGCGCTCGGCCTCGTCGCCAGCCTGGACGCCACCCGCGCCGCGATGGAGCACAGCCGCAACAAGGACTTCGACCAGCGGCTGAAGCAGGTCCGCAACTCCGTCCACGCCATGGTGAAGACCCAGGTGCTGCAGGATGCCGATGCCGGAATCATCGCGGCCATCGGTGCGCTGGAGGACGGCGGCGACGGGCGGGCCCGGCTGGCCCAGGCGGAGAACCAGGCGCGGGCGCTGCGCAAATGCGCCACCATCGCCGATTCGCTGGGCCTGCGCGGCGAGCTGCGGGAGGTGACCCAGAAGACCACCGTCTCGCTGACGGCAAAGGCGCAGCAGGCGCTGGGCGGTCCCGCCGGCAACACGCGCACCGGCTACACCGCCATCCGCATGATCGAACTGATTGCCGGACCCGCCGAAGCGAATAAGATCATGGACGGGATCATGAACGGCGGCCGGCGTTGACGGGTACAACGTCTTTCGCTTCGGAGGATCGGGCGATGCAAGCGGGATACAGCGGATGGGAACTGCCGGCCGACGAGCGCGGCCGGCTGCTGGCCCTGATCCCGCCGCGCTATGAGCGGGTCGTCGCCGACCATGTGACCCTGCAGTTCGGCGCCGGCCCGCAGGAGCCGCTGCCGACCGCCACCGAGGCGGAGGTGATCGGCTGCGCCGACGATGGCGAGGGGGTGCAGGCGGTCGTCGTCGCCATCGACGGAACCAGCGACCGGCCCGACGGCTCCACCTACCACATCACATGGTCGCTGGAGCAGAACCGCCGCCCGGTGGAAGCCAACGACGTCATCCGCGATTATGGCTGGCGCCCGGTGGAGCCGGTGACGGTCCGGCTGGTGCCGCGGCTCTTCGGGTCCTGAGGCCTTGCCTCACGGCACCTCCGCCACCCCTTCCGCCGCCACGCCCCGCTTCAGCCGCTGTTCGCGATAGACGATGAACAGGCCGCTGCCGATGATCAGCGCCGCCCCCACCCCCATGCGGGCGGTCGGCGCGGTGCCCCAGACGGCGAGGTCGAGCACCACCGCCCACAGGATCGAGACATACTGGAAGGGCACCACCACCGCGGCCGGGCTGAGCTGCAGCGAGCGGTTCATCATGGCGTGTCCGGCCAGCGCGGTGACGCCCAGCAGCCCCAGCAGGACGAAGCCGAGCCAGCCCGGCGCCTCCCAGGTCCAGGGCAATGTCACCCCGCCGATCAGCAGGCCGCCGACCATCTGATTGCCCACCAGCGTCAGGCTGGAGGCTGAGCGCAGGACGCGGGTGGAGATCACGCCGCAGGAGAAGATGAAGGCGCCGAGCAGCGCCACCAGCGACGGCCACAGATCGAAGCGTCCGGTCGGGTTCAGCACGATGACGACGCCGACGAAGCCGACCAGCACAGCCACCCAGCGGCGCCAGCCAACGCTTTCCCCCAGGACCAGCACCGACAGCGCGGTGACGATCAGCGGCGCCGACATGTAGATGGTCATCACGTCGGCAAGCGGCAGATAGCCGACCGCCCAATAGAAGCAGGCGACGTCCACCGTCATCAGAACCACGCGCAGGATGTGCAGCGGCAGCCGGTCGACGGCGAAGACCGCGGCGATCCCCTCGCGCCAGATCATCGGCGCCAGGACGGCCAGCCCGAACAGGCTGCGCACGGCCAGCAGCATGGCGACGGGATGGTCCGCCACCAGCCATTTGCCGAGCGCGTCGTTCAGCGTGAAGAGCGTCATCCCGCCCAGCATCATCAGGATGCCAAGGCGGGTGTCGGTCGCGGGGGCCGCGGTCATGGAGGGGTCCGGGAGTTGGTTGAAGCGTGACGTGTCGAGGTGCCGCGGGCCGATGTCGCACTTGGCGGCTGAGCCGGGCCCAATGATGTTGGAATACCGCACGAGCGCAAGCCCTGCACCGGCGATGGACGCCGTCGGTCCGCATGGCTGGGATGAATATTGCGGACGACAGGTCAGCGACCTGTCCAAACGCCGTCGCGACTGCGATATGCATAAGGACCGCGAACATCTTTCAAGACCTCGATCCATCTCCTTGTATTCTCTCAGCCGGATTAACCGCTTTTTTAATATGGATTTCCGGACGGCAAGGGTTTTCCCATACTTGCGTATGACTTCTTCGCCAGCTTTATAATCTCCGCAGACGAATGATCACACAGATCAACCCGGAAAATCCCATCAAAAGTTCAGACTCCAAATTTCTAGAAATTATATTTCTTCTGAAATTTGCAGAGTTCGATGAATGGGAAAGGAGAAATCATGCTCAAGGTTCGGGATTTTTCTATTTCGACCAAACTCACGGCGGCTTTCGCCTCTCTGGTCATGGTCTCCATGGTCGTCGCTGTCTTTGGATATTCGAAATTGTCGTTCATCGAGACATCGAACGGCTGGACCACCCACACCTACAAGGTCCTTGAAGAAATATCCCGAATCCAGGCGGCCATGGTGGACCAGGAAACCGGCGTGCGCGGCTATCTGGTTTCCGCAGACGAGACGTTCCTGGAACCCTACCGGGCAGGACAGCGGGCCTATGCGGAAGCCCTGACGAATGCCAAGCGGCTGACGGCGGACAATGCGGCGCAGCAGGCGCGATTCGCCGAGGTGGATCGGCTTGCCCAGACTTGGCGGGCCTCTGTCGCCGAAAAGGAGATCGCCCTGATGTCCAAGGCCGAGTCCCGCGATGAGGCGCGCGGGCTGGAAGCCTCGGGCGCCGGAAAGGCGTCGATGGACGGACTGCGTGCCAAGATCGCCGAGATCGACAAGGTTGAGCGCGATCTGCTGACCAGGCGCGCCGCCGATCAGGCGACCGCCTTTTCCGCCTCCTACACCAGCAATCTGATCGGTGGCGCCGCGATGATCGCCATCGCGCTGGCGGCCGGCATCCTGCTGTCGCGCGGAATCGCCGGGCCGATCCGCGGCATGACCGCCGTCATGGGCAGGCTTGCCGCCGGCGACAACGGCGTGGCGATCGAGGGCCAGGACCGGGGCGACGAGATCGGCGCGATGGCCAAGGCCGTCGAGGTGTTCAAGCGGAACGCCATCGACAACGCCCGGATGGCGTCCGAGCAGGAGGGGTTGAAGGCGAAGGCCGAAGCCGACCGCAAGGCGGCGATGGCGACGATGGCCCAGCGCTTCGAAGCCAGCGTCAAGGCGGTGGTGGAAAGCGTCGCAACCGCGTCGAACAGGATGCAGTCGGTCGCCGGCTCGATGGTGGGAACGGCGGAACAGACCAGCCATCAGGCCGGCGCCTCGGCGGCGGCGGCCGAACAGACATCCGCCAATGTGCAGACGGTTGCCGCCGCCGCAGAGGAAATGTCGGCCTCGCTGATCGAAATCTCCAAGCAGGTCAGCAACTCGTCGCAGATCGCCGCCCAGGCGGTTCAGGACGCGGGGCGGACCAACGACACCGTGGCCGGTCTGGCCGAAGCCGCACAGAAGATCGGCGAGGTGATCGGGCTGATCCNGACATCGGACGCAGTCGAGGCGATCAAGGGAATCGGCGCTACGATCACGCAGATGAGCGGCATCGCCACCGCCATCGCCTCCGCCGTCGAGGAGCAGAACGCGGCGACCAGCGAGATCTCCCGCAACGTGACGCAGGCCGCGTCCGGCACCCGCGAGGTTTCCACCAACGTCATCGAGGTGCAGAAAGCCGCCAGCGAAAGCGGCAGCATGGCGGGCCAGGTGCTGGATGCGGCCGGCGAACTGTCGCGGGAAGCCAGTACGCTGAGCGCCGCGGTCGATGAATTCCTGCGTGGTGTCCGCGCGGCCTGACGCGGCACCGCAAGGGCGAGCCCATGGATGCCCCCTTCCCCCCGGTCCGTTCACTCCCCGGGGGGCGGTGGGTCATCGATAGGGCGCCTCCAGTACGGGCAGGCGGTTGGTCTCCTTCATCTCCCGCAGGGAAAGGTGCGAGCGGATGCTGGCGACGCCCGGCAGTTTCCGCAGAACCTTGTCGACGAACCCGCTGTAATCGTCGAGATCACGGGCGACGACGACCAGCAGGAAATCCGCCTCTCCGGTCGTGTTGTGGCAACTCAGAACGGAAGGGCAGTCCCGGATGATCCTCTCGAACGCCTCGGTCGCTTCCTCGCCATGCTGGGTGCAGACGATCTGTACGAAGGCCATTACGCCGAAGCCGAGCTTGCGGCGGTCCAGAACCGCCTGATAGCCGCGGATAACGCCGCACTCCTCCAACCGCTTCTGACGACGCCAGCAGGACGCCTCGCTCAGCGCCAGCTGCTCGGCGAGCCTGGCGTTGGACAGCCGGCCATCCTGCTGCAAACGATCCACGATCACGGCATCCATTTTATCAAGCGGGTCCATGTTGAAGGATTCCTTCGACAGAGCATCATAATCGGAAAGACCCTTTCATATCTCTGGTGCCACCCGTCTTCAATTGAAAGCCAATTTCAGGGGGGGCGTCGTAGAATGCGGACAACGCCCAGACGGAGCTCCCCCAATGAAAGCCGTGGTTTTCGAGGCCTTTCGCACCCCGCCCCGAATCATGACCGTGCCCGACCCGACGCCGGAGCCGCATGGCGTCGTCGTCAGGGTGATGGCGACCGGGGTCTGCCGGAGCGACTGGCATGGCTGGGTTGGCCACGACCCCGACATCCAGCTTCCGCATGTCCCCGGCCATGAACTCGCCGGCATCGTCGAGGCGGTCGGCAGGGACGTGACGAAATGGAAGGTCGGCGACCGGGTGACGGTTCCGTTCGTCGGCGGATGCGGTGCCTGCCCCGAATGCCATTCCGGCAATCATCAGGTCTGCGACCGGCAATTCCAGCCCGGTTTCACCCATTGGGGGTCGTTCGCCCAGTATGTCGGCCTGCATCAGGCGGACATCAATCTGGTGGGGCTGCCGGAGAGCATGGATTTCACCACGGCGGCCAGCCTCGGCTGCCGCTTCGTCACCTCGTTCCGCGCCGTCATCGACCAGGGCAAGGCGTCCGCCGGCCAGTGGGTCGCCGTTCACGGCTGCGGCGGCGTCGGCCTGTCGGCGATCATGATCGCCAATGCGGTGGGGGCCAATGTCGTCGCCATCGACATCGCGGAAGACAAGCTCGCGCTGGCCCGCGCGCTCGGCGCCGTCGCCACGGTGAACGCGGCGGAGGTGGGAGAGGTCGCCGAAGCGGTCACCGAGATCACGCGCGGCGGCGCCCATGTCTCGCTCGACGCGCTGGGCCATCCCACCACCTGCTTCAACTCGATCGCCAACCTGCGCAAGCGGGGCAAGCATGTGCAGGTTGGGCTGATGCTGGCAGAGAACAGCACCCCCGCCATTCCGATGGACCGCGTCATCGCCAAGGAACTGGAGATCCTCGGCAGCCACGGCATGCAGGCCCATCGCTATGACGCGATGATGGAGATGATGCGTTCCGGCAAGCTGGCGCCGGAGAAGCTGATCGGCCGGACGATCACGCTGGAACAGTCCATCGACGCCCTGATGACCATGGACAGGTTCGAGGGCACCGGCGTCACCGTGGTGACGGAGTTCTGACGATCAAGCCGGAAAGCCCGCGCTTTCCGGCTTTCAAAACAGCGGTCAGATCACGCCCTTCTCGCGCAGGGCGGCAATGTCGGCCTCGCCCAGCCCGAGGGACTCGGCCAGCACCGCATCGGTGTGCTGCCCCAGCGTCGGCGGGGCGGTGTCGTGGACCAGCGGCGTGCCGCTGTAACGGATGGGGCTGGCCACCGTCGGCACGCTGCCCTGGGTCGGGTGCGGCAGATCCTGGTGGATGTTGCGGGCCTTCACCTGCGGGTCCTCGAAGACCGCGGCCAGATCGTTGATCGGGCCGCAGGGCACGCCGACCTCTTCCAGCGCGGCCAGCCAGTCGTGGCTGTCGCGGGTGCGGATCAATTCCACCAGCAGAGCCACCAGTTCCTTGCGGTTGGCGACGCGGGCCGGGTTGGTGGCGTAGCGCTCATCCCGAGCCAGATCGGGGAGGCCGGCGACCGTGCAGAATTTGGCGAACTGGCCGTCGTTGCCGACCGCCAGGATGATGTGGCCGTCGCGGGTGGCGAAAGCCTGATAGGGCACGATGTTGGGATGGGCGTTGCCGAGGCGCTGCGGCGCCTTGCCGCCGACCAGACAGTTCATCGCCTGATTGGCCAGCACCGCCACCTGGACGTCGAGCAATGCCAGATCGACCTGCTGCCCCTCGCCGGTGCGGTCGCGGTGGGCAAGCGCGCCCATGATGCCGATGGTGGCGTAGAGGCCGGTGAAGATGTCGGTCACCGCGACGCCGACCTTGACCGGGCCGCCGCCCGGCTCGCCATCGGGCTGGCCGGTGATGCTCATCAGCCCGCCCATGCCCTGGATCATGAAGTCGTAGCCGGCCCGGTTGCGGTACGGCCCGGTCTGGCCGAAGCCGGTGATCGAGCAATAGACCAGCCGCGGGTTGACCGCCTTCAGGCTGTCATAGTCGAGACCGTATTTCACCAGCCCGCCGACCTTGAAATTCTCGATGACGACGTCGGCCTGGGCGGCGAGCCTGCGGACAAGCTCCTGCCCTTCCGGCCGCTCGAAGTCGATGGTGATCGAGCGCTTGCCGCGGTTGGTCGAGAGGAAATAGGCCGACTGGTCGCCGGCCCAGGGCGGGCCCCAGGCGCGGGTGTCGTCGCCGGCACCGGGCCGTTCCACCTTGATCACGTCGGCGCCGAGATCGGCCAGCGTCTGCGCCGACCACGGCCCGGCCAGCACGCGCGACAGCTCCAGCACCCGGATGTGCGACAAGGGTCCGGCCAAGGTGTCTTCCTCCTGATTTTTTTCCAGCCCCCACGTCCCTCCCGCTCCTCCGCCCCGAGAGGGACGGAGGAGCGGGAGGGGGAGGTTGTTACGCCGACACCAGTTCTTCCAGAGACCGCTCGATGATGTCCAGGCCTTCATCGACCAGGGCATCGGAGGCGGTCAGCGGGACCAGGATGCGGATGACGTTGGCGTAGGTGCCGCAGGACAGCAGGATCAGGCCCTTTTCCGCCGCCTTGGCGACGAGCGCCTTGGTCAGGTCGGCCGCCGGCTCCTTGGTCTCGCGGTCGGTCACCAGCTCCATGGCAACCATGGCGCCCAGGTTGCGGACGTCGCCGATCACCGACAGGCTGTTGCGCTGGGCCATGGTGCGGAAGCGGCCGGCGATGTGTTCGCCCAACTTCTCGCTGCGCTCGACCAGCTTCTCTTCCTCGATGACGTTGATGACGGCCAGCGCGGCGGTGGTCGCCAGCGGGCTGCCGGCATAGGTGCCGCCGAGGCCGCCGGGGATCGGGGCGTCCATCAGGGCGGCCTTGCCGGTCAGCGCCGACAGCGGGAAGCCGCCGGCCAGGCTCTTGGCCATGGTGACGAGGTCCGGCTCGATCCCGGCATGCTCGACGGCGAACATCTTGCCGGTGCGGGCGAAGCCGGTCTGGATCTCGTCGACGATCATGACGATGCCGTGCTTGTCGCAGACCGCGCGCAGCGACTGCAGGAAGGACGGGCTGGCGATGTTGAAGCCGCCCTCGCCCTGCACCGGCTCGATGATGATCGCGGCGACGCGGGCCGGATCGACGTCCGACTTGAACAGGCTGTCCAGCGCCTTCAGGCTCTCCGCCTCGCTGATGCCGCGATAGGCGTTGGGGAACGGCACATGGAAGATCTCGGCCGGGAACGGGCCGAAGCCGACCTTGTAGGGCACGACCTTGCCGGTCAGGCCCATGGTCAGCAGCGTGCGGCCGTGGAAGCCGCCGGAGAAGGCGACCACGCCCGGACGGCCGGTGGCGGCGCGGGCGACCTTCACGGCGTTCTCCACCGCCTCGGCGCCGGTGGTGAAGAAGGCGGTCTTCTTCGGGGTCGGGCCGGGGACCAGCGCGTTCAGCTTCTCCGCCAGCTCGACGAAGCTGTCATAGGGCGTGACCATCGCGCAGGTGTGGGTGAAGCGGTCGAGCTGGGCCTTCACCGCCTCCATCACCTTCGGGTGGCGGTGGCCGGTGTTCAGCACGGCGATGCCGCCGGCGAAATCGATGAAGCGCTTGCCCTCGACATCCCACATCTCGGCATTCTCAGCGCGGTCGATGTAGAAGGGCATGCCGGCGGAAATGCCGCGGGAAACGGCGGCCTCGCGACGGGCGACGAAGGACTGGTTGGTGGTCATGGTCTGTTTTCCTTTGACGACAGTCAGGCGCCGAGGCCGACGCAGAGATATTTGACTTCCATGAAATCATCGAGGCCGTACTTGGAGCCTTCGCGGCCGATGCCGGACTCCTTGACACCGCCGAAGGGAGCCACCTCGGTCGAGATGATGCCCTCGTTGATGCCGACCATGCCGTATTCCAGCTTTTCCGCCACGCGCCAGACGCGGCCGATGTCGCGGCTGTAGAAATAGGCGGCAAGACCGAACTCGGTGTCGTTCGCCATGCGGATGGCGTCCTCTTCCGTCTCGAACTTGAACAGCGGGGCGACCGGCCCGAAGATCTCCTCGCGGGCAACGCGCATCTCGGTGGTGATGCCGGTCAGGATGGTCGGCTCGAAGAAGGTGCCGCCCAGCGCGTGGCGCTTGCCGCCCAGCGCGACGGTGGCGCCCTTCTCCAGCGCATCGCCCATCAGCTCTTCCACCTTGGCGATGGCGTCGGCGTTGATCAGCGGCCCCTGGGTGACACCCGGCTCGGAGCCGTCGCCGACCTTCAGGGCCTTGACGGCCTCGGCCAGCTTGGCGGCGAAGGCGTCATAGACGCCGGCCTGGACCAGCAGGCGGTTGGCGCAGACGCAGGTCTGGCCGGCGTTGCGGTACTTCGACGCCATGGCGCCCTTGACCGCCTCGTCGAGGTCGGCGTCGTCGAAGACGATGAAGGGGGCGTTGCCGCCCAGCTCCAGCGACACCTTCTTGACCGTGCTGGCGGCCTGCCGCATCAGCAGCTTGCCGACCTCGGTCGAGCCGGTGAAGCTGACCTTGCGGACGATCGGGCTGTGGGTCAGCTCGCTTCCGATGGCGGCCGGATCGCTGCCCATCACGATGTTGAAGACACCGGCCGGGAAGCCGGCACGCTCCGCCAGTTCGGCGAGCGCCAGCGCCGACAGCGGGGTGTCCTCGGCCGGCTTGACCACCACGGTGCAGCCGGCGGCCAGCGCCGGGGCCACCTTGCGGGTGATCATGGCGTTCGGGAAGTTCCACGGCGTGATCGCCGCGACGACGCCGATGGCCTCCTTCAGCACGACGATGCGCTTGTTGCCGGCGAAGGTCGGGATGACGTCGCCATAGGCGCGCTTGCCCTCTTCCGCGAACCATTCGATGAAGGAGGCGCCGTAGACGATCTCACCGCGCGATTCGGTCAGGGGCTTGCCCTGCTCGGCGGTCATCAGCTGGGCCAGATCCTCCTGGGCCGCCAGGATCAGGTCGTGCCAGCGCCGCAGGATGGCCGCGCGCTCCTTGGCGGTCTTCGCCTTCCAGCCCGGCAGGGCGGCGTTGGCAGCGTCGATGGCCTCGCGCGTCTCGGCGGCGCCCATGTCGGCGACTTCGGCAAGAACGGCACCGGTGGCGGGGTTGGTGACCGGGAAGCTCTTCCCGGACTCGGCCGCGCGCCACGCACCATTCACGTAGCCCTTGGTTCGGAGAAGGCCCTGGTCGTTCAACGACAGCATGTTCTATCCGCCCTGGATGAAGGATTGTGGAACCGTTAGGCCGCGCCCGGCGAAATCTCCCTTTTTTATCAAGGGCTTCCTGCGCGGGGGCCTGGATCGTGGACAGAAGCGTACCATGTTTAATAAATTAAACAACCCCTGTTTAGCTGTTCATATTCTGATGACGGGGTTGCGCGGATGGGCTATTGCCTAGACAGGTGTGGAGCAGGAGTCCGGTGATGGAATTCGATGTCGGCGCCAGGTTGAAGCAGATCCGCGAACAGCATGGGCTGTCCCAGCGGGCGCTTGCCCAGCGAGCCGGAGTTACCAACGGCACGATCTCTTTGATCGAACAGAACCGCAGCAGCCCGTCGGTGTCGTCGCTGCGCAAGGTGCTTCAGGGCATCCCGATGACTCTTGCCGAATTCTTCTCCTCCGACGATTTACCGCCGCCCGAGCAGATCTTCTTCAAGGGCGACGAGCTGATCGAACTGGCCGGCGAGCTGAAGGGCACGGTCGGCCAGGTCTCCTTCCGGCAGGTGGGCGACCTGCGCAGCCGCAACCTGCAGATCCTCCACGAACGCTACGCCCCCGGCGCCGACACCGGCCGCACCATGCTTCAGCATGAATCCGAAGAGGGCGGCATCGTCATCAAGGGCCAGATCGAGCTGACGGTGGGCGACCGCAAACAGCTGCTCGGCCCCGGCGACGCCTATTTCTTCGACAGCCGCGTCCCCCATCGGTTCCGCAACGTCGGCGAGGTGGAGTGCGAGCTGATCAGCGCCTGCACGCCGCCGTATCTTTGAGCGGGGATTGGGGGGAGGTCTGGCCTCCCCCCAAGCCAATCCCCTATCCCGCGTTCCCCTTCAGCCGCTCGTTGCGCCGGCGCAGGTATTCCAGCGTCGACAGCATGCAGACCGAGATCACCGTCAGCACCACCGCAACCGCGGTGATGGTGGGGCTGATGTTCTCGCGGATGCCGCTGAACATCTCACGCGGCAGGGTGCGCTGCTCCGGCCCGGCGAGCAGAAGCACCGTCACCACCTCGTCGAAGCTGGTGGCGAAGGCGAAGAGCGCGCCCGACGCCAGACCCGGCAGGATCAGCGGCAGGATCACCTTGCGGAAGGTCAGCAGCGGCGGCGCTCCCAGCGAGGCGGCGGCACGGGCCAGAGTCATGTCGAAGCTCTGCAGCGTCGCCGACACGGTGATGACGACGAAGGGCGTCGCCAGCGCGGTGTGGACCAGGATCAGACCGAGATAGTTGCCGGTCAGCCCGAGCGGCGCGAAGAAGAAATAGACGCCGACCGCGGTGATGACGACGGGAACGACCATCGGCGACAGCACGACGGCCAGCACCAGCGGCTTCCACCTGCTCTTCCACTGGGCGAGCCCCAGCGAGGCGACCGTCCCCAGCACCATCGACAGCATGGAGGAGGCGACGCCGATGATGACGCTGTTCTTCAACGCATGGATCCAGCGCGCAGAATTGACGAAATCCTCGTACCAGCGCAGCGACAGGCCCGGCAGCGGGTAGGTCAGATAGGTGCTGGAACTGAAGGACAGCGGCACGATGGCCAGGATCGGCGCCATCAGGAAGAACAGCACCAGCGTGCCGGAAACGACCGTGGCAATCCAGGCGATGCGCTGGCTGGCGGTCCGGGGGGAATGGTTCGCGCTCAATTCTTCAGACCTCCCGTCGTCTGGCGGCCGAGCGCCAGCTTGCCGTAGAGCACCGCCAGCACCACGGTGGAGAGCAGCAGCACCGCTCCCAGCGCCGAGGCGAGGCCCCAATTGACCGTTTCCGTGGTGTAGAAGGCGATGAAGTAGGAAATCATCTGGTCGGCAGCGCCGCCGACCAGCGCCGGCGTGATGTAGTAGCCGATGGCCAGGATGAAGACGAGCAGGCAGCCGGCGCCGATGCCCGGAATGGTCTGCGGCAGGTAGATGCGCAGGAAGGCGGTCGTCGGCGCCGCGCCCAGCGAGGCGGCGGCCCGCATGTAGGCCGGGGAGATGCCGCGCATGACGCTGTAGAGCGGCAGGATCATGAAGGGCAGCAGCACATGGGTCATCGCCATGTAGACGCCGAACCGGTTGTAGATCAGCCGCAGCGGCTCGTCGATCACGCCCAGCCATTGCAGCGAGCCGTTGACGATGCCCTCGCTCTGCAGGATCACGATCCAGGCGCAGGTCCGCACCAGCAGCGAGGTCCAGAACGGCAGCAGCACGAAGATCATCAGCAGGTTCGAGCGGCCGGTCGGCAGGTTCGCCAGCAGATAGGCGACCGGGAAACCCAGGATCAGGCAGAGCGCAGTGACGCCGAAGCCGATCTCGAAGGTGCGCAGGAACACGTCGCGGTAGATCGACTGGTCCGCCGGGGCATGGACGACGGCGCCGTCCGGATTGCGGGTCAGGTCGACCGCGGCCAGCAGGTAATAGCTGGTGACCGGGCCGCTGGCGCTCTTGATCGCCGCCCAGCTCTCGCGCTCGCCCCAGGCCGGCGCGATCTCGATCAGCGTCGCCTTCGCGGTGCCGGGAGCGGGCTGCTCCTTCAGCTTGCGTCCGGTCGACAGCAGCGTGGTGCGGAAGCCGTTGACCACATAGTTCAGCCGCTTGGCGGCCACCGCCAGATTGCCGGCCTCGCGCGCGGTGCGGATATCGGCGGCGAGCGCGGCGAAGGCGGCCTCGTCGGGCAGGCCCTGGCCGTTCCACCGCTCCAGCGCCGCGACGGTCTGCGGCATCACCTGCGGCACCTCCCAGTCGTCCACCGATTTCCAGATCATGCCGGCGATCGGCACGACGAAGGTGAACAGCAGGAAGGCAAGCAGCGGCAGCACCAGCCCCAGCGCACGGAGCTGCCGGGTGCGCTCGGCCCGTTTCAATCGACGCTTCAACGGCACGTCGGCGCCGGCAACGAAGGCGGCTGTCATCGGCAATGTCCTGTTGGAAAGTCCTTTCCCTCTCCCGCCCCGGGAGAGGGGGGCGCCATAGGCGCCGGGTGAGGGGTGGTCCAACGAACCATCCGGGGAACCATGCGGTTCGGGAGCCTCGTGGTGCCCCTCACCTTCCCACCGCTTCGCGGAAGGGCCTTCCCTCTCCCGGTACAGGAGAGGGAATTACTGCTTCAGACGCTTACTTCGCCGCCCACTTGTTGAAGCGCTCGGTCAGGCGGTCGATGTTCTCCAGCCAGAAGTCGGTGTTGATCTCCACCGCGTTCTTCATGTTGTCGGGCGAGGTCGGCAGGTCGGTCAGGACCGCCTTCGACAGCAGCGACGGGGCCTTCTTGTTCGAGGTGCCGTAGGCGATGCCTTCGGACAGCTTGGCCTGGTTCTCCGCCTTGCCGACGAAGTTCAGGAACTTGTAGGCGGCCTCCTGGTTGGGGCTGCCCTTCAGGATGACCCAGCTGTCGATGGTGTAGAGCGCGCCGTTCCACACCATGCCGAAATTCTTGTTTTCCTTCTTGTTGGCGGCGTCGATGCGGCCGTTGTAGACCGAGGTCATCGCCACTTCGCCCGAAGCCAGCAGCTGCGGCGGCTGGGCGCCGGCCTTCCACCAGACGATGTCGTTCTTGATGGTGTCGAGCTTCTTGAAGGCGCGCTCCACACCGGCCTCGGTGCCCAGCACCTTGTAGACGTCGGCCGGGGCGACGCCGTCGGCCATCAGCGCGATCTCCAGCGTGGTCTTGGCGCCCTGGCGCAGGCCGCGCTTGCCCGGGAACTTCTTGGTGTCGAAGAAGTCGGCCCAGCTCTTCGGCGCGTCCTTCAGCTTGTCCTTGTCGTAGCCCAGCACGAAATCATAGACGATGGCGCCGACGCCGCAGGCGTTGACGGTGGCGGGCAGGTAGGCGTCCTCGCCGCCGATCTTGGAGTAGTTCAGCTTCTCGTACAGGCCTTCGTCGCAGCCCAGAGCCAGCTCCTCGCTCTCGACCTGGACGACGTCCCAGGTGGAGGCGCCGCCCTGGACCTTGGCGCGCAGGACACCGACGCCGCCGTCCCAGGATTCGTCATTCATCGGCGTACCGGTGGCCTTGAACGGCTCGAAATAGACCTTCTTCTGGACGTCCTGATAGGCGCCGCCCCACGACACGACGGTCAGGTCGCGGGCGCTGGCGGCCGATGACAGGGCCGTGAGGGCGGTGAAGGTCGCAGCAAAACCGAGAGCCACCTTAATCTTCGACATGATCCCCGTCCTTATTCGTCGTGGTTGTTGTTGCTGGAAGGCACCCTGGCGCTGAGGAACCACGTCCTCAGACCGGATCGAGCGCCCGGCAGTCCTCCGGGCGGAACGCGATGTAGACGTCCTGGCCCGGCACCAGACCGGCGTAGGAGCCGGCCGGCAGCTTGACCATGAATTCCGGATTGGCGGGCGTGGACAGAATCGCCAGCGTGTGGTCGCCGACATAGATCAGGTCCGTCAGAGTGGCAGGCAGGCGGTTGGTGGCCGGATCGCCGCTGTCGCCGGTCTCGATGGCCACGCGCTCCGGCCGGATGGACAGCGAGCTGCGGCTGCCGGCGCCGCCGACATTGACCGCCTGCGCCACCACCGAGCCGCCGGCATCCAGCGCGACCCGAGCCCAGCCCTGTTCGATATTTTCAACGACGCCGTTCAGAACATTGTTCTCGCCGATGAAATTGGCGACGAAGCTGTTCACCGGCCGCTCGTACAGCGCATCCGGGCGGTCGATCTGCTGGACGATGCCGTCGTTGAACACCGCGATGCGGTCGGACATCGTCAGGGCCTCCCCCTGGTCGTGGGTGACGTAGACGACGGTCAGCCCCATCGTCTCGTGCAGGCGCTTGATCTCCAGCTGCATATGCTCGCGCAGGCGCTTGTCCAGCGCCCCCAGCGGCTCGTCCATAAGCACCAGCGCCGGGTTGAAGACCAGGGCGCGGGCCAGCGCCACGCGCTGCTGCTGGCCGCCGGACAGCTGGCCGGGACGGCGCGATGCCAGATTGCCGAGCTTGATCATGTCGAGCGCGGCGGCCACGCGCTCCTTGGTTTCCGCCTTGGAAACGCCGCGCACCGACAGCGGGAAGGCGACGTTCTCTTCGATCGTCAGGTGGGGGAACAGGGCGTAGTTCTGGAAGACCATGCCGATGTCGCGCTTGTGCGGCGGCACATTCTTGATCGGCCGGTCGCCGATGAAGATGTCGCCATGGGTCGGCACTTCGAACCCGGCCAGCATCATCAGCGTGGTGGTCTTGCCCGACCCCGACGGCCCCAACAGCGTCAGGAACTCGCCCTTGCGGATGTCGAGATCGAGGCTTTTCACCACCAGATGCTCGCCATCGTAGGTCTTCTGCACCCCGGTGAAGCGCACCAGGGTCTCTGTCGTCGCGATCATCCCGCCGTCCATCCGTCCGCTCCCGTCACAGGCGCCCGGCTCCGGGTACGCCACCCCGGCCCGGTCCGTCTTTCTGGCCCTGACGGTAACACGCGTTTAAGAAAATAGACAAGAAGAATGACTATGACTTGATCAATTCAACGGTCTGCCGATTTTATGTGCAAATGCAAAGGGGTTGCCCACGCCTCGACCGGCAGTGTGCTCTTTCCGCATGCGATTGAGAAGACCAATGATCGATATCGCGGACAGACGGAAGCATGAAAATCAGCGGCGGCCGCGAAAAGAGGGGGCGAATCGCCGCAGGCTACCCGCCCCCCGGTCCCACGACCGGCCTCCAATCAGCGCTGCTGGGCGGCCTGGCTGTAGACGAAGCTGTCGAAGCCGTTCTCCGCGACGCGGAACCACAGCCGTTCCTGCTCCAGGAAGGGCTTCCAGCCGTCATAGACCTTCTTGAAGCGCGGGTTGCCGGCGGCGAGCTTGTCGTAGAATTCGAACGCCGCCTTCTCGCAGGCCTGCATCATGTCGCGCGGGAAGGGGCGCAGGATGGCGCCGCCGGCGACCAGCCGCTTCAGCGCGGCGGCGTTCAGCGTGTCGTACTTGGCGATCATCCAGCTGTTGGCCTCCCAGCAGGCCTGCTCCAGGATGGTCTGGTAGGATTTCGGCAGCGATTCCCAGGCCTGGATGTTGAACATCAGCGGGATCTGCGCCGATCCTTCCCACCAGCCGGGGTAATAGTAGTATTTGGCGACAGAAGTCGGTGTTGATCTCCACCGCGTTCTTCATGTTGTCGGGCGAGGTCGGCAGGTCGGTCAGGACCGCCTTCGACAGCAGCGACGGGGCCTTCTTGTTCGAGGTGCCGTAGGCGATGCCTTCGGACAGCTTGGCCTGGTTCTCCGCCTTGCCGACGAAGTTCAGGAACTTGTAGGCGGCCTCNTGCTCCTTGAACACCTCCCGCATCAGCTCCAGCCCGCCGCCATGCATCATCCAGGCGATGTGCTGGCGCGTGTTCAGGCCGAAGGGCATGGCGGTGTCGAAGCAGAAGGTCGGATCCTTGCCGACATAGAAATAGGCCGCCGACTGGCCGCACTCGACCGTGCCGTTCTGCACGGCGTCCAGCTCTTCGGCGCGTCCTTCAGCTTGTCCTTGTCGTAGCNCGGGCGATGAACTCCGCCGCGCCGTAGATGGTGTCGAGGCTCTTGGGATAGCTCGACGCCATGCGCCATTTGATCTCCGGCTGGGAGCCCTGGGCGATGGCCGGGGCCGCAATGGTCCCGACGGTCCCGGCGGCGGCAATGCCGGCGCCGGCGCTGGTGAGGAACGCACGCCTTTTCATGATGACAATTCTTCCCGACTGTATGGTTCGTTGGACCGGCATGATAGCGCAACCAACCGTTCGGGGAATCCCTCATCCACCGGGGCAACACGGAATTTGCGGAAGATCCTTGCGCCGGAAACGAAAAATCCAGCCGCATTGGGCTGGATTTTCGGCGACGCAGCATTATTTGTTGTTTCGATCGCCTTTCAGGCGTTTCCTCCCTAAACTCGGGCCGCGGCTCAATAGCTAGCGGCCTTTTCCTTTTTACGCAATATGCTGAAAGTCAGTTTCGCAAACTTTTTTGGCGGACGCACGACCGATGCGCGCCGAACATCAAAATCCGATCTTCCTAAAATTGCAAATATTTCCGACTGTTTTACTTGACCCATTGTAACGGGTTGGGATGATGCGGTGTCTTCACTGATCGATCCCTGCCCCACCCTTGCGATTCCCGAAAGGACGATGCCGCGATGACGCCCCTTGGACAACCAAGCGGCACGGCCGAACGCCGCAGCTGGACGCTTGGCCTGCGCGCCACGGTCGCCGTCACCGTGGCGATCCTCGTTCTGGGATCGGCGGTGGTGAAGGGGCTGGTCGTCGGCGATGGCGCCGCCGATGCCCTGGAGCAGGAGATCGGCGATTCGATGACCGGCCTGGCGCAGTCGCTGGCGCGCCAGCTCGATTCGACCATGTGGGCGCGCGCCAATCAGATCGCCGCTCTCTCGCGCATCGAAGCATTGAAGGACCCGGCGGTGGCGCAATCGACCATCGACGAGTTGAAGCGCCGCGACCCGACCATCGCCTGGATCGGCATGACGAATTCCGACGGGCGGGTGATGGCGGCGTCCGGCGGGCTGCTGCTGGGGGCGGACATCTCCAGCCGCCCGGTCCATCAGGAAGGCATGAAAGGGCTGTTCATCGGCGACGTGCACGAGGCTGTGGCCCTGCGCGGCAAGATTCCGTACCTGGAGGGCGAGACGCCGAAATTCGTCGATGTCTCCGCCCCGCTGCAGAAGGCGGACGGCAGCCCGGTGGGCGTGCTGGCTGCCCATTACAGCTGGGAATGGGCCCACGCCTCGATCCGGCAGCTGACGGAGCCGCTGTCCGACCGGCGGGATCTCACGCTGTTCATCCTTTCGGTCGATGGCACGGTGCTGATCGGTCCGGATCAGACGGTGGGCAAGCCCCTGCCGGTCGCGACTCTGACCGCAAGGCTGCGCGACGGCTGGAGCGCCGACCGCTGGCCGGACGGCGTCACCTATGTCACCGGCGTGGCGCACGGCCGCGGGCTGCATGACTATGCCGGTCTCGGCTGGACGGTGATCGCCCGCCAGCCGGCCAACATGGTGTTCGCCGAGACCAACCGGCTTCGGCTGACCATCATCGGGTCGGGCATCCTGCTGGCCCTGCTGTTCAGCGTGATCGGCTGGTTCGCCGCCGGGCGGATCGCCCGCCCGCTGAGCGCGATCGCCGATGCCGCCGGACGGATCGGCCATGGCGAGCGCGGCGTCGCCATTCCAGACGTCGGCGGCGTGACGGAGATCCGCCGGCTGTGCGTCTCGCTGCGGGACATGGTGGACAGCCTGACCAACAAGGACGCCGCACTGATGCGGCTGGAGGACATCGCCTATGAGGACCGGCTGACCGCGCTGCCGAACCGCCGCTATTTCGAACAGTATGTCGAGGCGTCGGCCGGGAGCGGCGGCGGATCGGCGACGGTGATGTACATCGACCTGGACGGCTTCAAGCCGGTGAACGACCGGCTGGGCCACGATGCCGGTGACGCCGTCCTGCGGCAGATCGGCGGCCGGCTCGCCGGCATCTTCCGAGGCGACGATGTCATCGCCCGGCTGGGCGGCGACGAGTTCGCCGCCGTGCTGCCGCGCCGCGCCGGCCATCCCGCCCCCGATGCCGGGGAATTGGCCTGCCGCATCATCGCCGCGGTGAACGAACCGGTTTCGATCAACGGCGAGAAGGTGCGCGTCGGCTGCTCCATCGGCATCGCCTCCTGGCCGGAAGACGACGGCGACATGGCGACGGTGATGCGCCATGCCGACTCCGCGCTCTACCAGGCCAAGCGCGACGGACGCAACCGCGCCGTGCGCTGGACCAGGGTCGAGTAGGGAGTCAACGCCCCTCCAGCCCCCGCACCATCCCGTTCATGAATCCCAGCTTGCCGATCACCGCCGGCGACAGGATGAAGGGGTAGAGGTCAGGCTGGCCCATGCTGCGGTTCAGGCTGTTCACGGCATAGGTCAGCGGCAGCCACGGGTCAATCAGATCCTCGATCTGCCGGGCCTTGTGGGGGTTGAAGTCGATTTCCGATTCCAACTCCGCCCCCTCGGTGATGCGGGGACGGATCCTCAGCCCGAAGGCGCGGGCGGTCTCCAGCGTGTCGACGATGTGCAGATAATGCGCCCAGGTCTCGGCGAAATCCTCCCACGGGTGGGCGGTGGCGTAGGAACTGACGAAGTTCGCCTGCCAGTCGGCCGGCGCACCGTTGGCATAGTGGCGCTTCAGCGCCTCGCCATAATCCTCGCGCTCGTCGCCGAACAGGGCGCGGAAGCGCTCCAGCAGGGCCGGGTCGTCGCGCACCAGGCGGTCCCAGACATAATGGCCGATCTCGTGCCGGAAATGTCCGAGCAGCGTGCGGTAAGGCTCGCCCATGTCGGTGCGCCGCTTCTCGCGCTCGGCATCGTCGGCCTCGGCGACATTGATGGTGATCAGGCCGTTGGCGTGGCCGGTCAGAACCGGCGTCACCGTGCCGTCGGCGGCGACCGTGTCGGACAGGAAATCGAAGGCGAGCCCTTCCTCCGGATTCTCGATCCGCGTCTGCAGCGGCAGCGTCAGGTTGGTCAGCGTGTAGAACAGGTGGTGCTTCGCCATCTCCAGCTTGCGCCAGAGCGTCAGGTTGGCGGTGTCGGACAGGTCGGGAATGGTGCGGTTGTGCCGGCAGGCGGCGCAATGGGTGTCCGGCGAATCCGCCGGCAGCATCCAGTTGCAGGCGTCCAATCCGGCGTTCGCACAGAACTTGTGGAGGGGTTCGCTGGTGGCGAGCGCGCTCCACACCCCGTCATGGTCGGTGGGGTCGATGGCCGACAGGGTGCCCGCATCCGGCAGATAGCCCAGCCGGTAGCCGCAGCGCTCGCACAGCGTGTTCTCGAAATAGAGCGGCTGGCGGCAGTTCTGGCATTCGAAGAGTTTCATCGCTGGGAATCCGGGGGCCACGGGAAATCCCCTCTCCGGCGTGGAGAGGGGATGCGGAGAATCAGGTCCGCGTCCTTGTCTCAGGTTTCGGTTGCGGTTTTGCCGGCGCCGGTTCCGCGGCGGACCCGGCCGGCTCCTTCGTCTCCGCCGGCGCCTCCTCCTCCGTGGTCTCCTCGCCGTAGGACGTCACCGGTGTCGGGCTTTCGGCGACGTTGCGCAGGGCGTGGGCGGCGCGGCGGAGCGCGAAGGAGGTCTTGCCTTCCGGTTCCAGCGCCAGAAGCAGCAGCGAGCGGCCGGTCACCATATAGGTGTCGCCGGTGTCGACACGCGGCGCCTCGTCGGGGTCCGGCAGGTTGGTGTCGACCAGACAGCGCCAGACGCTGCCGCCGGTCACCTCGGGCAGTGTGAACCCGACCACGTCGTGATGGGCGTTGATGACCAGAAGCAGCGTTGCATCCATCGCAGGGCGCTTGATGCCGCTGGCCTGGGCGCGGCCGTCCAGCAGCATGCCCATGCAGCGGGCGTTGCCGTCATGCCAATGGCTCTCGTCCATCTCATCGGCGTTGGGGGTCAGCCATGTCACGTCCTTCACGTCGAACTCGGCATTGTATTCGCCCGACAGGAAGCGCCCGCGCCGCAGCATGGGGAAGGACTGGCGCACCGCGACGACGCGGCGGACGAACTCGATCAGGGCCTGCCCATCCTCGTCGATGCCGTCCCAGTTCAGCCAGGCCGTCTCATTGTCCTGGCAATAGGCGTTGTTGTTGCCGTGCTGGCTGTTGCCGAACTCGTCGCCGGCCAGCAGCATCGGCGAACCCTGCGACAGCAGCAGCGTCGCCAGCATGTTGCGCTTCTGGCGTTCGCGCAGTTCCCTGATCTCCGGATCGTCGGTCGGCCCCTCCACCCCATGGTTCCAGGACAGGTTGTGGGAGTGGCCGTCGTTGTTGTCCTCGCCGTTCGCCTCGTTGTGCTTGTCGTTGTAGGAGACGAGGTCGTTCAGCGTATAGCCGTCATGGGCGGTGATGAAGTTCACACTGGCCCAGGGCTTGCGCCCGCGCTTGTCGAACAGGTCGGCGGAGCCGCAGAGCCGCGGCGCCACCTCCGGCAGCTTGCCCTCGTCGCCCTTCCAGAAGGCGCGGACGGTGTCGCGGTAGCGGTCGTTCCATTCAGCCCAGCCCGGCGGGAAGTTGCCGACCTGATAGCCGCCGGGGCCGCAGTCCCACGGCTCGGCGATCAGCTTGACGCTGTTCAGGATCGGGTCCTGCAGGCAGCTGTCGAGGAAGCCGCCGCCCTCGTCGAAGCCGTAGGGCTCGCGGCCGAGGATGGTGGCGAGGTCGAAGCGGAAGCCGTCGACATGCATCTCCGTCGCCCAGTAGCGCAAGCTGTCGGTGACCATCTGCAGGACGCGCGGGTGGCTGAGATTGACGGTGTTCCCGGTCCCCGTCTCGTTGATGTAATAGCGCTTCCGGTCCGGGATCAGGCGGTAGTAGGAGGCGTTGTCGATGCCCTTGAAGGACAGGGTCGGCCCGCGCTCGTTGCCCTCGGCGGTGTGGTTGTAGACGACGTCGAGGATCACCTCCAGCCCGGCATTGTGGAGATGGGCCACCATCTCCTTGAATTCCTTGATGGCGTTGCGTGAGGCGGCATAGCGCGGCTCCGGCGCGAAGAAGCCGATGGAGTTGTAGCCCCAGTAATTGGCGAGATTCTTGTCGACCAGATGCTGGTCCTGGACGAAGGCATGGACCGGCAGCAGCTCCACCGAGGTGACGCCGAGCGACTTGATGTAGTCGACCACCTCCTTCACCGCCATGCCGCCATAGGTGCCGCGCAGGCTGTCGGGCACCGCCGGGTGCAGCCTGGTGAAGCCCTTCACATGGGTTTCGTAGAAGATGGTGCGGTCCCAGGCGGTGCCGGGCTTGTGGTCACGGCCCCAGGTGAAGGCGGAGTCGATCACCTTGCACTTCGGCATGAAGGGCGCGCTGTCGCGCTCGTCATAGGTCAAGTCGTCGCCCGATTCCATCACATAGCCGAAATGGGCCGGGTTCCAGCGGATTTCGCCGACCAGCTCCTTGGCGTAGGGGTCGAGCAGAAGTTTGTTGGGGTTGAAGCGGTGTCCCTGCTCCGGCTCGTACGGGCCGTACACGCGGTAGCCGTAGAGCAGGCCGGGGCGGGCATCGGGCAGGTAGCCGTGCCAGATCTCGTTGGTGAATTCGGGAAGCTCGATGCGTTCGAGCTCCTCCTCGCCGTTTTCATCGAACAGACACAGTTCGACCTTGGTGGCATGGGCGGAAAACAAGGCGAAGTTGACGCCGAGCCCGTCCCATGTCGCTCCCAGCGGAAAGGGCAATCCTTCACCGAGCCGCGTTGCCTGTTTCAGGATGTTTGCCATGATCGCCCGCTTCTCCACCTGGATCGAAAATCGTGCCCTCGCTCCTGGACAGTGAGAAGCGCGGGCCGAGCCTTCAACCCGGCCGATGGGCGCTTGTTCCTTCCCGAACCCCCTCAGCCTTTCAGGATAGGACCGGTCCGGTGCCTGCCGGCATCACGCGGTGCAGCAAGGCCGCCAGATCGCGCAGACCGCGGTCACGCGGATCGCTGGCCCGCCAGACCAGACCGATGATGCGGCCGGGCGGGCGGGTGCCGTTGGAGGACGCATCGAAGGGGCGGTAATCCACCAACCCGCCGACGCTGGCTGTCCGTCCGGCGTCCCCCTCGGCCGCCAGCAGCGGCATCAGCGTGCAGCCGGCACCGGCGGCCACCATGTGGCGCAAGGTCTCCAGCCCGGTGGCGTGCACCCCGCCGCCGCGCGCGCTGAGGCCGCAGGCGGCCAGCGCCTGATCGCGCAGGCAATGCCCCTCCTCCAGCAGCAGAAGCTCGGACGGGTCGAGGTCGTTCAGCGACAGGGTGGGCGACGAACAGAGGCGATGGCCGGCGGGATGGGCGAGCAGGAAGGGCTCGAAGAACAGCGGCTCCGCCACCAGCCCGTCGCTCTCCACCGGCAGGGCCAGCAGCACGGCGTCGAGCCGGCCGTCGCGCAGCTCCTCCAGCAGACTGTCGGTCCGCCCTTCCGACAGGATCAGCGTCAGGTCGGGCCAGGCCTCGCGCAGCGGCGGCAGGATGTGCGGGAACAGGTAGGGCCCCAGCGTGTGGATCGCCGCCAGCCGCAGCCGCCCGGTCAGCGCACCGCCCGACCCGTCGGCCAGGGCCAGCAGCCGGCGCGCCTCCTCCAAGACCACGCGGGCCTGGGCGACGATGGCCTCGCCGCGCGGGGTCAGCAGGACCTTGCGGCTTGTCCGCTCGAACAGGGAGAGGCCGAGAGCCTCCTCCAGCTTGCGGATCTGGGCGCTCAGCGACGGCTGGCTGACGGCGCAGCGTTCGGCGGCTCGGCCGAAATGGCGCAGTTCGGCGACGGCGACGACATATTCGAGGTCACGCAGGGAGAGGGCGGAGAGATTCATAGACAACGCCTATGGGAGCATTTCCTTCAATGTCTTGGATATATCGTTCAAGACGCCGGATAACCAGAGGCGAGACAATGACGCCGCATCGAGCGACACCCGCCTTAACGAGGATGACCCGGATGAGCACCCTGACCACCAGCTTCGGCCAGCCCGTTCCCGACAACCAGAATTCGCTGAGCGCAGGGCCGCGCGGTCCGCTGCTGCTGCAGGACTTCCACCTGATCGAGAAGCTGGCCCATTTCAACCGCGAACGCATTCCGGAGCGCGTGGTCCACGCCAAGGGAGCCGGCGCCTATGGCAGCTTCCGCGTCACCCGCGACGTGACCGGCTGGACCAAGGCCGCCTTCCTGTCGTCGGTCGGCAAGGAAACGCCGGTCTTCCTGCGCTTCTCCACCGTCGGCGGCGAGAAGGGCTCCGCCGATGCCGAGCGCGACCCGCGCGGCTTCGCCGTGAAGTTCTACACGGAAGAGGGCAACTACGATCTGGTCGGCAACAACACACCGGTCTTCTTCCTGCGCGATCCGCTGAAGTTCCCCGACTTCATCCACACCCAGAAGCGCAACCCGGCCACCAACCTGAAGGACCCCACCGCGATGTGGGACTTCTTCTCGCTGTCGCCGGAGACGATGCACCAACTGACCATCCTGTTCAGCGACCGCGGCACCCCGCGCAGCTACCGCCACATGGACGGCTTCGGCAGCCACACCTTCTCGTGGATCAACGCGGCGAACGAGCGCTTCTGGGTCAAGTATCACTTCAAGACCCGCCAGGGCATCGAGAACTTCACCGCCGCGCAGGCGGTGACGATGGGCGGCATCGACCCCGACCACGCCACCCGCGACCTGTTCGCCTCGATCGAGGACGGCGATTTCCCGGCCTGGACCGTCTCGGTGCAGATCATGCCGGAGGCGGAGGCCGACGATTACCGCATCAACCCGTTCGACCTGACCAAGGTGTGGCCGCATGCCGACTACCCGCTGATCGAGATCGGCGAACTGGTGCTGAACCGCAACCCGGAGAATTTCTTCGCCGAGACCGAGCAGTCCGCCTTCAGCCCGGCCAGCGTGGTGCCCGGCATCTCCTTCAGCCCCGACAAGATGCTGCAGGGCCGGCTGTTCGCCTATGCCGACGCCCACCGCTACCGGCTGGGCGGCAACTACGCCCAGATCCCGGTGAACAAGCCGCAGGGCTGCCCGGTCCACAACTATCAGCGCGACGGGGCCATGCGCACCGACGGCAACGGCGGCGCCCGGCCGAACTACGAGCCGAACAGCTTCGGCGGCCCGACGCAGACCGGTGTCGCGAGCGAACCGCCGCTGCGCATCCGCGGCGACGCCGCCCACTACGACCACCGCGAGGGCAACGACGATTATGCCCAGGCCGGCGCGCTGTTCCGCCTGATCGGCGCCGAGGCTCAGGACCGCCTGATGGACAACATCGCCGGCAGCCTGAGCAAGGCCCCGTTGTTCATCCAGCAGCGCCAGTTGAAGCACTTCCTGGCCGCCGACCCGGCCTATGGCGAGGGCGTGGCCAAGCGGCTGGGCCTGAGCGTGGCGCAGGCCGCGGAGTGACGTGAGGTTTCCGGCCCTTCCGCGGCTTTGCGGAGGGGCCGGCTTCGAGATGCCGCGTCCATCCCCCTGGGCGCTGCATGATTGCCGGCATCCAGCCGCGCATTTCCCCGACTGACTTGCCGCCCTCTTCCCCGTCTCGGGAAGGGGGCTTTTTTCGGTCGCGGTTCCTCCCGTCCCCACCCAAATGGTGTGGTCCCCGCTTGGGGGCAGACAAAGCGGCAGCCGGCGTCCTAAAGTCCGCCTCCAGCGCGACAGCTTCGAAGACGGAATGGGACGGGACCGCGATACCGAACGAACGACCGGCGGGGAATCCACCAGCGGACTGACCGGGAAGGGGCTGGACACCCTGCTGGCGGCGGCGGAGACGCTGCCGCATGCGCCGGAGGATGCGTGGCGGCTCGACCTGTTCCGGGTGGCGCTGCGCATCGCGCGGTCCACCGAGTCGGTGACGGACCTGGAACGCGCCAACCTCGCCTTCAAGGCGCTGCCGCACCGGCTGCGCAACCCGCTGGTCGACCGCGCCGCCATGCTGGCCCGGCGCGAGGCGGAGCGCGCGCAGGTGACCGCTGAACCGGAGGACGAGCCGAAGACCGGGGGGCCGCTGGGCGGGCTCCTTGGCGGGCTGCTCGGCAGGCCCGGCGGCAGGCCGAGCCGGAAGACCGCAAAGGAGCGGCTGATGCGCGAACTGACGACCCGCCGCGATCCGGACGACGACCGGGAAACGTGATTCGCCGCGAGACCGAATTGCCGAAAGACCCGCGCAAGGGCTATCCCGGCAGAAGGCGATCCGGACGGCAGATGCCCGTCCGGCCGCTTGTCCGGCCGAAGGACTCCGGTGCCCTCCCCCCTCCGCGTTCCCCGGCCGCGTCGAAGGTCACAGCCGGGACGGTTTACGGCGGGGCCGGAATGTGCAAAGGTCGCTACCTCCAAATCGGGCTTATCCTAAAGTTAGAATCAAACGATGACCGGGGGTTCCGTGCGTCGCCTGAAGCCGTTGCTGACCTGCGCCGCCCTGACCGCCCTGCTGAGCGCCTGCGCCAGCGGGGGCGGATCGCACCGCACCGCCACCCCGGCGGAGATCGACGCCCACATCGCCGAGGCATCCAAGCGCTTCGACATGCCGGAGCTTTGGATTCGCGAAGTCATCCGCCAGGAAAGCGGCGGGCGCACCACCGTCAACGGCAAGCCCATCGTCAGCAAGGCCGGCGCGATGGGCCTGATGCAGGTGATGCCCGGCACTTACGAGGAGATGCGGCGCAAGCACGATCTGGGCTCCGACCCGTTCGATCCGCATGACAACATCATCGCCGGCACCGCCTATCTGNGGTCCGGGCTGTTACGGCGACTATCTGGCCGGCAAGCGCAGCCTGCCGGGCGAGACGCGGCGCTACATCGCGTCGGTCGGCCCACGGCTGAACCGCACCCCGGCTCCCAACGGCGCCGACATCGTGCTGGTCAGTGCGCCGTCCTCCGATTTGCCTTCGCACTTTGGGCCGTCCTACACCTCGTCGCAGCCAACCCCCTCCTATCAGGCCCCCTCCTATCAGGCGCCCTCCTACGCGCCGCCGGCGAACAGCCGCCCGGCGGCCAGCCGTCCGCCGATCGCCGTGGCGGCGCTGCCCGCCCCGGCAGCGGCGCCGGCGCCTGCGGTGCGGGTGGTGGCGCCGGACACCTCGACGCCCGACGCGCCGGCACCGCGGCCGGTGGCGACGATGGCCGGGCCGGCGACCGCCGGCGGCGGGGTGTGGACGGTTCAGCTCGGCGCCTTCCGCTCGCCCGACGACAGCCAGCGTGTGATCGACCGCGCCCGCAACTCCATGCCGGTGCTGTCGCGCTCGCAACGGGTGGTGCAGGCGGTGGATACCCAGACCGGACCGCTCTACCGTGCCCGCCTGTCGGGCCTGTCGCAGCAGGATGCGGCCAGCGCCTGCAGCGGGCTGGTCACCATCGGCATGGCTTGCTTCGTGGTGGCGCCGGGAGCGTGACCGACAAGGTCGGGCAAATCCGTGCCGCATGGATGACATCCATCGGTTGGTTTGCCGCCCGGCCGGTGCCGTTGCTATCCTGATCGCCATACAGGGGCGCTGAGGAGGCAGGCGTGGCGGAGCCGGACGGTCTTCAGCTTGGGGCGGGTGTGGGCGCCGCGGTCTCGCGTTTTCTCGACCGCAGCCTCAGCGTCAATGTCGCCTCCAGCGACCGGTCGAACCGGCCCCTGGTCGCGCGGGCCGTGGCGGCACAGGCGAGTTCCGGGGGAGAGCGGCTGACCGTGCTGCTCGACGGGCGCGCCAATGCCGAACTGGTGGCTGCCGTCGCCGACACCGGCCGGCTGGCCGTGGTCTTTTCCGAACCCAGCACCCACCGCTCCCTGCAGGTCAAGGGCGACGGCGCCCTTGTCGCCGCCCCGACCGCGGAAGAGGCGGCGCTCACCGGTCCCTATCTGGACGGCTTCATCGCCGAGCTGACCGGAATCGGCTTCACCGAGCCCTTCATCCGGGCGGTGATGTCCTGCGATCCCGCCGATCTGGTGGCGCTGCATGTCCGCCCGGCCACGGTGTTCGACCAGACGCCGGGCCCGAAGGCCGGCGAGCCGGTGCAGGCATGAGCGACCGGCAAGACCACCATCCCGTGCTGACGCTGGATGCCATCCGAACCTGTCTGGAGGGGGTGATCCCCGCCACCATCGCCACAGTGGCGCCGGACGGCACGCCCAACGTCTCGCAGCTGTCTCAGGTCCATTACGTCGATCCCGGCCACATCGCCCTATCCTATCAGTTCTTCAACAAGACGCGGGCCAACATCCTGGACTGCCGGGATGCGCTTCTCGAGGTCATCGACCCGTCGACCGGCGCGCAGTACCGGCTGCGGCTGGACTATCTGCGGACCGAGACCGACGGGCCGCTGTTCGAGAGCATGAAGGCCAAGCTGTCGGGGATCGCCTCGCATGTCGGGATGGCGGAGGTGTTCCGGCTGCGCGGTGCCGACCTGTTCCGGGTGACGGAGATCGAGGCGGTGCCCGGCGGCCGTCCCCTGCCAGCGCGCATACGCCCGCGCAGCCTGCTGTCGGCCGTCCGGCGCGCCTGCGAGGGCTTGCGCGGCTGCGCCGACCTGTCGGACCTGCTCGACCGCGCCATCATGGCCCTGCGCGACCTGTTCGGGGTGGAGCATGCGCTGATCCTGCTGCCGGACGCCGCCAGCGGGCGGCTGTTCACCGTCGCGGCGCTGGGTTACGAGGCCAGCGGGGAGGCGGCCGGGGAGGCGAGCAAGCGGGGCAGCGGCATCGGTTGGGAGGTTGCACCCGGCGACGGCGTGATCGGGGTGGCGGCGCGCGAACGGGTGCCGATCCGCATCACCCACATGACCACCGATGTCGCCTACAGCATGGCGATGCGGCAGGGCACGGCGGCGGGGCCGTTGCACGAGATCCCCTTCCCCGGTCTGGAGCGGCCGCACAGCCAGCTGGCGGTGCCGATCCTGACACATGAGGCCGGGGACGGCCGCGGCGGGCTGGGCGGGGTGCTGTTCGTGGAGAGCGCCCAGGAGATGCGCTTCACCTACGACGACGAGGATGCACTGGCGACGCTCGCCGCACAGCTGGGCGCGCTGATGCGCAGCCTGCCCGCGGCCCAGACGACGGAGGTGGAGGACCCGCCGGCCGAACCTGCACCGGCACCGGCACCGGCACCGGCCGGCGGCCCGCCGATCACCGTGCGCCATTACACCACCGACGACAGCGTCTTCCTCGACCACGATTATCTGATCAAGGGCGTGGCCGGGGCGATCCTGTGGAAGCTGGTGCGAGAGCATACCATTCTGGGGCGCACCGATTTCACCAACCGCGAACTGCGGCTGGCGCCGGACATTCCCTTGCCTGATTTTGCCGAGAATCTGGAAGCGCGGCTGATCCTGCTGCAGCGCCGGCTGGACGACCGCCGCGGGCCGTTGCGGATCGAGAAGACCGGGCGCGGGCGGTTCCGGCTGCTGGTGGAGACGCCGCTGCGGCTGGAAGAGATGCAGTGAAGGGGCGTGGGATGGCAGCGGTTACGGGACAGGTGACACGCCAGCCAGTTCCCGCGCCGGGGCGGTGGCGAGCGCCGTCTGCAGATAATCCAGGAAGGCCCGCTCCGCCCGGTTCAGCTTGGCCTGTTCGTTCCAGATCAGGTGGACGTTGACCGGCGCGATCCCCTCATAGGGCGGCAATTCCCACAGCATGCCGTCGTCGACGTCGCGGGCGGCGATGTGCTCCGGCAGCGGCCCGATGCCGAGACCGCAGACGATCATGCGGCGCACCTCCTCCAGATTGGCGGACGAGGCGACGACGCGTCCGGCGAAGCCCTCCCGCGCACGGAACAGCGTCAGCGGAGACAGGGCGCCGTCGATCTGGTCGGAGGTGAAGGAGACGAAATTCTCGTGCCGCAGTTCTGCGATGTCGATGTCGCGCTGCCCGAAAAGGCGGAACTCGGAGCCGCAATAGAGGCGGTAGGTCTGGCGCAGGAACACCTGGCTGGACAATCCGGGAATCGGTTCGCGCAGCAGGCAGATCGCCATGGCGCCGACACGCTGCTGCAAGGCGATATGAGCGTCGGCCGAGGCCATCACGTCGATGCGGAAGGTCACCTGCGGATACATGCGGTGGAATTCCCGCAGCGAGCGGTCGAGCAACGGCGTCTGGATGCGGCTGGTCATCAGGATGTGGACATGGCCGCTGATCTCGTCCTTGGCGTCACGAACCAGGGCGCCCAGGCGCGACACGGTCGCGTGGATCGCCACCGCCTCGTCATAGACCTGCTCACCGGCGGCAGTGACGGCGAAGCGGCCGGGGCCGCGGTCGATCAGGGTGCGGCCGAGCTGCTCCTCCAGCCGCTTCAGCGCGAGGCTGACCGCGGGCTGCGTCAAAAACAGGCGGACGGAGGCCTTGGTGATGCTCCCCTCCTGCACGATCACCATGAAGGTGCGCAGCAGATTCCAGTCCATCTGCTGCCCAAGACGGGCCAAAGCCTGCCGTTCCGCCCCGGTTTCGTTCACTGCCCGCCCCTTGTCCGCTCTGCCCGATTCCGGTGCATTCATTCTGCCGCACAAATACTACGCACATGATTGCCCACTGAGCAACTGCGGCATAAATCAAACTCATGGGCGAAATGAAAAATGCTTATTTGCCACGTCGCATTCGTCATCGCCTAATCGACACATGGCGGCCTTCAAACATCGCCAAGCCGGACATGCATAACGTCGCATTATAGCGGTCATATCCATTTGGGATAGGCCGCGCAGCAGCCGCTTTGTCTTTTTTCAACCGACCGTGCAATCCTGCCGCAGCGGTGAAGAGGATTCGGAATGACACGAGAAACGGCAGACCGTCTCGACCATGCGTTGCCGGACCCCGGCCTGCGTGCCGCCATCCTGGACGCCGCCGACGCAGCGCAGGACGAGTGCGTGGCCCTGCTGTCGGACCTCGTGCGCCAGCCGTCGCTGCTGGGGGAGGAAGCCGGGGCGCAGGCTCTGATGGCCGACCGCTTCGCCGCGCTCGGGCTGGAGGTCGACCGTTTCGACGTGGACGAGGAGGCGATCTCCCGCATGCCGGGCTTCTCGCCGCCGGTGTTGCCGGGCGCCTATGCCGGTCGGGAGAATGTCGTCGGCGTCCATCGCCCGCGCGAGGCGAAGGGGCGCTCGCTGATCCTGAACGGCCACATCGACGTGGTGCCGGCCGGCCCGGCGGAGCTGTGGACCACTCCGCCCTTCGAGCCGCGCATCGCCGACGGACGGCTCTACGGCCGCGGCGCCGGCGACATGAAGGCGGGCATCGCCGCCTATACCGCCGCCTTCGGCGCGCTGCGCACGCTGGGCTACCGGCCGGCCGCCCCCGTCTATCTGCAATCGGTGATCGAGGAGGAGTGCACCGGCAATGGCGCGCTCGCCTGCCTGCACCGCGGCTACCGTGCCGACGCCGCGGTGATCCCGGAGCCGTTCAACCATACCATCTCCGTCGCGCAGGTCGGCGTGATGTGGCTGCGGCTGGTGCTGACCGGCACGCCGGCCCATGTGCTCGACACCTCGGCGGGGGTGAACGCCATCGAGGCGGCCTATGCGCTGGCGGCGCACCTGAAGGCGCTGGAAGTGCGGTGGAACGAGCCGTCCTGCCGCCATCCCGCCTTCTGCGGCCACGCCCATCCCGTCAACATCAATCTCGGCCGGATTGAGGGCGGCGAGTGGCCGTCGTCAGTCCCGACGCGCTGCGCGCTCGACCTCCGGCTCGGCTTCTTCCCCGGGCAGGAGCCGGAGGCGGTCCGCGCCGAGGTGACACGGGCGGTGGAGCAGGCGCGCTCCACCGACCCGGCTCTTGCCAGTGTGGGCGTCGCGTTGCAGTGGAACGGCTTCCAGGCCGCCGGCTGCGAGATCGACCCGGCCCATCCGCTGGTGACCATGCTGGCCGACAGCCATCGCGCCGTGCGCGGCGGCGACCCGGAGCTGGTGGCGCTGACCTGCACCACCGACGCCCGCTTCTTCCAGCTGTACGGCGATACCCCCGCCACCTGCTACGGCCCGGAGGCGACGCGTATCCACGGCATCGACGAATCGGTGTCGCTGGACAGCGTGCGCGACGTCACCCGCGTGCTGGCACTGTTCATCGCCGGCTGGTGCGGCCTGGAACCCATCTGATCCCTTCTTTCCCGACGAGACCCACCCGATGATCGCCGCCTCCCTGACCGCCACCGCCGCCCACGCCCCGCGCGCCACCCGCGACTGCTCCGACGTGGAGTGGAAGGTGCGAACCGATCTGGCCGCCGCCTACAGGCTGTTCGACCGGCTCGGCATGACCGACCTGATCTACACCCACATGTCGGCGCGGATTCCCGATACCCCCGACCATTTCCTGATCAACCCCTATGGCCTGATGTTCCACGAGGTGACACCCGACAACCTCGTGAAGGTCGACATCGACGGCAATCTGGTGGACGGGCGCGAGGGTGACGCCATCAACCCCGCCGGCTTCACCATCCACAGCGCCGTCCATCACGCCCGCCCCGACGTCGGCGCCGTCATCCACCTGCACACCGACGCCGGCATGGCGGTGAGCGCCCAGGCCGACGGGCTGCTGCCGATCACCCAGCATTCGCTGCGCTGGTACAACCGCATCGCCTATCACACCTACGAAGGCATCGCGCTCGACCTGGCGGAGCGCGAGCGGCTGGTCGCCGATCTCGGCAGCCATCACAGCATGATCCTGCGCAACCACGGCCTGCTGACCGCCGGCCAGGACGTCGCCGAGGCGGCGGTGCTGATGTACTACCTGGAGCAGGCCTGCAAGCAGCAGATCATGGCGCTGGCCGGCGGCCGGCCGCTGGTCTACCCGTCGCCCGAGGTCTGCGAACACACGGCGCAGCAATATGAACGCGCCTATCCGAAGGCCGGCGTCCTGGAATGGGACGCGCTGCTGCGCTGGCTGGACGGCACGTCCGGGCCGGTGGGGCCGCGGTGAGGATAGTCGTCATGCCCCCCTCCCCGACCCTCCCCCGCTTCGCNAAAATTACAATCGACACGACAGGGTCGCTGACACCACCGACAACTTCTGGAGACGAGGACACCCGATGACCAGACGCCTTACCGGTATCCCCGCCAGCTTCCGCCGTAGTTTTCAGGGCGGCTTCACCCGCGGCGTCCACCGCGCCGCCGCCGCAGGCCTGCTGGCCGCCGTGCTCGCCGTTCCCGGCACCGCGGCACTGGTCGCCGCTCCGGCCATGGCCCAGGAGACGCCGGTCCGCGGCGGTGTCCTCAACTCCATCGTGCAGCCCGAACCGCCGACCCTGATGCTGGGGCTGAACCAGCAGGGTCCGACCCAGACGGTCGCCGGCAAGATCTATCAGGGCCTGTTGACCTACGACCAGAAGCTGAACCCGATGCCGTCGCTGGCCGAGAGCTGGACGGTCTCGCCGGACGGGCTGACCTACACCTTCAAGCTGTTCCAGAATGTCAAATGGCATGACGGCAAGCCCTTCACCGCGAAGGACGTCGTGTTCTCGACCTCCAAGTTCCTGATGGAGGTTCACCCGCGGGCGCGTGCCGTCTTCAGCCGCTGCGAGTCGATCACCGCGGTTGATGACAACACCGTCGAGTTCAAGCTGAAGGAGGCCTTCCCCGCCTTCATTCAGGCCTTCGAGGTGTCCTCCGCCCCGATGGTGCCGGCCCACCTTTATGAAGGCACCGATTACCGCGCCAACCCGGCCAACACCACGCCGGTCGGCACCGGCCCCTTCAAGCTGAAGGAATGGGTCAAGGGCAGCTACATCCAGCTCGTCCGCAACGAGGACTATTACAAGAAGGACCTGCCCTACCTGGACGGCATCACCTTCCGCGTGATCCCGGACGCCGCCAGCCGCTCGCTGGCGCTGGAGAGCGGACAGGTGCAGCAAACCCAGTACAGCGATCTGGAGCCCTTCGAGGTTCCGCGCATGAAGGCGCTGCCCAACCTGACCATGACCACCGCCGGCTACGAGTTCGTCGCGCCGCTGTCCTGGCTGGAGATCAACCACCGCGTCAAGCCGCTGGACGACAAGCGCTTCCGCAAGGCCATCGCCTACGCCATCGACCGCAAGTTCATCCGCGACAAGATTTGGTTCGGGCTCGGGCGCGTGCCGACCGGTCCGATCAACTCGGTGGTCAAGTTCTACGATCCGAAGGTGACCACCTACGAGCCCGATCTCGCCAAGGCCAAGGCACTGCTGGACGAAATGGGGCTGAAACCCGACGGCAAGGGCGTGCGCGCCACCGTCAAGATCATGCCGATGCCCTATGGCGAGACCTGGACCCGCCTGGGCGAATATCTGAAGCAGTCGCTGTCCAAGGTCGGCATCGCCGTCGTCCTGGAAAGCACCGACGCCGCCGGCTGGAGCCAGCGCGTCGCCAACTGGGACTACGAGATCACCACGAATTTCGTCTACCAGTATGGCGATCCGGCGCTGGGCGTGGCCCGCACCTACATCTCGTCCAACATCCGCAAGGGCGTGATGTTCTCCAACACGATGGGCTATTCCAACCCGAAGGTGGACGAGCTGTTCGCCAAGGCGTCGCAGGAGAACGATCCGGCCAAGCGCCAGGAGCAGTACAGCGAGGTCCAGCGCATCCTGTCCGACGAGCTGCCGGTCGTGTGGCTGCTGGAGATGGAATTCCCGACCTTCCTCGACAAGCGGGTGAAGAACGCCAACACCACCGCCATCGGTGTCAACGACACCTATGAGAGCGTCTGGCTGGCGAAGTAACGAGACGCTGACGCCGCCCCCTCCCTAGCCCTCCCCCACCTTCGGTGGCCG